>JBIIYQ010000001.1:0-132383 GCA_044346745.1 Usitatibacteraceae bacterium | reverse complement strand
GTCGAGAAAAATTTTCGAAACCCCATGTTCTCCAGTGCCTGACGAGGTCATTGTTTTAACGACGTCTTGTTTGGGGACGCTCAATAGCTCGTGATGCTTGAATAATCGTACGGGGAGGAACGGGACCGCTTCAAGTGTATCTGCCGTTGCGTAGCCGTTGCGAAGTGCGTCGATCAAACTGTGGTATTGCTCACAGTGGTCGTAATGTAGGCTGGAAAGACGATTGAGCTCTGCGAGCAGGTATTCCAGTTTGGCGCGCTGTTCTAGGCCGTATGGGGCGACGTCGATCATTTTCGGATGAGCTCTTTACTTAGTGTTTGATAATCCACTTTGCCGTTGGATAGTCGCGGCAAGTCCGCCAATCCAAAAACCGAAATCGCGGACTCGTGGATCATTAGGCTGGCGGACAGCTGTGTCCTAATGATTTTGGGCTCACCAGCGTTAGGGCCGTAAAGACACACATTGAGGGAATCGTCGTTTCCAAATGCGGCAGCGTGAAAGCCTTGGTCGGCAAGCAATGACTCCACCGCATCAAGCGAAACTCGCACGCCAAAGATTTTTAAGAATCGGCCCAAGCGGCCGACGACTTGGAAGTAACCATCTGCGTCGAAACTGGCTAGATCTCCAGTCTTAAGTACGCCCAAGTTTACGTCGCCGACGGCGAGATCAGCGTAGGTCGTAGCATAACCCAACGACACGTTCGGGCCGCGAAAGCAAAGTTCCCCAATCACGCCCTGTTGGTTGATGACATTGCCTTGCTCGTCTTCAATCCAAAGGCTGCCACCGGGTATTGGGAGTCCAATACTTCCGGCTTTATCGAATGCACGTTCTGAAGGAAGGTAAGACATTCGCGCGGTTGCCTCGGTCTGGCCATACATGCTGAAGAAACGGATACCCTTTTTTGAGCAAGCATCTGCGACCAACTTTGTCTTGTCAGCAGCCAGTTTGCCGCCAGCCTGGGTCATCGTCTTCATCGTTGGCATGTCGAGGCGCTCAATGCGTAACTTGAGCAGCATTTCGTAGGTGTAGGGCACTCCTGAAAAGCTTGTCACTTCGTGCCGACGAACCAAGCGCCAAAATTCCGGATCCATAAGGGAGCGATTGGTTAGCACAACGGATGCGCCCGCTCTCAGGTGACTGTTAATGACGGATAACCCGTAAGAATAGTGTATCGGCAGCGTGCTGATGGCGCGCTCTCCAGCATCAATGCCGAGATATTTAATTATCGCATCGGCATTGGCCTCGAGATTGCGCAGAGAGAGCCTAACAAGCTTTGGAGATCCAGCGGAACCGGAGGTCGCCAGCAATAAGGCAAGGTCTGGGTGTATCTCATAGGGGCGACTTTTTAGACACTTGACCAGCGAGTAGCCATCGGCACTCCAGATCGTCGCGCCATAGTCCAATAAATCGGGTCGATTGTGGAATAGATACCTTGGCGCATAAGCGGCGAGTAGGGTATCGAGCTGTGGCTTCTGAATAGAACCCGGCAGCAACAGTGCAGTGGCCACACCTTCGAGCGTCGAAAGATAACAGCGGAGCGAAGGAAAATCGTTGTTACACAAGCAAAAAACGACTCCGCTCTCAGCAAATGCGTGACCGAAGCCCTCAACTTCCTGAGTCAGCTCAGCGTAGTTGATACACCTGCCGTTTTCCAAGTAGAGTGCCGCCGAGTCTAATCCGCCGGCGCGAAAAAAACTCATGCAAAAACGTCAACTCCGTATTTGCGGAGTTTTTCAATGCCGATCGTGTAAGAGCCGAAATCGATGATGTCGTCTGTCTCCATCATGATGCCAAACGCATCCTCGAGGGCTGCAATCATCCCCATGTGGCCCACCGAATCCCAAGTGGGCACACACTGGTAAACGAATTTTTCATTGAGAACTTCCGGCTCGACGCCGAAGCATTCAATGAAAACGTTATCGTACTTTTCCTTATTGCTCATTACTGTCTTCCTATTTTTACCTAAATACGCTCTTGTCTGTATTTGGACGCATTGGACGCGCAGGGTTGCCTAATGCGATGACGTTGTCCGGGATATCGCTGTAGACCACTGAACCCATTCCGATAATGACTTCATTGCCGATCTTGATTCCCTCTTTTATCAAAGCGCCCATGCCAATGTAAGAGTCCTTACCAATAATGGTACTTCCGCCGATGTTAACCATCGATGAAATCACCGTATTTTCGCCTACAACTACGTCGTGACCGACAATCGACATCGTGTTAACCGAGACGTTGGTTCCCAGATCGGCGTCACTCGAAATCGAGCACAGCGGAGCGACGATCACGCCAGCAGCAAGACGCGCAGAGGGCACCACAATACTGGAATCATCGATTAACTTTCCCAAACGAATACCCTTGCCCTCCAGCTTGTTACGCAGCGCTAAGCGAGCAGCAGGCTCGCCGTTCGCGATAATGACTTCCCCGACATTTTTTGCCAACAGCTCGCACATCTGCGCAAAGTCAAAGACCGTGGCGCCGTACCGAACGTTGTCTTTGCACACGTCATCAATGAACGAAATACTTTGCCAGTAACCGTGGATCGCGTTAGCGCGAGTTGCCACATCCATGACTTCCTTGCCATATCCGCCGGCACAGTAGACAAAGAGCGAAGGTTTTGCTTCATTTCCCATGGCCGCTACTTTAGCGCAAATATGCCCCCTTAGCCTGCGGGTAGGCGCTTCCGGGAAGTGTCGGTTACGGCGGCGATGCGACCTAAAGCAATAATTCCTGACCTAAAAGAAAGAGCGTGGCAAACCGGCTAGCGCGATGATTTGGAGAGCTTCTTTTCGTGCCACGGGGCGTTGCAGAAACATCGCTTGCTGACTGAAAAATCAGCGTTCATATATCCGACCGATTCGGCCAGAAAAGAAAAGTCTCCAAACTACGAGGTTGGGTTACTGACCGTCTTGGAGTTTAGGCCAATGCGGTCGTCCTGGACAACACGCCGGATAAAGTCCGAATAGTCCTGATAGGCCAACGAGTTATCAAAAATTCTGTGATTACTAGAGAGGATTTTCTCCTTGATCGCCTCACGAAGAGTCGGATTTGTCCCAATTTCTACTGCATTCTTGACGTAGTCTTCTTTGTTTGCCGCGACACAATCCATGACGCCTAGAGCTTTGTAGTACTGCAAACCAACCCTACCACGCATGAATTTCCCGGGAAGGGTAACAACGGGAGTTCCCACTGCGAACGCGAATGCACCAGTTGTCCCAATACCAAAATGAAATGGATCGAGAATTACATCTGACAGCGCCAAGATCCGCTTGAAGTCATCTGGATCGTGGATCCACGGGATAAAAACAACACGCTTCCGCGCAGTTGGCGTCATCGTAGCGTCTAAGCGCAAACGTAATAGTTCCCCCCATTTTTGGTGCTGGAAGCTCTCAAACAGTATGATGTGTCCAGTTGGATCGAGGTCAAGTATTTCAGACATTGCCAAATCGAAGTCTGGATGGAGCTTTTGCAACATCATAGGGCACAGGTACAGCGTTCCAGTGAGAGGCAAGCTAAAATCCGCTCTTGTTTTTGACAAAGTGGGCACGGATGGGCGCGGGAAACCGAAGCCGCCAGATGGTAATCGAACGAGTGTCTCAGAATAGTGGCTATCTGCATCTTCTGGCTCTGCGGCATCTTCGGAGATGAAGTAATCTATCGTGTCGATTCCTGTCGTATCGGGGTGGCCGGTGGCGACACATTGAACGGGTGCCAATCGCGAGAAGGCTAACATGAAGGTGAAGGGATCCATACCGATATCGAGGTAAATCAACACATCTAGTTCAAGATTGCTGATGGCTTGTTGTGCGTAGGCCACAGAACCCGGTATGCAGACAAATGTTCCCTTATAGGCAGAGTACACATCTTTGACTTGGTCGTTTTGGAAATTAGTGGTGGAAATCACGAACAACTCTAAGTCCGGCATTTCTGAAAGTGCCATGATCACTCGACTAAAAGCAATTGCCACCGAGTGGCGATAAATGAACTTCGAGATGAATCCTACCCGGATCCGGTCCTTTTTTTCTCTTGGGCGGCTACAGTGTGGAGCGACAAAGTTCAGCGACGGCGCGTACTGCCGATAGAGGCGCGCAATTTTGCTCTGCGTTACGCGATTATTCAGCCCGTGATACGCAAGGAAAAAATTTGTTCCCAGCTGTTCGGAATACGGGTCAGCAATGAATCCGGATTGTTGCATCAGTTCGTCCAACCTAGCGTCCAGCTTCTCTCGAACTTCTTTAAGTTCCTCCGCGGATCCAAGAATCGGTGGAATGCTTAACGCATGTCTAATGCGCACGGCGGCATCGTCAATGATGTCCAGCGATGCTCGGAACGCATGTTCGGCTTCGTCGTAAAAGCCGCGCTCCATTTGTGTGATGCCCAAATACATATGCGCCCGCGCGTCGGCAGGGTCTATCTTCAGTATGCGGCGCATGGTGTCAACGATGCCCGCGTGCGCGCCCGCCATCGCGTAGGCATTTGCCAGCTCGGTCAGAGCAGTTCTTGATGCCGGCTTGAGCGCGGCTCCTTTTTCATAGGCAATAATCGCCTTCTGGTAGTCAAGCGAAGCGATCAGTATTGAGCCCAGCGTGAAGTACGCGTCGGCGAAATTGGGGTTGGCACCGAGAGCGTTGACCGCGTGCTGAAGGGCGCCCTCGAGATCGCCTTTGTTCCGAGCAATGGTCGCTAGGTTATTTAATGCAGATGGGGATTTGGGGTTAAGCGCAAGCGCTCTTTGCATTGCCGCTAATGCCTCGGTCGGCCTTACAAGATGAATGTAGGCAGAGCCAAGGTTGCTCCACGCCGCAGCATAGCTGGATCTGAGCTGGATGGCCTTGCGATAACAAGCGACAGCCTCTTCGAGTCGGCGTTGATCTTTAAGTGCGTTGCCGAGGTTGTAGTGCCCTTCCGGCAAGCTTGAAGAAATGGCAAGCACTCTTCTGAAGCAATCTTCAGCCGCTTGGTACTGCTCCTTGGCAGCGTGTACGGAGCCGAGGTTAAACAAACAAACATGACTCTCAGGGGCTAACTGTGATGCGCGCTTTAGTATTACTAAAGCCTCGTCGTGGCGGCCGGTCTGGCTAAGCAAGACACCCGTTAGGCTCAATATCTCCGTTGAGTTTGGCGCTAGCAGCAAGGCGTCCCGGCAGACGCGCTCCGCCTCGGCGAGATTTCCCGTCTGTTGTAATTGCTGTGCTCGCGCGAGGTGCTGCTGAGTCGATACTGTTGACATTGTTTAGCCAGCCTGTAAATGAGTTGCTGCGAGTTGTTTAAGTGTGGCCGCAAATTCTGAACCAACTTGGGCGTTCTCGAAAATTCGATGGTTGTTTTTCAATATCTTTGCTTTAAGTCTTGAACGCAGCTCGCCATCTGTTGCAATCTGTACCGCCATCGATACATAACTGTCAACATCCCAGGTGATACATTCGGGAATATCAACCAAAGTAGCGTAGGCATACCCAGCTCTGCCCCGCATGTATGCGGCTGGCTTAGTTACAAAAGGGGTTCCTGCCGTACATACATAGATGCTAGTGGTTCCAGTGCCAAAGTGAAATGGATCTAAAACCACGTCACTTTGCGCGATCATACAAAGAAAGTCTTGTGAGTTCATTGCCCAAGGCAGGAACACAATTCGTTCCCGCAGGGAAGGATCAATTGTTTTTTCGAAACGCCTTCTAAGTTGCCGGCCCCATTCAGGAGTTTGGGGACTGTCAACGAATGCGACAGCACCTCCACCGTCTAGCCGCAGAATTTTTTCGATTGCATCATCGAAATCCGGATGAATCTTTTGCAGCGTCATGGGGCAAAGATAGATGCGCGTTGAATCGGGCATACCGAATTCGGCGCGGGGCTTAACAGCTGCCGGCATTGTTATTCGGTTAAACACGAATCCAACATGTCTAAAGGGAATCAACTTTTCAGAGTAGTGTTCTTGCCCATCGTCGGGTTCCGTAAGTTCGGACGAAAAAAAGTAGTCGATCGTGCTAATTCCGGTCGTGACTGGGTGGCCGGTCATGACACATTGAATAGGGGCGAGTCGCGAGAAAGCAAGCAGAAAAGTAAATGGATCCATCCCAATATCCAAATAAACCAAGATGTCTAACTCAAGCGACGACACTACATCTCGGGTGTTCTGCAAATCCCTAGTTGTTTGTATCGTCCTGTCCTTGAGGGTGGGATACATTTTGGCAACTACGTCAGCGCTAAGCACAGCATCGGTAATGAGGTAAATGTCAATTTCGCCGATTGCGTTCAAGGCTTCCAAGGTTTTTGCAAATGCAAATGTAACGGAGTGCGCCGCAATAAAATGGGAATAAAACCCAACGCGAATCCGTGTTGATTTTGGCTTGACGTTTTGCCGGGAACGGCAGTGTGGCGCAACGAACTTTAATGACGGCGCAGTCTTTTCATAGAACTGTGCAATTTTCTTCTGGAGATGAACATCATTCTCGCCATGAAAAGCCAGATAGAAGTAAGTAAAGCCTATTTCACCGAGCGGGTTTTCCGAAACTAAGTTTTCCGAAATAAGTGTATCGAGATTCTGCTCGAACAATTTTCGAGATTTTTGGACCTCGTCTCGCGTTCCCATGATGCAAGGTAGCATCAAGTCGCGCATTACCCTGGGTCCAATGTTCGGTGTAATTTTAATCGTTCGGGTGAAGGCGTCATAAGCTTCGTCACGTAGCCCGTTGTGTTGATACGCCATCGCGAGCGAGCACCATGCAGCGGCGCAATTGCTGTCGAGGCTAATCGCCTTCTGGCCGATAATGATGCCTTCTGCCATCTGCATGTCGCCAATCAGAGCGGTAGCTAGTGCAGCGTGCGCGCCTGCAGAATTCGGGTATCTCTCCACGAGATGGCGCAGTGCGCTTATGGTTAACGCGTTGTTTGCCAGATGTTCGTAAACGCTCACGAGTTGATATAAGTGAGCCTCGGAGCCCTTCGGGTCAAACGCGCCCAGCAATGCTTCGGCTTGCTCCCGTTTGCCCTCGTCGACGAGGATTCTCGCTAGGCAGGTTATAGAGAAAGGGTGTGTGGGTGCCAGCGTGAGTGCCCGAGCGAATATTTTCTTTGCTTCCCCCGATCTGCCCTGATTGAATACGGCGAATCCAAGATTTGCGACTGCGTCTACGTGTGACGGTGCGAGCTCCAGAGCGGCAGAAAAACATCTCTCAGCCTTGGCGAACTCCTTTCGATGCTTGAATGTAAGCCCTAAGTTGTAGTGGGCCTCCACTGAGGCGGAATCCGCAGCGACTGCTTTTCGAAAGCATTCAGTTGCGTCATCCATGCGCCCGGCGATGGCAAGATTGCCCCCCAATGTAACGAGATAACCCGCGTTGTTCGGCTCGACCCGCACAGCGTCCTGCAGCGACTGAATTGCTTCTGCCTGATATCCGCGAAGATGCAAGATGACGCCGCGCAAGTGAAGCGCGCTAGCGGTTTTTGGTTGATTCGAAAGAAGTCTTCTACAGATATCCTCAGCGGCGTCAAGGTTTCCGGAGTCCTTGAGTCGTTGGGCTTCTGCAAGCTGTTCGATTTCGCTTTTCATTGGTCTTAATTTGTCAGGATTCTGAGTTTCTAGAGACAGGTCCATCGGTTATCGCATCCCCGGCATCATGCCCTTCATGCCGCGCATCATCTTTGCCATACCGCCGCCCTTCATCATCTTCATCATCTTTTGCATTTGTTCGAACTGTGTCAGGATACGATTCACTTCCTGCACCGTCACACCCGCTCCGGCAGCAATGCGCCGTTTGCGCGTGGCTTTCAGTAATTCGGGCTTACGACGTTCAAGTGGTGTCATGGAATTGATGATGCCCTCAGTACGACGTAACTGCTTTTCTTGAAGGTCGGGCGCCATCTGCGCGGCTTGACTCAGCTGGGCGGGCATTTTATCCATCAACGCACCCATGCCACCCATTTTGCGCATCTGGGTGAGCTGCATTTTGAAGTCGTCGAAATCGAAGTCTTTGCCCTTCTTGAATTTCTCCGCAAGTTTTTGTGCTTCCGCCGTATCGACCGATTGTTGAGCGGCCTCTACCAGCGAGAGCACATCGCCCATGCCGAGGATGCGGGATGCCATGCGCTCCGGATAGAAGGCCTCCAATCCATCCATTTTTTCCGAAACGCCGACCAGTTTGATTGGTTTACCCGTGATATGCCGGACTGATAGCGCCGCGCCACCCCGGGAGTCACCATCGAGCTTAGTCAGCACCACGCCGGTCAATGGCAGCGCGTCATTGAAGGCTTTCGCGACATTCACGGCGTCCTGCCCTTGCATGGCGTCAACCGTGAAAAGTGTTTCGATAGGCTCGACTGCCGCATGAATCGCCCGGATCTCGGCCATCATCACTTCGTCAACGGCGAGTCGGCCGGCCGTATCGATGATCAACACATCGTGAAAATGCGTTTTGGCCCACTGCCTGGCGGCGAGCGCAATGTCGACCGGCTTCTGGCTGATGTCAGTCGCGAAGAAATCTACGCCGACTTGTGATGCCAAGGTTTTAAGCTGCTCAATGGCGGCCGGGCGGTAGACGTCGGCTGAAACGACCAGTACCTTCTTCTTGAACCGTTCTTTTAGCAGCTTGGCGAGTTTGCCTGCGCTGGTGGTCTTGCCGGCGCCCTGCAGGCCGGCCATGAGGATAATGGCGGGCGGGGTGGTCGAAAGATTGACCGGCAACCTGTTTAAGTCCGGCAAGCGCGGCTGGGTACCTTCGAACAATGAATCGCCCCCCATCAACCCGATCAGTTCCTGATGGACAATGCCGACTAGCGCTTGCCCCGGGGTCAGGCTTTGCAAGACATCAGCACCCAATGCCTTGGCTTTGACGTTACTGATGAAGTCCTTTACCACCGGCAAACCAACGTCTGCTTCTAGCAGCGCCATCCGCACTTCGCGCAGTGCGTCGGCGATGTTGTCTTCGGTCAGACGCGCCTGTCCGCGCAGGTGTTTGACGATGCCGTTGAGTCTATTGGTAAGGTTATCGAGCATGGAGCATTACTTTGGTGATTGGCTGAAGCGATGTTTTTGGGAAGCTGTGGGGCACTGGAGAAGGTAAACTGGTAGCAATATCTTGCGGCGGCGAACCACATCCGGCGACTTGCTTATAGGTATAGGCCCTATAACCCGCTTCAACCCCAAAAAAGGTAGTGAACTCGAGCCATCAATGACAGACCCCAATTTTATCACTGCCATCCTCTACCTCACCGCGTCGTGCGGGGCTTGGCTGGCAACGCGTGAATCGCAGCGGTCGGTGCGACCAGCCGCCTGGCCTGTGATCGTGCTGGCGGCGGCGCTGGTGATGCATGCAGTGTCGTTGGGATGGGCGCTGTTTGGTGAAGGCGAAGGGGGTATCAACATCGGCTTCTCCCACGCCATTTCGCTGATTGTTTGGCTGACATTGCTTAGCTACATCATGGTGGGCAATGATGCGCGCCTCACAAGGCTTGCCAACCTTTACCTAGCGCCAGTTGGTGCTTGGTCGGCTTCAATGGTGATGTGGCTGCCGTCCTACATCTGGATTGAGTATGACGGCGCAAAGCTGGCGTTTGCGGCGCATATCATCTTGGCGATTCTTGCCTACGCGCTCTACACGGTCGCAGCGCTCCACGCGTTATTGATTCTCTTTTTGCAAAAACAGTTGTTGGCCGGAAATATCGCCAGTGAGCAGCGCGATCTGCCGCCCCTGTTGCGCATCGAAAAACTCATGTTTCAATTGTTGTGGATCGCGTTTCTGATGTTGACCGCCACCCTGATTTCCGGTGTTTTCTTTTCTGAAGTGTTGTTTGGCAAGCCATTTCAGGTGAACCATAAGACGGTTTTCTCGGTGCTGTCTTGGTTTGTGTTTGGCGGTTTGCTGTCAGGGAGATTCATCGCGGGTTGGCGTGGCCGGTTAGCAGTCAGATGGACCTTGATCGGATTTGTCATGCTGCTGCTGTCCTATGTCGGCAGCAAGTTCGTGCTTGAAGTGATTCTGAAGCGAGTGTGAGGCAATGGCTGAAGCAAAGTCGCGACATCGACGCAAATGACCGATGATCTCCCCCTGAGTTGGCTGTTTCTGGCGCTGGCAGGTCTCTTGGTAGGCTCAGGGTTTTTCTCGTTATCCGAAACCTGCATGATGGCGCTCAACCGCTATCGGTTGCGTCACCTAGTCAAACAGGGCTCACGCGGTGCGCGACTTGCTCAAAGTCTACTTGACAAGACCGAAGAGTTGCTGTCATTTATCTTGGCCGGCAATACCGTGCTGAACGCGGCGACCACCATCTTAGTAGCAGAGATTTGTCGGCGGTTGTTTGGCGACGGGGAATACGTACTGGGTATCGCGACCGGCGCCGCCTCACTTTCGATCTTGATATTTGCCGAAATCTTGCCAAAGGTATTTGGCGCGCGCTTCTCTGAGCGCCTTGCACTAATTGCGAGTTATGTCCTCTCGCCGATGGTCAGAATTACTCTGCCGATCATGTGGTTCATCAATGCGCTGGTCCGTGCGATTTTGCGTGTATTCCGAATCAAGCCGGTGGTGGAAGGAGCAGCATCACTTTCTATGGAGGAGATGCGAACCCTCGTTCTGGAAGGCGGTCATTTCATTCCCAAGAAACACCATAACATCATGGTGAATCTGTTCGATCTTGAGAACATGACGGTCGATGACACCATGACGCCTAGAGCGTTGATCGAAGGTGTGGATATCGACGACAAGATTGAGGTCATTCGTAATGCTCTATCGACATCGCATCACACGCGGCTGATTGTTTATGAAGGCGACCTTTCCAATGTGATTGGCATTGTCCACGTTCGCAAGGTGCTGAATGCTTCGGAGAGAGACCCGCTCTCAAAGGAAACACTACGCGAGATTATGCGTGACCCCTATTTCATTCCCGAAGGCACGCCGCTGTTGCAACAGCTAACGCATTTTCAGGAGCAGCAGCGGCGTGTGGCGCTGGTGGTTGACGAGTACGGCGAAATACAGGGCTTGGTGACGTTACAAGATATCTTGGAGGAAATCGTCGGTGAGTTCACGAGCCAATCACCTATGAACGCAGGCATGTTCCGACGCCAGGAAGACGGCAGCATCATTGTCGAGGGGTCTTGCCCCCTGCGTGTGTTGAATCGAAAGCTGGGTTATGCCTTCCCGTTGGACGGCCCCAAGACAATGAACGGTATCTTGCTGGAGCAGTTACAGAATATTCCGGAGGCCGGAACTTCGATTAAAGTTCAGGACTTAACGGTGGAAATCTTGCAAACCGAGGATAGGCGGATCAAAACTGTGAAAATTGTAAGCCCACACGGATCCGCAATTTAGGCATAGATTTCGTTACTTCTTCCGCAACTTTGGCCTACAGACCCCAGTCTTGTTCATTTGCTGGACAAAAATCCGCAGTTTAGAGAAATATTGCCGTGAGTAACTCAATCGAGATCATTAGCGCCACACGTTTTTCCGAGGAAGAGTTTTGGAGTCGCTCGCCACTGGGACAGTCGCTTAAGCGGCTTTCCTACCAAGAGAAACTCGTACATCGCATCGCGTTTAACAACAAAACAGGATTGCCGACCGTCTACAATTCTGCGGCTCGGTTGGCCCATTCCGACTCTATTCTGGTTTTTGTCCATGACGATGTTTGGCTTGAGGATATCTTCTTGACGTCGACCCTATCGGAGAGTTTGGCGGTCTTCGATATTGTCGGCGTCGCTGGCAATTTACGCAGACAACCTTTCCAACCGGCTTGGGCATTTCAGGCTGTTCCGTCTGATTCCGCAACTGCATCTCTGGTTTGGGATGAACCAAAATACCTCAGCGGTGCTGTTGCTCACGGCCCACAACCATTTTCTGCTATCACTTATTTTGGGCCCGCAAAACAGGCGTGTGAGCTGTTAGATGGGGTTTTGCTTTGCGTGAAAAGTAGCGTTTGGACCTCTAGACGTTTGGAGTTCGATGAGAGGTTCGAGTTTCATTTTTACGACATGGATTTTTGCAGAAGTGCGCGCGAAACGGGTGTAGGCTTGGGCACTTGGCCGATTAGTATCACTCACCAAAGTGGCGGCTCTTTTGGGTCAGATGCCTGGTTGAAGAGCTACCAGCGATATATGGAGAAGTGGCGGTCATGAGGGGAATTATCGACAGAGATACCTTAGTGAGTGGCGCCTTGGCGACTGCCATCTACGCATTGCACGGCTAGCAGCAATGTCTGCTTTACATAGGAAAGCCCAAATTGCCGCTTGTCTAAGCAGGGGGGAAGTTAACGAAGCCTATCTTGCTGCCGAGAAGTGGATGCTTGATGAGCCCAAAAGTGCGGAGGCGATCGAGATTTGTGCGACCGTTGCGATATTGGGGCGGCAACCGAGCATCGCGCTGAATCTTGCAAGTAGACTTGCCGTATTGGATGGTGTTAAGCGTTATGAGGTGACTTTAATCATCGCTGGTGCTCACCGGCTGATGCAGAATTTTGCGGCGGCTGAAGATATGTTGCGGGGCGGACATCGAGGGGTCAAACTGAGCCCCATTTTGGAGGGCCGGCGTCTGCAGCAATTGGGTCTAACTTATCTTGATCAAGGGATGTTTGCAGAAGCTGTTCGCGAACTTGAGAGGGCGTCCAAATACCTTCCACTGCAGGCACAACTTTTATGCGAACTTGGGCACGCGCAGGAAAAGGCGGGAAAGAATGATGCGGCACGGGAAACGTTCCTACGCGCAGCCAAGATCAACCCAGGCTATGCACTTGCACTTCGGATGGCAGCGGCCGCTCAATTTAACTGTGGGTACCAGAAGGAAGCCGTGGCGCTTTCTGAAGCGGCATTTGTGTTGGATCCAAAGAATGATGAGGGAGGGTCGAATTGGACCATGGCGGCAACTGCGAGCGATGGAGTAGATGCTGAGGCGCTACGCGAGGTGCACATTCGTTATTCCAGCGCACGCGATGCGGTTATTACGCCGTCCGTTCACGAAGTGAGGGATACCGAGAAGTCGCTCCTAAAAATTGCCTACTTCTCCAACCATTTTCGTCGCTTCCCAATCACCTGTTTTGTTCCACATGTTATGCGCGCGCACAATCGCAAGAATTTTCGCATCTACGCGCTTTCAAGTGTTGGCGGGCGTGACGAGATCACGCGTGAATACATCGACGCCGCGGATGAGTTCCACGACCTTTCAGTTTACAACGATGAAGAGGCGGCGAAATGGATCGAGGGACTTGGTATCGATATCATCGTAGACCTGTCAGGCTACATCGCTGGAAACCGATTCCAGGTGTTGCGTCGACGCCCTGCGCCGTTGCAAATGTCTTGGCTAGGGTACCTAGCATCCATGGGGACCACAGCGATTGACTACCATATTACGGATTTCGCGGCGAATCCACCTAGCCTGACGGAGTCGCTCTTTACAGAAAGATTGATCAGGCTGCCATCGCAGTACTGTTATCGACCGTCTGTGGACGGTGAAGAAAGAAGTCGGAGCCCGTTTGAGATAAACAAAAAAATTAGCTTTGGCGTGTTTTCGGCATCGTCAAAACTAACGGATTCTGCGCTGAGGTGCTTTGCTGAAATCCTCGCGGCAACGCCCGATAGTTGCATTTCGATGGTGGTACCGTCACGGCACCAGCAAAGCAAAATTTTGCAGTTCTTTAGAGGAAGGGGAATTGGCGCTTCGCGCGTTAATTTTTACGGACTATCTGATCCTCAGACCTATTTTCGGCATCTAGCGGAAGTCGACATTCTGTTAGATAGCTTCCCGTATGTAGGTGGAACTGTTGTCTGTGATGCCCTTTGGACTGGTGTACCGGTCATTGCAATGTGGCTGCCGCGAGGTTTTGGGGGCGCAGCGAAGAGTGTTCTTTCTGCGGTGGGTTGTGAAGACTTAGTCGCAGAGTCAGAGGTTGAATATGTCAAAAAGGCGACGGATCTCGCCACGGACTTGGATCGGCTAAAGTCGCTTCATCAAGGACTTCGCGATCGGATGAGTCAATCGTTGCTAATGTGCACAGAGAGCATGATCGACAGTCTTGAGCGGGCTTATCGGATGGCCTGGAGCAGGCGGGCAATCGGCGCCGCACCTGCTGATATCGATCTTCGGTAATGCGGTGCTAGCGGACTTACCGTCGTACTTTTATTGGGTCGCACGCTACCCTGGCGGAAGAATTCCAATATCTGCTGCGTCACCCTCACCACCGCGTTTCCCGTCGGAGCCCATTGAATACAACGCAAAGGGTTGGCCATTCGATCCCGGCAGGCTGTATTGATACGGATTCTTCCATGGATCCATCGGCACATCACCATCGGTATACGGGCCGCGCCAACGCGCGGCAATCGTTGTATCGATAGGTTTGGTAATCAGCACCGCCAAGCCTTCTTGTGTCGTCGGATACCGACCTACATCTAAGCGGAAGTTCTCAATAGCGCCGCGCAGGAGTTTCGCCTGGGTTGCGGCGATTTTGGGGGCCTCGCGGTCGACGGTTCCCAAAATACGCGGGCCGACCATGCCAACGATAAGGCCGATGATGGCCAACACCACCAGCATTTCCATCAGAGTGAAACCCGAGACCTTACGTTGATTCGCGTGCATAAAGCGTTTCCATGTTGCCGAATGCGTAGATTAGCGCATTGGCTGTAATGCTGGTTGCGTTCTTTCATCCGACTGCGCTTTTTGAGACGTTATTACCTTTTTTGCGGTTTTCGGTGGGGTTCCTCGCTTGGCAACAAAATAATTGCCCATCTCCTCCCACTGCCGCCAGTTTAGGCGTGCAACCAACACCAGTTCGGCGTCGCGGGGAGCCTTGAAGATTGCGCTTTCGCCCGGCGAAAGATCAGCGATAACCGGATGCGGGGCAGCAGATAGAGGTAATGGGGAGCCAAACAGAAATTTGACCGAGTCGACCCATAGGTTTTGAATGTGAGACCGTAGCTGCGCTTCGGCAATGGAATCGTTGAGGGCTGAACGTGGACGGACTTCGAGAGGATTGAGGTCGGGGATGATGAAAAAACGATGGAGCCGATTGTTCCCAAGCACAAATGTATAGGTTGATAACGCGCTGCACAACTCGCTTGATACAACAAAATCGATCTGCAGTCCAAGCTGCAAAATCGCGCGTTTGACCGCTGCTGCTTGCTCCATGCCGTGTGCAGAAATAATTCGAGTTAACGTGCAGTTCTTCCACCATTCTGGCTGGTCTGTTTGATCGATGCCGGCTGTGTCTAGGGGAACAAAGAAGACGGCGGTTTCTCCGCGCTTCAATTCGGCAATCACTTGGTCGTACAAGATCGCAAGGTTGGGCTCGTGATGGCCAGCACGCATTTTGTGGGTAGCCGCATCGACTCGGGGTGAGCAGAGGAACGTTGCTAGAAGGATGGAGATACAGAGGGATGGTAGACGTTCGATAAATGTGGCGGAGTTCATGAGTACAGAGCGAGGGACGATGTGCTATTGGTGATTTCAATAAACAAAAAAGGGAGCCGAAGCTCCCTTTTTTGTCAAATAAAGCCTCTTACTGAGCGGATGTGCGGTACAGCGGAACAACTGACGTAGTTCCAGTGTTTGTGTTTGAAATCACATAAGTACCGCGGACTTGGGATGAATCAGCCGCAATCGTAAACGTTACCTGGAATGGACCTACGAGCGCCGAGGTGTCAGTCGGCAACAGTGAGGCCAATGTGATTTGGCTCACTTGACCTGATACTAGCGTGCCATTTGTCGTTCCACCGGTTACAGGACCATTTGGACTTCTGACAATCGCGCTCCAAGTCACCGTCGCGCCTGATGTTTGTGTCAGGAAGTAGCGGCTGAGGTAGCCAGGCGTAGCCGATGCCCATGGCGACTCATACGTAGAACCGTCACGAGTCACCGATCCGATGCTCGAGATGGATGCCGTTGTGGTCTTAAACGTCGTGCCATTTGGTGCAGCACTCAACGAAGCGCTATAGCTTGGGACCGCTACGATTTGCGAGGTGCCATTCGTAGTGTACCGGAGCTGTTTATTAACACCAAACGTTGTCGCGTCGATGTTAAACACAACTGTGGTCGCGTTGAACGGGGTGCCGCCGACTGCGTTAACACTGTTCAACGTGATGGCGTTATTCGCGGCTGCTGCTGCCGAGAAATCACCGGTAACCGTTACTTGCGAACCGGAAGCACCCAAGATATCGGTAAGAGCACCGATCGCGGTCCCGTTTGGCAGGAAGGTAGTGGTGGAGTTGGGCGTAATAACGATATCAAGCAAGCCGAGCAACGCTTGGTTGGCCGCAATTGCGCTAGACCCGGAAGCACCGTTGTTAAAGCTCAGGAACCCGGAAAGGGAGGTCGCAACCTGGGTCGGCAATGAGGTGCTGTTGTTTTGGAACCGATAACCAGACGCAAACGACGCGATATTGCCAGTGCGTGGGCCATAAAGTACTTTGGTTGGCGCTGACTGAGCGTCAGACAAGAACTCATAAACTTCGTAGGTGATCGTAGCGGTAGTTGGGGCCGAAGTTACGTTAACGCCGCCGATAATATTAAATTGAATACCATCAACGATGTTCGCGCCGTTTGGTGTTGTGATTTGGAAAATAACGCTATTGGTACCCGCTGCACCACCAAACGCGACGGTCGGCGTAATAGTGTTGGTTGTGACGGTGTTGGCGTTAATAACAACGTTAGTGATGCTGTTGCCCAAGACTGCTGATTGGAACGTCGCATTGGTCAGGGTGTACTTCACATAACGCTGCTGGTTCGACGAAGTACCGATACCCAAAATGGTGTTAACGTTAAAACCAGTAGTAGCGATTGGAGTGTTGTTGTTGGTTTCAGATACGTAGACCCTAGCGGTACTCGCCGAAACGGTCGGGTTTGATGAACTCAGCAACACGTTTTGCGCCTGTGCACCAACTGCGAACAACGCGCTAACCGCAGCGCTCAACAGGGTAATTTGATTCTTTGAAACTCTCATTACTGTCTCCTTTGAAGGATTGTGTTAGATCTAACGAAAATTTTTCATAACGGTTTAGCTTGGCAGCTCGTTCTTTTTGTAATCGCGCCGGCGCGATGGAATTGCCTTCAAAGAATCGTACTCCGCCTAGCTGACGCCGTGAGTTTATAACGACGTCTCGACAATGGTAAAGAAATCTTTGCCACATTGCAAATCCGCATACGTTTCTCTCGGATTTGTGTCGGTTGTGTTGCAATATTACAACATCGTCGATGATTTGAGAAGTCGCATTAAGTATCTCTCGTAACTTCTCGAGTCCTGAGATGTGAATGTTGCTCTACTGTGTCGCCTCACTGCATGTGCGAGAATATTTTGTCTTAAATCGTAGTGCAAGTGTAAAAAATCACATTCACGCGCTATTCGCTGTGTAGCTGATGAGCGGTAGGTATGGCTGCCGATAGCGGTCAGATTCGACGTTTGCGGAGATGTATTTGTCGCTGCGGTGGAACTAGTTCATGGTGGTTCCTGCCGCTACTCGAAGTATTCTTTACGACACAACCGGTATATCCACTGTGTTTGAACTCGAATGACCGTGACCGCAGAAATTACAAGCGACACCATCGGCGAGCGGCTGGTAGCAGCGGGTAAGATTTCGCAAACCGATGTAGGAAAAGCGCTCACCTTCCAACAGGAGATGGGGAAAGCGATGCATGGTGCCGCAGCACTCACGACCTTGCGGCCTGCGAGTGGACGTCTGGGGGCGGTGCTGGTGCGAATGGGCGCTCTGTCTGAAGAAGCGCTGTTACCGGAGTTGAGTGAACAGACGGATATTTCGCTGCTGGCTTCCGATGCGCTGCCTGATAGTGCTGCGGTCGCGGAGGCTGTGCCCCTCTTGGCGTCGACCACTTCTTGTTGGCAGGGGCGCGAAGCGGTACCGTTTATGCGTGCCAACCAACTGCTGATTGCGGCAAAAAATCCGCTGGAGCGTGAGTTAAATGAATTGGTGGCACACGCGGCAGGTGCTAGGACAGCCCAACTCTTTGGGCAAACGAACTGTTTTTTGATGGCGGTTCGATTTTCATTTCTAACACCTCGATTTTTGTCGTTAATCGGAGACAAAGGGCGTCACCTGCGGTACGTGCAACATCGCATTGGCGCACGAGAGCGGCGGAAGCTTTGGTTCCTATGCTTGGCACAAGGCTTATCAAAAATATCGCGAAAAATGGGGGTCTTAAGTGCAGCAAACACCTGTCCATGAACACCATAATCCCGACCCGCTAGGGCTTATCCCGTTTGGCTCGCGAAGGCTCGTAGAGGTGGGATGTAGTTCTGGTGCCCTTGCGCGGGAGTTCAAGTTGCTGTCGCCCGCGTGCCATTACGTGGGGATCGAAATTGATGAACAATACACCGTACTTGCTGAGCGGTACTGCGACGAATGTTTGACGCTGGACATCGAAGTCGCACCAGACGCGTTTTGGCAGACTTGTGCCGATGCGGATTGTTGGATTTTTGGCGATACGTTAGAGCATTTACGGAATCCTTGGGCGGTACTTCAGCGCATCCGCGCGACGATGCCGGAAAATGGAGTGGTGGTCGCATGTATTCCCAATGCACAGCACTGGTCCTTACAGGCGAAATTGAGTATCGGTGATTTTCGATACGAGGCAAGTGGACTCCTAGATAAGACACATCTTCGTTGGTTTACGAGACAAACGATGATTGAACTTTTTGAGCAGGCTGGATTCCGTATCGAGACGGGTACGTCTAGAATTTTCGATGAACCGGGTCGAGAAAAGTTTTTACCTATTATTGAGAAAATGGCTCAAACAGCGGGCGTTGACCCCAAAATAGCGCTAGCAGACGCATTGCCGCTGCAGTACGTCGTTCGTGCAGTGCCGCAATAAATTTTCCGGGCGATAGTCTATGCGGGCACGCTTTACAATACCGACCCACCGGACCTAGGCGCATGCAAACACAAACGATCATGACAGCAGCTCTTGACCACGACGTTATCGGCGCTCGGCTGGTAGCGGCGGGAAAAATTTCGCAAACAGATGTAGAAAAGGCGCTCGCCTTCCAGCAGGAGATGGGTAAGGGGATGCCGGGTGTCGCAGCGCTCACGGCCTTGCGGCCAGCAAGTGGACGTCTGGGCGCGGTGTTAGTGCGCATGGGCGCTTTGTCTGAAGAGGCGCTATTACCGCACTTGAGTGAGCAGACGGATATTTCGCTACTGGCTTCTGATGCGCTGCCTACTATTGCTGAGGTCGCGGAGGCTGTTACGTTCTTTGCTCTCACGACATCTTGGTGGCAGGGGCGTGAAGCGGTACCGTTTATGCGCGCCAACCAGCTATTGATTGCGGCAAAAGATCCGCTCGATCGCGAGTTGAATGAATTGGTCGCCCACGCCGCCACCGCTAGGACCTTTCAATTCTGCTGGGGGCGTAGTAACGATATGGCGAGCCTGACACAGATGCTGCGGGACACCGAGAGAGGCGGGCGCGTACGTGTCGGCAATCTAGGCGACGCGAACTATCTGCGTGAGCTCGCCGAGGAAGCGCCTGTAATTGAATTTGTAAACAATGTACTGGCACAAGCGGTCGATGAACGAGCCTCCGACATCCACATTGAGCCGGGTGAACAAGATTTTGAAGTGCGGTTACGGGTTGACGGCGTATTACAAACACGGATGGCGCGGCCACGAGATGGGTTTGATGCCATCGCCTCACGGGTGAAATTGATTTCCGGGCTGGATATTGCGGAGCGACGTTTGCCGCAGGATGGACGTATCACCACTCGTGTGTCGGGTGTCGAAATGGATATTCGTGTCTCGGCGATTCCCGGCGTGCATGGCGAGTCATTGGTGCTGCGCCTGCTGCCAAAAGAACGCGCGGATCTCTCATTGGCGTCGTTGGGCATGTCACCGGATATTCTGAAGGCCTTCCAAGAGATATTGAAACAACCGAACGGCATCGTGCTTGTTACCGGCCCCACCGGCTCGGGTAAAAGTACAACGCTTTATTCCGCGCTGTCGGCGATTAATGATCGCAGCCTAAAGATTGTCACGGTAGAAGACCCGGTTGAATACCGCATGTCGGGCATCACCCAGATTCAGACACACTCGGATATTGGTTACACATTTGCCCGAGCGTTACGCTCGATCCTGCGCCACGATCCCGACGTGATCATGATTGGTGAGATTCGTGACGCGGAGACGGCAGAGATCGCCATTCAATCTGCACTGACGGGGCACCTCGTATTGGCAACGATCCACACCAACGACGCGCCGTCTGCGTTCACTCGCTTGCTGGAAATGGGAATTGAGCCGTTTCTGCTTGCTACTTCGGTGCGAGCCGTGCTCGCGCAGCGATTGGTGCGAAAGCTTGACCCGAGAAAATCCGCGCCAGTGGCGACGCCGCGATGGTTGGGCGAAGAATTCGCTTCACTCGCAGCCCGTTATCCAGAAGCCATGCCAGCGAAGGCAGCGTTGATGGCGCCCGCCTCCGGCAATGACGACGCAGGATCATATCGTGGGCGCTCCGGCATCCACGAGTTGCTGACGGTCACGCCAGACATTCAAGACGCGATTGTGGCGCGGCGCTCGTCGATGGAACTCGCTGAAATTGCCCGCCGGGGCCCAGGCGCTTGGAAATTCCGCACGTTGCGTGAAGATGGGTTGATTAAGGCCGCACAGGGGTTGACTAGCCTGGAAGAAGTGCTACGGGTCGCGGGCTCACAAAACCAGGGTGCGGGGGCGGATGACGCCATGCTCGCTGAAGACTCGGTTCGTTAAGTACCGACGAAAAGAAAAGACTTCCGATGGCTCTTTTTCGGTATGAAGCGATTGATACACGCGGCGGTACGGTCGAAGGCCAGGTCGACGCCGAGTCGTCACAAGAGGCGCTGCAAAAATTGAGCGAACAGGTGCTGACACCAACAAAACTCGAAGACCAGAGCGGCGCTTCAGCCGAATCTGCCGCAAAAGCACCGTCAATGCTAGGGTTTATCAAAAGCGCCCAGGTCAAAGTCGGCGAACAGATTCTGATCATTCGTGAACTCTCGACGTTGCTGCGCGCCGGTATCACGCTGGTCGACGCCGTCGATTCGCTTGCCCTATCGCGGGTGGATACCCCGGCGGGCCAAGGCCTGCGCAGAGCGCACCGCAGCTTGAATGCCGGCACACCGTTTGTCAAGGCGCTCGAAGAAACCAAGATCGAGTTTCCGCAGTACGTGTTTCAGCTCGCGGCCACTGGCGAGATGACCGGCAAACTCTCCAGCGCGCTGGCAGACGGCGCGAAACAAATGGAGTACGACGATCGTATCCAGCAGGAGATGAAGAATTCACTCACCTACCCGATCATCTTGATCGTGGCGGGGGTTGCTGCGGTGTTGTTGATCTTTCTGGTGGTCGTGCCGAAATTTGCAAACTTGGTCAAAGGCAGTCGGGCGGCGGATATCCCGGAGATCTCGCTGGCAGTGATTAAGTTCGGCGTGTTTTTGCAGGCCAACTGGCTGTGGCTGCTTCTATTGGTGTTGGCTGGCGCCGGGGTGTTTTATCTGAGCATTCGTGACGCCGCAGGCCGGACGCAGTGGCTGACACGCTTGTCCACGCTGCCGCTGGTGGGGGAATGGTTAACGGAGGCCGAAATTGGCCGCTGGGCCACCACGCTCGGCGCGTTGCTCGCCAACCGGGTGCCGATTTTGTCCGCACTGGAGTTATCCGCTGGGGGCTTACGTTTTGCCAAGATGCGCGAACGCGTCAACCTAGTCATTCGCGACGTGCGCGGCGGCTCAACCTTGGCCGACGCGGCGGCGCGTTACCGGCTGGTTGGGGCTACCGGCGTGAACCTAATTCGCGTGGGCGAAAAATCCGGTGAATTGCCGCAGACCGTGGCCACCCTCGGTGAATTGTCCATGGAAGCTGGGCGGAATCGGATGCGTCGGTTCTTGGTGTTGATCGAGCCACTCGCCATTTTGACCATCGGCGGGGTGATCGGCTTCATCATGGTTGCCATCATGATGGCGATTACCGGCTTAAGCGCGGGGCGGCTGTAGCGCCGCACTGTCTAACTCACAGACCTAACAGCTGACGCAATCGTTCAGGGTTTGGCTGGTCGGCAGGCAAGGCGACGGATTCACTAAAATAGGCGTACAAAGCCATTGTTGCGCTGTCGATTATCAGCGGGCTATTTGAGGCATTTTGTGCTGAAGAATGGCGTGATTGCTGGGGTTTCACAATTTCAGCCAGCTGTTTGGTCAAGGTGCTTTCATCAATTGTACGGCCGAGGTGATTTGCCATGCCACGAACCACGGTGGCTGGGTCACTGAGCAGCTGATCGAAACTCACGAAGTAACGCGGCAAACCTTCGGTATGCGTGAACACGTGCTGGTAGTAGCGAAACCAAAGGCTGGCGACGGATTCAATCGGGCGGTCGAGCTGCGCACCAACGGATAACAACACTGAGTAGGGCCTACGAAACGGGATAATCGGCACGATGTTGGGACAAGCCGCGCGCCAAATCGGCAAAGTGCATGACAGCCTCGGGTCTTTCCAGCCAAACGTCGGTTTGTCGGCGGCATATCGATTGAGCAGGTGTCCGGCTTCGGCGACCAACTCTTGGCGTCTGCTGCCCTCCATCCGCGCCGCATAGTCGAGCGCCGGGGGGGCGAGCACCGAGCCACCGGCCGCTTGCAGCACCCGATCGTTGAACGCCAAAAATTCTGCGTTTTCAAAATAGCCATCAGGATTGTTGAAGTTACGCGGAATGTGATCCGCCTCATCGCCAAATTCCACACCGAGCACTTCGTCCAGAATACGCGCGAACAACGAAGTTCCGCTGCGCCCAATGGAGACAACAACAACTCTCAAAGGCTTGCTGTTATTAATTTCTGGCATATGTGAGCGTTTGCTTATCAGGAGCCTAAGGAATTTTCGCGGACGAAACTTGGTCATCGTGTTACGGGCATTTTAGTCTCGTAACTGGCGTCGGGCAGATGCAGCGCCGCATTGGTTCGTAAACATGGGCTGCAGGTTGACGTTTCCGGCGAAAGTCTTGATAATGTTGGGTTCCCGTGGAGAGATGGCCGAGTGGTTAATGGCAGCAGACTGTAAATCTGCCCTCTTACGAGTACGCTGGTTCGAATCCAGCTCTCTCCACCAGTTTTTGGGTGGTGGGAAATGTGGTGGTAGGTTCCGTGTCTTACGTCGTGAGCAAGAGGCGGGAGTAGTTCAATGGTAGAACGGCAGCCTTCCAAGCTGCATACGACGGTTCGATCCCGTTCTCCCGCTCCAAAATTTTGAAGTTGTAAAGCAGTATGGTGGGTGAAAAACCACCGCGTTAGTTCGGGCCCGTTTTGGTGAGGAAAGTGCAAGGTGAGCGGTGACGATGTGTATGAGTTTGTACACAAGGAAACGTGAAACGCCGCAATTTCCCGCGAAAACGAGTCCGTAGGCTCTTGTAGCTCAGTGGTAGAGCACTCCCTTGGTAAGGGAGAGGTCGTGCGTTCAATCCGCATCAAGAGCACCAACATCGGTTTCGGTCAAAAGTACAAACCTACTTTTGACCGGATCCAGCGAGTCAATACCGCTGGCAAAGCCAGTCGGTATTGGAAGTAAAAACCGAAACGCAGTATCCATTGTTAACCGAGATTTAACGAGGACGAGAAATGGCAAAAGGCAAGTTTGAGCGTACGAAGCCACACGTGAACGTTGGCACGATTGGACACGTGGATCACGGCAAGACGACGCTGACGGCGGCGATCACGACGGTATTGTCGAAGAAGTTTGGTGGTGAGGCGAAGGCCTACGACCAGATTGACGCGGCGCCGGAAGAAAAAGCACGCGGTATTACGATTAACACGGCCCACGTCGAATACGAGACGGCCAACCGCCACTACGCGCACGTTGACTGCCCGGGCCACGCTGACTACGTTAAGAACATGATTACCGGTGCTGCGCAGATGGACGGCGCGATTCTGGTTTGTTCTGCGGCTGACGGCCCAATGCCACAAACGCGTGAGCACATCCTGCTTGCCCGTCAGGTGGGTGTACCGTACATCGTTGTGTTCCTGAACAAGTGCGACATGGTTGACGACGCCGAATTGCTCGAACTCGTTGAGATGGAAGTGCGTGAACTCCTCTCCAAGTACGACTTCCCGGGCGACGACATTCCAATCATCAAAGGTTCGGCCTTGAAAGCCATGGAAGGTGACACGGGCGAGATGGGCGAAGGTGCCATCATGAAGCTCGCTGAAGCCCTCGACAGCTACATCCCCGAGCCGAAGCGTGCCCTGGATGGCGCGTTCCTGATGCCGGTTGAAGACGTATTCTCCATTTCTGGTCGCGGTACCGTGGTGACTGGCCGTATTGAACGCGGCATCATCAAGGTTGGTGAAGAGATCGAGATTGTCGGTCTGAAGACCACCCAGAAGACCATTTGTACCGGTGTTGAGATGTTCCGCAAGCTGCTCGACCAAGGTCAGGCTGGCGACAACGTGGGTATCTTGTTGCGCGGCACCAAGCGTGAAGACGTTGAGCGTGGTCAGGTATTGGCCAAGCCGGGTTCGATCACCCCGCACACTGACTTTGAAGCTGAAATCTACGTTTTGAGCAAAGACGAAGGTGGACGTCACACCCCGTTCTTCAATGGCTATCGCCCACAGTTCTACTTCCGGACGACGGACGTGACCGGTGCGTTGCAGTTGCCGGCCGGTACCGAGATGGTGATGCCAGGCGACAACGTCAAGATTGTGGTGCAGTTGATTGCGCCGATTGCGATGGAAGAGGGGCTGCGCTTTGCGATTCGCGAAGGCGGTCGTACCGTGGGTGCAGGCGTCGTCTCAAAAGTATTGAAGTAAATAAGCAGTAGAAAGCAGTTCGCAGGGTACGGAGGGGTTGTAGCGCCGTAGCGAACGCGCGGAGTTGGCAGTGAGAAGCGCAGACGTATGCCTTATACGTCGAGCATCGCAACTGACAAATCGGCGTGTGCAGCAGGCGAAACAGTCCCCTACGACAGGCCAGTAGCTCAATTGGCAGAGTAACGGTCTCCAAAACCGTAGGTTGGGGGTTCGAGGCCCTCCTGGCCTGCCAAACAAGTCGTAAATAACCGGGCGCGCGCCGATGGAAGTCGGCGCTAATCCCCAAAGTGCGTGGAATGAAAGACAAAATTCAAATCGTAGTGGCTGTACTGATGTTGTTTGCCGGCGTTGCGGCGTTCTACATCCTTTCCGACAAGCCGATGATTGTCCGCCTTGGCGCGATGATGGGTATCGTGGTGCTGGCTGGTGTGGTTGGCTGGTTCAGCGCGCCCGGACGTGAATTCGCACAGTTTGGCAAAGAGTCGGTTGAAGAAGCCAAGAAGGTTGTGTGGCCGACACGCAAAGAAGCGATGCAATCGACCGGCGTGATTTTTGCGTTCGTGTTTGTGATGGCAATTTTTCTTTGGGTGGTTGACTGGACCTTGACTTTCGGGGTTTCGAAACTGATTGGGGGCGCATAAATGGCTATGCGTTGGTACATCGTCCATGCGTATTCTGGCCAAGAGAAAAGTATTCAGGCGGCGCTAATTGAGCGCATCCGTCGTTCCGGTATGCCGGAAATGTTTGGTGAAGTGCTGGTGCCCACGGAAGAAGTTGTGGAGATGAAGAAGGGTGCAAAGGCAACTTCTGAACGTCGTTTCTTCCCGGGCTACATTTTGGTCAACATGGAAATGACCGACGAGACTTGGCACTTGGTGAAATCCACGCCAAAAATTACCGGCTTTGTCGGTGGTGTGGGTAACAAGCCTTCTCCGGTTCCGCAGAAAGAGATCGACCTTATCTTGAATCAAGTTAAGGAAGGCGTGGAAAAGCCGAAGCCAAAAGTATTGTTCGAAGTTGGCGAATTGATTCGCGTGAAAGATGGTCCATTCACCGATTTCAACGGCAACGTCGAAGAGGTGAACTACGACAAATCGAAGATTCGTGTTTCTGTGTTGATCTTCGGGCGTCCAACACCGGTTGAACTCGATTTTGGCCAGGTAGAGAAGCAATAACCAGCGCCAACGATTTACAAATTGCAGCAAGCCAAGCGCACGGGCGGCCCGGTGGGCTTGGATGAGATAACAGAGGCCGCGCTTAAATGAAACAAACGAGGAGATGCTGTTATTCCGGCATCGCTTGCACTCAAAAGGAAAAGTAATGGCAAAAAAGATTGTTGGCTACATCAAGCTACAAGTGCCAGCTGGTAAGGCGAATCCATCGCCACCAATCGGCCCCGCGCTCGGTCAGCGTGGATTGAACATCATGGAATTCTGTAAAGCGTTTAACGCGCAGACGCAGAAGATGGAACCGGGCATGCCGATTCCAGTGACCATCACCGCCTTCGCCGATAAGTCCTTCACTTTTGTGATGGGCACGGCACCTGCGACCTATCTGATCAAGAAGGCTGCCAAGGTTGAGAAAGGCTCCAAAACTCCCCATACCGATAAGGTGGGCAAATTGACTCGCGCGCAAGCTGAAGAAATCGCCAAAACCAAGATGCCAAATTTGACGGCAGCAGACTTGGACGCGGCTGTTCGCACCATTGCGGGCTCGGCACGATCGATGGGTATTGAAGTTGAGGGAGTACGGTAATGGCTAACGAAAAAACAGTAAAACTCACCAAGCGTATGCAGAAGTTTGTTGGCTTGGTGGATCGTGATAAGACATACCCCGTTGCTGATGCGCTTGAAATCGTCAAGAAGACAGCCACCGCAAAATTTGACGAGTCGGTCGACGTTGCGATCAACCTCGGTATTGACGCGAAAAAGTCTGATCAATCGGTTCGCGGCTCGGTCGTGTTGCCACGCGGTACCGGGAAGTCAGTGCGTGTTGCGGTGTTTGCACAGGGCGCGAATGCTGAAAAGGCGACCGCAGCTGGTGCGGACATCGTTGGCTTTGACGATCTGGCAGAACGTATCAAGGGCGGGTTCATGGACTTCGACGTTGTGATCGCCACGCCAGATGCGATGAAAGTTGTCGGCACGTTGGGTCAGGTACTCGGTCCGCGCGGTTTGATGCCAAACCCGAAAGTCGGCACCGTTACGCCGAACGTAGAGCAAGCAGTCAAGAACGCGAAGGCGGGACAAGTGCAGTATCGCGCTGACAAAGCCGGCATCGTGCAATGTACGATTGGCCGCGCATCGTTTGCCAACGACGCATTGACTGAAAATCTGACGGCGTTGATCGCTGCCGTAAACAAGGCGAAGCCAGCTTCGTCTAAGGGTGTCTACCTGAAGAAGATTTCACTGTCTTCGACGATGGGCATTGGCGTGCGCTTAGAGACATCAGCGTTCTCGTCGCAGCCGCAAGGCCAGCAAGGGTAAAGAAACATTAGAGCATCGCGCAGTTTGGTCACTGCGCGATGTGTCGGTTCAGGCAAAGCTTGCGTTGTAAAGAATTGGGTCCCTGCGCAGTTTGGTAACTAAGCAGGGACTTCGGTTCAAGCAAAGCTTGAACCTTGGTTTGGGTCTCGTGATGACAAAACATCGACATCACGGGGTTATCCAAGACCGTAGGGTCGGTGGCACTTGCCACTGATTAATTGGCGCAAGTCACCCTACGCAGATGGCGTCACCCGCAACGATTTCATGTTGTTTGGCACAACCGCCAAACCTCAGGATCTCCAAGCGAAGGTCGCTGTGAGTGTGGATACCGATATTTTGTCGGTATACATTTTTCAACGAAAGGAGATCAAACGTGAGTTTGAATCTGGAAGGCAAGAAAGAAGTCGTTTCGGAGGTAATCGCGAATATTGCGAAAGCCCAAACGATGGTGCTCGCTGAATATCGCGGCACGGAAGTGGTTGGCATGACCAAGCTGCGCGCGGATGCGCGTTCGCAAGGCGTGTACCTGCGTGTGATCAAAAACACGTTGGCGCGTCGTGCGGTCGAAGGGACTTCGTTTGAAGTTGCCAAAGACCAGATGGTCGGCCCGCTGATTTATAGCTTCTCGGAAGACGCAGTCGCCGCGGCTAAGGTTGTTAACGACTTTGCCAAAGGCAACGATAAGTTCGTCATCAAGGCTGGTGCCTATAACGGCAAGGTCCTAGATCAGGCTGGCGTAAAAGCGCTTGCCAATATCCCGAGTAAGGAAGTGTTGCTGGCGCAGTTGTTGGGTCTGATGCAAAGCCCAATTTCGCGCATGGCACGTGTCCTCGCAGCGGTGGCCGAAAAGAAATCCGGCCCTTCCGCTGAAGCTGCTCCGGCTGCTTAAGTTTTTGCGATATCAATCAACCTATTCAACAGTATTTGTAAAGGAAACACATCATGGCATTCGATAAAGACGCATTTTTGGCATCCCTCGACACAATGTCGGTTATGGATTTGAACGATCTGGTTAAAGCGATCGAAGAGAAGTTCGGCGTATCCGCAGCGGCAATGGCAGCTCCTGCAGCCGGCGGCGGCGCAGCAGCTCCAGCAGCTGAAGAGAAGACCGAATTCAACGTTATGTTGATGGAAATCGGCGCAAACAAGATTGGCGTGATTAAGGCTGTTCGCGAAATCACCGGTCTGGGCTTGGCTGAAGCGAAGGCGCTGGTTGAAGGCGCACCTAAAGCAGTTAAAGAAGGCGCAAACAAAGCTGACTCTGATGCAATGAAGAAGAAGCTGGAAGAGGCGGGCGCCAAAGTCGAACTGAAGTAATTTTGTTCGTTTGCTTGCTGCGCGGGGCGCTTTTCCTCTTGCAGTGCTCGCCGTATACGACATACGGCTGCGCGCTTCGGAGAAAAATCATCCCCGCTCGCTAGCGCAATCGAATCAAAATTTGTCTTTGAGTTTCGTTGAAGTAATAGCGTTAGTGACGTAAAGGCTGAGATTTCGATCTCAGCCTTTGCTGTCTCAAGATAGCTCGGATTTGAAAGTGCAATACCAGAGCGGTGTTTGGGGAAAAAGTGCTTGAAAATGCCCGCCGTTGTTAGAGGTTTATGTCTTGCCGAGAGGCTAAACCAAAGCGCACAGAATGCGTTTTGGTTTGTCTTCTGAAACGACTGCAGAAGACGTTTGGTCCGGGTGAGGTCCTCTCACCGTCCGCCAGCGAAGGGTAGCGGCCCTTCACCAAATGACGCCGACAGTTCACCGTCTGCGCCAGTCGAAGAACTTTGACACCACAGCAAGTGGCGTTCCACAACGTTCGGAGATCCATCAATGTCCCAAGCTTCAGTAGCCTCCCCCGCGCCGCAGTACACCTACACCGAGAAAAAGCGTATTCGCAAATCGTTCGCGAAACGCGCCAGTGTGTTGGACGTGCCGTTTTTACTGGCAACCCAGCTCAACTCCTACGCAGAATTTTTGCAGGCAGACGTCGCCGTCATGAGCCGCAAGATGCAGGGTTTGCAAGCGGCATTCAATTCGGTGTTCCCGATCGTGTCGCACAACCAGTTTGCCCGACTAGAGTTTCAGAGCTACACGCTGAGCCAGCCACCATTTGACGTGTTGGAATGCCAACAGCGCGGATTGACGTATGCCTCGCCGCTTCGCGCAAAGGTGCGCCTGGTGATCATGGATCGCGAGGCATCTAAGCCGACGGTCAAGGAAATGAAGGAGCAAGAAGTGTACATGGGCGAAATCCCGCTCATGACACAAAACGGCTCGTTTGTGATTAACGGTACCGAGCGTGTCATTGTCTCGCAGTTGCACCGTTCGCCAGGCGTGTTCTTCGAGCATGATCGCGGCAAGACGCACTCGTCGGGCAAGTTGCTGTTCTCGGCACGCGTGATTCCTTACCGTGGCTCGTGGTTGGATTTTGAATTCGATCCGAAAGACTACTTGTATTTCCGCGTTGACCGCCGCCGGAAAATGCCGGTCACTATTCTGCTAAAGGCGCTGGGTTATACGCCTGATCAAATCTTGCGTGAGTTCTTTGCCTTTGACCAATTCCAAATCACCAAGGAGGGTGAGATAGAACTCGAGCTCGTGCCGGAGCGCTTGAAGGGGGAGATTGCGAAATTCGATATCCTTACCGAAGACGGAAAAGTGCTGGTCCAGAAAGACAAACGCATTACTGCAAAACACATCCGCGACATGGAAGCCGCGAAGATGAAGACGTTGCCTGTCAATGAGGAATATCTCATCGGCCGTGTGTTGGCAACCAACATCGTGAACACCGATACGGGTGAAGTCGTCGCAAACGCGAACGAAGAACTCACTGAAGTCAATCTGCGCAAGTTGATTGACGCTGGTGTTGAGTCAATCTATACGTTGTACACCAACGATCTCGACCAAGGGGCGTACATTTCGTCCACCTTGCGAATCGATGAAACCGTTGATGCGCTAAACGCAAAAGTCGCGATCTATCGCATGATGCGGCCAGGGGAGCCACCGACAGAAGACGCGGTTAACACGCTATTCAATGCGTTGTTCTTTTCGCCGGATCGGTACGACCTGTCCGCAGTTGGTCGTATGAAGTTCAACCGTCGCATTGGTCGCGAAGAGTTGACTGGCGCGATGACGTTGTCGACAGAAGACATTGTTGCCGTCATCAAGATTTTGGTTGAGTTGCGCAACGGCCGCGGTGAAGTCGATGACATCGATCACCTCGGTAACCGTCGTGTACGCTCGGTTGGTGAGTTGGCTGAAAACCAATTCCGCTCCGGTTTGGTTCGTGTTGAGCGCGCAGTGCGCGAACGCTTGTCACAGGCCGAGAGTGAAAACTTGATGCCGCATGACTTAATCAATGCAAAGCCAGTTTCGGCGGCAATCAAGGAGTTTTTTGGTTCATCCCAGCTATCGCAGTTTATGGACCAAACGAACCCGCTGTCGGAAATTACGCACAAGCGCCGTGTATCCGCACTTGGACCAGGCGGTCTGACGCGTGAGCGCGCAGGCTTTGAGGTGCGCGACGTACACCCGACCCACTATGGTCGCGTGTGTCCGATCGAGACGCCAGAAGGACCAAACATTGGCCTGATCAACTCACTCGCATTGTTTGCGCAGGTGAATGAGTACGGCTTCATAGAAACCGCGTATCGTAAGGTGATCAACAACAAAATCACTAACGAGATCGAGTATCTGTCTGCGATTGAAGAAAGCAAGTACACCATTGCACAAGCGAATGCCGACAGTGACAAAGCCGGTCATTTTGTGGATGAGCTTGTTAGCTGCCGCCAGCACAATGAGTTTATGCTCGCACGCCCCGAGACAATCGACTACATAGACGTCGCCCCGGCGCAGATCGTTTCCGTTGCGGCCTCGTTGATTCCGTTCCTCGAACACGATGACGCAAACCGCGCACTGATGGGGTCAAACATGCAACGCCAGGCGGTTCCCTGCTTGCGCGCAGAAAAGTCGCTTGTCGGTACTGGTATCGAGCGTACCGTTGCGCTTGACTCTGGCACGGCGGTGATGGCCCGCCGTGGTGGCCGTGTCGACTTCGTCGATGCGAGCCGTGTTGTCGTTCGCGTGGACGACCACGAGACAACCGCTGGCGAAGCCGGTGTGGATATTTACAACCTCACCAAGTACGTGCGTTCCAACCAAAACACCAACATCAACCAGCGTCCGCTAGTGAAGGTTGGTGACATCATCGCCAAGCGTGACGTTATTGCTGACGGAGCTTCGACAGACATGGGCGAGTTGGCGCTCGGGCAGAACCTGCTGGTCGCGTTCATGCCATGGAACGGCTACAACTTCGAAGATTCGATCTTGATCTCGGAAGCGATCGTCGCTGAAGACCGCTATACCTCGATTCATATCGAAGAGTTGTCGGTTGTGGCGCGTGACACCAAACTGGGGCCAGAAGAAATCACGCGTGATATCTCAAACCTGTCTGAGCGCATGTTGGGGCGACTGGATGAGTCGGGCATCGTGTATATCGGTGCAGAAGTTGAGGCCGGTGACGTGCTGGTTGGCAAGGTGACCCCAAAAGGTGAAACACAGTTGACGCCTGAAGAGAAGCTGCTCAGAGCGATCTTCGGTGAAAAAGCCTCCGACGTTAAGGATACGTCGCTGCGTGTGCAGTCCGGCATTTCCGGCACTGTTATCGATGTCCAGGTGTTCACACGTGAGGGAATCGTTCGAGACAAGCGCGCACAACAAATCATCGATGACCAGTTGAAGGATTACAAGAAAGACTTGGCTGACCAGCTACGCATTGTTGAAGATGACGCGTTTCAGCGTATTGAAAAAATGCTCGTTGGTAAGGTTGCGAAGGGTGGCCCGAATAAATTGGCAAAAGGTGACAAGCTTACCAAGGCCTATCTCGCGGACCTACCACGTCACGACTGGTTTGATATTCGTCTGACCGAGGATGACGATGCACGCCAACTCGAAGCGTTGAAGGAAGCGCTTGAACTGACGCGTAAAGAGTTCGACAAGGCATTCGACGAGAAAAAGCGCAAACTTACACAAGGTGACGAGCTACCACCTGGCGTGCAAAAGATGGTCAAGGTCTATGTTGCCGTTAAGCGCCGCTTGCAGCCCGGCGACAAGATGGCCGGACGCCACGGTAACAAGGGGGTTATCTCCAAGATTGTGCCGATCGAAGACATGCCGTTTATGGCCGACGGTACACCGATGGATATCGTGCTGAACCCGCTTGGCGTTCCATCACGTATGAACGTGGGGCAGATTCTTGAAACGCACCTTGGTTGGGCAGCAAAGGGCTTAGGCCACAAGATCGGCGCGATGCTTAAAGCTGGCGAAGACGAAGCGAAGATGCGCAAATTCCTCGATAAGGTCTATAACACCAGCGGCAAGAAAGAAAATCTCGATGAGCTTACGTCGCCTGAGGTCATGGAAATGGCAAAGAACCTGACGAAAGGTGTGCCATTCGCGACCCCGGTGTTCGACGGCGCTGCCGAGACAGAAATTCGTTCGATGCTTGACCTCGCCTACGACGACGAGACAACCAAGCGTATGGGGCTCACCCCAACGAAGACGCAGGTCACGCTCCATGACGGTCGTACAGGCGAAGCATTCGAGCGTCCTGTCACCGTTGGTTATATGCACATCCTGAAACTCCACCACTTGGTCGATGACAAGATGCATGCACGTTCAACCGGTCCATACTCGCTTGTTACGCAACAGCCGCTCGGTGGTAAGGCGCAGTTTGGTGGACAGCGCTTCGGTGAAATGGAAGTTTGGGCGTTGGAAGCTTACGGCGCGTCTTACACCTTGCAGGAAATGCTCACCGTCAAGTCCGACGACACCAATGGTCGTACCAAGGTATACGAATCGATCGTCAAAGGCGAGCACAAGATCGAAGCGGGTATGCCCGAGTCGTTCAACGTGCTGGTCAAGGAAATTCGCTCACTCGCGATCGATATCGATCTCGAGCGTTATTAATCCGCGAGACGAACTGAATTTGGAGAACATATGAAAGCGTTATTAGACCTATTTAAGCAAGTTACGCAGGAAGAAGAGTTCGATGCCATCAAGATCGGACTCGCCTCGCCAGAAAAGATCCGTTCGTGGTCATATGGTGAAGTCAAAAAGCCTGAGACGATCAACTACCGCACATTCAAGCCTGAGCGTGACGGTTTGTTCTGCGCCAAGATTTTTGGTCCGATCAAAGACTATGAATGTTTGTGCGGCAAGTACAAGCGACTCAAGCACCGTGGCGTCATTTGTGAGAAGTGTGGCGTTGAAGTCACGCTTTCGAAAGTGCGCCGCGAGCGGATGGGTCACATTGAATTGGCCAGCCCAACCGCGCATATCTGGTTCCTGAAGTCCCTGCCATCGCGCCTCGGCATGGTGCTGGACATGACGCTGCGTGACATCGAGCGTGTTTTGTACTTTGAAGCATATGTCGTTGTAGACGGTGGCATGACGCCTCTGAACAAATGCCAGTTGCTCACCGAAGACGACTACCTGTCGAAGGTCGAAGAGTACGGCGACGACTTCACAGCGCTGATGGGTGCTGAAGGCATTCGCGAACTCTTGCGTAAGCTTGATTTGCCGGGTGAACTCGAGCAACTGCGCAAGGACATGGGTAACACCGGATCTGAAGCGAAGATCAAGAAGATCGCCAAGCGTACCAAAGTGCTTGAGGCGTTCACCAAGTCGGGCATCAAGCCCGACTGGATGGTGTTGGAAGTCTTGCCGGTGCTCCCGCCAGATTTGCGTCCCTTGGTTCCATTGGACGGCGGTCGTTTCGCGACCTCCGATCTGAACGACCTCTATCGTCGCGTAATCAATCGTAACAACCGCTTGAAGCGCTTGTTGGAGTTGAAGGCACCTGAGATTATCGTGCGTAACGAAAAACGCATGCTGCAGGAGTCCGTTGATTCGTTGCTCGACAACGGTCGTCGCGGCAAGGCGATGACAGGTGCTAACAAGCGTGCGCTGAAGTCACTCGCCGATATGATTAAGGGCAAATCTGGACGTTTCCGCCAAAACTTGCTCGGCAAGCGCGTTGACTACTCGGGTCGCTCAGTAATCGTGGTTGGACCAACACTGAAACTACATCAGTGCGGGTTGCCGAAAAAAATGGCGCTCGAGTTGTTCAAGCCGTTTATTTTTCACAAGCTCGAAGTGCTTGGTATGGCGACCACCATCAAGGCTGCCAAACGGATGGTCGAAGCTGAGGAGCCGGTCGTTTGGGACATCTTGGAAGACGTCATCCGAGAGCACCCTGTGATGTTGAACCGTGCCCCGACGTTGCATCGTCTTGGTATTCAAGCGTTTGAGCCCGTGCTGATTGAAGGTAAAGCGATCCAGCTGCATCCGCTCGTTTGTGCGGCATTCAATGCCGACTTTGACGGCGACCAGATGGCAGTACACGTGCCGATCTCGCTTGAAGCGCAGATGGAAGCGCGCACGCTAATGTTGGCGTCCAACAATGTCTTGTTCCCGGCCTCCGGTGAACCTTCTATTGTGCCGTCACAAGACATCGTGTTGGGGCTGTACTACATGACTCGCGAACGTGTAGCCGCCAAGGGCGAAGGCTCAATGTTCATCAACGTCGCGGAAGCGCAGCGCGCTTACGAGACAGGTGAAGTTTCGCTGAACGCGAAGGTAGTTGTGCGTATTGCTGAAACCGACAAAAATGAGAAGGGTGAAATTTTCTCCCGGGTCAAGCGTTACGAGACGACTGTCGGCCGGGCGATTCTGTCCGAAATCCTACCTCCAGGACTGCCTTTCCCACACATCAACAAAGCGTTAAAGAAGAAAGAAATTTCCAAGTTGATCAACGCCGCGTTCCGTCGTTGCGGCATTCGCGAAACCGTGATCTTCACAGACCAGTTGATGTACACCGGGTTTACCTACGCGACCAAGGCTGGTCTGTCGATCTCCATCGACGATATGTTGGTGCCGCCGCAGAAGAAACAAATCATATCGACAGCAGAGCAAGAGGTGAAGGAAATTGAAGCGCAATACACCTCTGGGCTAGTCACGCAGGGCGAGCGATACAACAAAGTGGTGGATATTTGGGGTCGCGCAGGGGATCAGGTTGCCAAGGCAATGATGGAGCAGCTTGGTTCCGAGCCCGTCACGACGCTGGACGGCAAACAAGCCACCCAAGAGTCATTCAACGCGATTTACATGATGGCCGACTCTGGCGCACGCGGTTCAGTCGCACAGATTCGCCAGTTGGCAGGTATGCGCGGTCTGATGGCAAAGCCGGACGGCTCGATTATCGAGACGCCGATTACCGCCAACTTCCGCGAAGGCCTGAACGTTCTACAGTACTTCATCTCGACACATGGCGCGCGTAAAGGTTTGGCCGACACTGCGCTGAAGACAGCTAACTCCGGATACCTAACCCGCCGCTTGGTCGACGTCACGCAAGATCTGGTTGTGATCGAGGATGATTGCAAGACGGAAAATGGGTTGGCCGTTAAGGCGCTGGTTGAGGGCGGTGAAATCGTCGAGGCGTTGCGCGAACGCATCCTTGGGCGTGTGGCGCAGGGCGACGTTATCCATCCGGAGTCGGGCAAGGTGTTGGTGGTATCGGGCACGATGATGGACGAAGATGCCATGGACGCAATCGATGTGGCTGGCATCGACGAAGTCAAAGTGCGCACGCCGTTGACTTGTGACACCCGATATGGACTCTGCGCAAAGTGTTATGGCCGTGACTTAGGCCGTGGCTCGATGGTTAATGTAGGTGAGGCGGTTGGCGTTATTGCTGCCCAGTCGATCGGTGAGCCGGGTACACAGTTGACAATGCGCACCTTCCACATCGGCGGCGCGGCATCACGTACAGCCGCTTCGAGCAGCATTGAGGCGAAATCGGCGGGGGTGTTGAAGTTCATGCCTAGCCTGCGTCAGGTGTTGAATGCGCGTAAGGAAGTGATCGTTATTTCGCGCAGTGGCGAAGTTATCGTCGCCGACGAGGCTGGTCGCGAACGTGAACGGCATAAAGTGCCTTATGGCGCAATGATGGCGGTGAAGGACGGTGACAAGATCAAGGCTGGAGCGCCGCTTGCCACTTGGGATCCGCATACCCGTCCGATCATTACGGAGTACGCTGGCGAAGTTCGTTTCGAAAATGTCGAAGAAGGTGTCACGGTAGCGAAACAAATCGATGAGACCACCGGTTTGTCCAGCTTGGTCGTGATTGACCCTAAGCGTCGCGGTTCTGCCGCCAACAAGGGGTTGCGTCCAGCGGTAAAGCTGGTCGATGCGTCGGGCAAGGAAATCAAACAAAACAACTCTGACGCACCTGTCGCTTACACCTTTCAAATCGGCTCGATCATTACAGTAAAGAACGGTCAGCAAGTCGGTGTTGGCGAAGTCATGGCACGTATTCCGCAAGAGTCGTCGAAGACGCGCGACATTACCGGTGGTCTGCCACGAGTGGCCGAACTGTTTGAAGCCCGCTCACCGAAAGATGCTGGTGTGTTGGCAGAAGTCACAGGTACCGTGTCCTTCGGTAAAGACACCAAGGGTAAACAACGGTTGGTGATTACTGACTTCGATGGAATGCCACACGAGTACTTGATCCCGAAAGACAAACACGTAACCGCGCACGACGGACAGGTCGTAAACAAGGGTGAGTCCATTGTTGACGGCCCAGCCGATCCGCACGACATCTTGCGTTTGCAGGGGATGGAAGCGCTTGCGCGTTACATCACTGACGAAGTTCAAGACGTTTATCGTTTGCAGGGCGTGAAGATCAACGATAAACATATCGAGGTCATCGTCCGTCAGATGCTGCGCCGTGTATCAATCGTCGATCCGGGCGAGACACGTTTCATCGCCGGCGAGCAGTTGGAGCGGGCTGAGGTGTTGGACGAGAACGACAAAGTTGTGAAGGACGGCAAGAAGGCGGCGCATTACAATTACAACTTGTTGGGTATCACCAAGGCGTCGCTCTCGACAGACTCGTTCATCTCGGCGGCATCCTTCCAAGAAACCACGCGTGTTCTGACCGAAGCCGCAATCATGGGCAAGAAGGACGACCTGCGTGGCTTGAAGGAAAACGTCATCGTTGGCCGTCTGATCCCGGCAGGTACCGGATTGGCCTACCATCGCAACCGTAAACGGGTCGGTCCGCGTACATCCTCGTCATCTGGAAATTACGGCTTTGTGCTAGACGATGCAGAGGATAAAGCGCCAGAGGATCAAGCCGCGTAGTCTTACGGCTGAAGCAAACTGACGATAAATCCCCCCGCTGTTGATTGACACGGGGGGGGCTTTGTCGCATAATCTCGGGCTGTCCGAAATGTGTGTATTGTGGTTTGCGCCGCAAGCGATGTTTTCTGATACTCCCTGTATTCGAACCCGGAGCTTCTCGACTGTCATTGCGAGCCAAGTTTCGAGCAGGAAACAGTTTAGCCATTGATCATTATTCGATATTTATCGAGCGGATTTACCTATGCCAACCATTAATCAGTTGCTGCGCAAACCGCGCACCAAAGTCACCGTTAAGAGCAAGTCGCCGGCGCTGCAAAACAGCCCACAAAAACGTGGCGTTTGCACCCGCGTGTACACCACAACTCCCAAAAAGCCGAATTCGGCGCTTCGCAAGGTTGCCAAGGTTCGCCTCGTCAATGGCTATGAAGTCATTTCTTACATCGGCGGCGAAGGCCACAACCTGCAAGAGCACTCAGTGGTGTTGATTCGTGGCGGTCGTGTGAAGGATCTGCCCGGCGTCCGATACCACATGGTGCGCGGATCGTTAGATACGGCGGGCGTCAAAGATCGCAAACAGTCCCGTTCAAAGTACGGTGCAAAACAGCCAAAGGCTGGCGGCGCGAAGTAAGCGCCCCTTTCATTTCTTTAGTATTTAGCAAGAGGAAACAACCATGCCTCGTCGTCGCGAAGTGCCTAAACGCGAGATCCTCCCGGATCCAAAATTCAAAAACGTCGAACTTTCAAAGTTCGTCAACGTCCTTATGACTGCTGGCAAGAAGTCAGTTGCCGAGCGAATTATCTACGGCGCGTTGGATCAAATCCAAAAGAAGTCCGGTAAAGACCCCATCGAGGTTTTCAACACCGCCATTAATGCCGTCAAGCCGATGGTCGAAGTAAAGTCCCGTCGCGTTGGTGGTGCTAACTATCAGGTTCCAGTCGAAGTGCGCCCTGTGCGTCGCTTGGCCCTTTCAATGCGTTGGATTCGAGAGGCTGCTCGTAAGCGCGGAGAAAAATCGATGGGCGCTCGTTTGGCAGGTGAGTTGATTGATGCCGCCGAGGGCCGTGGCTCAGCAATTAAGAAGCGCGAAGAGGTGCACCGTATGGCAGAGGCCAACAAAGCGTTTGCGCACTATCGCTTCTAAGTTGTAACGCATCGGCGGGCCTAATTTGCGGGCCCACTCATGCTGTGATCTTCAGTGGCGATATGAGTTTCGCATCGCCGCGTGAGTTTTTGAATGGATTTTTCCAGAGCTTGGTTTTTGGCAGCTTGATTTGAAAGTTTGATATGGCACGCAAGACACCAATTGATCGTTATAGAAACATCGGTATTTCAGCGCATATTGATGCGGGTAAGACCACGACTACTGAACGGATCTTGTTCTACACGGGTGTAAATCACAAGATTGGTGAGGTGCATGACGGCGCAGCCACCATGGATTGGATGGAGCAGGAGCAAGAGCGTGGTATCACTATTACGTCTGCGGCAACTACCTGTTTCTGGAAGGGTATGGCTGCGAATTACCCAGAGCACCGCATCAACATCATCGACACCCCAGGGCACGTCGACTTCACGATCGAGGTTGAGCGTTCAATGCGCGTACTTGACGGTGCCTGCATGGTCTACTGCGCAGTCGGTGGTGTTCAGCCGCAGTCCGAGACTGTTTGGCGCCAGGCAAACAAGTACAAGGTGCCCCGTCTTGCATTCGTGAACAAGATGGACCGCACGGGCGCGAATTTCTTCAAGGTCTATGACCAGATGAAGGCGCGTCTGAAAGCGAACCCGGTTCCTCTGCAAGTGCCGATCGGCGCAGAAGAGAACTTCAAGGGCATCGTTGACCTGATCAAGATGAAGTCGATCATCTGGAGCGAAGAAGACAAGGGCGTCTCCTTTAAATACGGAGAAATTCCCTCCGATCTCATAGAGACCTGCCAAGAATGGCATAACAAGATGGTTGAGTCCGCTGCTGAAGCGAACGAAGAGTTGATGAATAAGTATTTGGAAGGCGGTGAGCTTTCTGAAGACGAAATCAAACTTGGTCTTCGCGAGCGCACGATCAAGAGCGAAATAGTACCGATGTTGTGCGGTTCAGCATTCAAGAACAAAGGCGTTCAGGCGATGTTGGATGCGGTCATCGAATTCATGCCTGCGCCGACGGATATCCCGCCGGTTAAAGGCACCGATGATGACGAACAGCCAACAACGCGCAAGGCGGATGACGCCGAGAAGTTTTCGGCGCTTGCATTCAAACTGATGACTGATCCATTTGTGGGGCAGCTGACGTTTGTCCGCGTCTATTCCGGCGTGTTGTCAAAAGGTGATTCCGTTTACAATCCCGTGCGCGGTAAGAAAGAGCGTATTGGACGTATCGTGCAAATGCACGCTAACAACCGTGTCGAGATTGACGAAATCCGCGCCGGTGACATTGCCGCGTGTATCGGCATGAAGGATGTCACGACAGGCGAGACGCTTTGTGATCCGGATTCGATCGTCACGCTAGAGCGCATGGTTTTCCCGGAGCCGGTTATTTCGCAGGCGGTGGAGCCGAAGACCAAAGCAGACCAAGAAAAGATGGGTATCGCGCTGGGTCGTCTTGCTGCGGAAGATCCCTCCTTCCGCGTCCGAACCGACGAAGAGTCGGGTCAGACGATTATCTCAGGGATGGGTGAACTTCACCTCGAGATCATTGTTGATCGCATGAAGCGCGAGTTTGGTGTCGAGGCATCCGTTGGCAAGCCGCAAGTGGCGTATCGCGAAACCATTCGCAGCACTGTTGAGAGCGCTGAAGGTAAGTTTGTTAAGCAGTCTGGCGGTCGTGGTCAGTACGGTCACGTCGTGCTCAAGGTCGAGCCACAAGAGGCGGGCAAAGGATTCGAGTTTGTCGACGCTATCAAGGGCGGTGTTGTCCCGCGTGAATTTATCCCTGCGGTTGAAAAAGGCTTGCTGGATACGTTGCCGAACGGAGTATTGGCTGGTTATCCTGTGGTTGACGTGAAGGTGACGCTGCACTTCGGTTCGTATCACGACGTTGACTCCAACGAGAACGCCTTCAAGATGGCTGCCTCAATGGGCTTCAAGGAAGGCATGCGCAAAGCCAACCCAGTGCTGCTCGAGCCTATGATGGCGGTTGAGGTTGAAACACCTGAGGACTACGCCGGTACGGTGATGGGCGATTTGTCTTCACGTCGCGGCATGGTTCAGGGTATGGAAGACATTTCTGGTGGCGGTGGCAAGATCATCAAAGCAGAGGTGCCCTTGTCAGAGATGTTTGGTTACTCGACCACGCTGCGCTCTGCAACTCAAGGCCGCGCGACATACACGATGGAATTCAAGCACTACTCGGAAGCCCCGCGTAACGTTGCTGAAGCGATCATCAACGCAAAGAAATAGTTTTTGAATTAGACACTTTTGACGAGGACGAGAAATGGCAAAAGGCAAGTTTGAGCGTACGAAGCCACACGTGAACGTTGGCACGATTGGACACGTGGATCACGGCAAGACGACGCTGACGGCGGCGATCACGACGGTATTGTCGAAGAAGTTTGGTGGTGAGGCGAAGGCCTACGACCAGATTGACGCGGCGCCGGAAGAAAAAGCACGCGGTATTACGATTAACACGGCCCACGTCGAATACGAGACGGCCAACCGCCACTACGCGCACGTTGACTGCCCGGGCCACGCTGACTACGTTAAGAACATGATTACCGGTGCTGCGCAGATGGACGGCGCGATTCTGGTTTGTTCTGCGGCTGACGGCCCAATGCCACAAACGCGTGAGCACATCCTGCTTGCCCGTCAGGTGGGTGTACCGTACATCGTTGTGTTCCTGAACAAGTGCGACATGGTTGACGACGCCGAATTGCTCGAACTCGTTGAGATGGAAGTGCGTGAACTCCTCTCCAAGTACGACTTCCCGGGCGACGACATTCCAATCATCAAAGGTTCGGCCTTGAAAGCCATGGAAGGTGACACGGGCGAGATGGGCGAAGGTGCCATCATGAAGCTCGCTGAAGCCCTCGACAGCTACATCCCCGAGCCGAAGCGTGCCCTGGATGGCGCGTTCCTGATGCCGGTTGAAGACGTATTCTCCATTTCTGGTCGCGGTACCGTGGTGACTGGCCGTATTGAACGCGGCATCATCAAGGTTGGTGAAGAGATCGAGATTGTCGGTCTGAAGACCACCCAGAAGACCATTTGTACCGGTGTTGAGATGTTCCGCAAGCTGCTCGACCAAGGTCAGGCTGGCGACAACGTGGGTATCTTGTTGCGCGGCACCAAGCGTGAAGACGTAGAGCGTGGTCAGGTATTGGCCAAGCCGGGTTCGATCACCCCGCACACCGACTTTGAAGCTGAAATCTACGTTTTGAGCAAAGACGAAGGTGGACGTCACACCCCGTTCTTCAATGGCTATCGCCCACAGTTCTACTTCCGGACGACGGACGTGACCGGTGCATTGCAGCTGCCGGCGGGTACCGAGATGGTGATGCCTGGCGACAACGTCAAGATTGTGGTGCAGTTGATTGCGCCGATTGCGATGGAAGAAGGTCTGCGTTTTGCGATTCGCGAAGGCGGTCGTACCGTGGGTGCAGGCGTCGTCTCGAAAGTATTGAAGTAAATAAGTAACGCCGGAAGAGGATCACTTGGCGGTCGGCCTGTCGCTCGGCTGCCCAGTGATTCCAAACTTCCGAAAGAATTAACCAAGTAACGGCTGCCTTTGAGGCGGCCTAAAGGAAACGAGATGGCAACAGCACAACTCGCCAAACAAAAAATTCGCATCCGTTTGAAGGCGTTTGACTATCGGTTGATCGACCAGTCGGCCTTGGAAATCGTGGAAACCGCGAAGCGTACCGGCGCGGTCGTAAAAGGCCCAGTTCCGCTACCAACCAAGATTGAGCGTTTCGATCTTTTGCGTTCGCCCCACGTCAACAAAACATCGCGCGACCAGATGGAGATTCGTACCCATTTGCGTTTGATGGACATCATTGACCCGACGGACAAGACAGTCGACGCGTTGATGAAACTTGATCTGCCAGCCGGCGTAGATGTAGAAATTAAGTTGTAATCGCGTAAGTATTTGATTTATTGAGAAGGGGCGATTATAATTTCGCCTCTTTTCCGCTTGGAATGAGCCGTAGAGGCCGACAAGCAACAGCAGCAAGTAAATAACCCGTTCGCCAATTGTAGCGGACACCTCGTAACGCTTTGATTTTTAAAGTGAAATGAGGCTAATCACAAAAGGAATGAAGATGAGCTTAGGTCTCGTCGGCCGGAAGGTCGGCATGACTCGCATCTTCGCGGATGATGGTACAGCCATCCCCGTGACAGTGCTTGATGTGTCGAATAACCGAGTCACACAACTAAAAACCCCTGAGAATGATGGGTATGCAGGCGTCCAGGTAGCATTCGGAACGCGCCGTGCATCACGCGTGGCAAAAGCGCAAGCTGGCCACTACGCCAAAGCTGGTGTCGAAGCCGGTTCAGTCGTAAAGGAATTTGCTGTTTCGCCGGAAAAGCTCGCCGAATTAAAAGTTGGCGAAGTACTCTCTGTGGAAATGTTCGCCGTTGGCCAAAAGGTTGATGTGTCGGGCACCACGCTGGGTAAGGGCTTTTCGGGCGTTATCAAGCGCCACCACTTTGCGTCTAACCGCGCATCGCACGGTAACTCGAAGTCGCACAACGTTCCGGGCTCGATTGGTATGGCGCAGGATCCAGGTCGAGTTTTCCCTGGTAAGCGCATGGCTGGCCATTTGGGTGATGTGTCCTCTACGATGCCTATGCTAGAAGTCGCACGCGTTGATGTTGCGCGTTCGCTGATTTTGGTAAAGGGTGCGGTTCCTGGTGCAAAGAATGGAACAATCGTCGTGCGTCCCGCTGCCAAAGCTCCTAAAGCGAAAGGAGCCAAGTAATGGAACTAAAGCTAATTAACGACAAGGGTGCCTCTGAGGGTACCGTTGCAGCGTCGGCAGAATTGTTTGGCCGCGATTACAACGAAGCGCTTGTCCACCAAGTTGTAACTGCATTTCAGGCCAATGCACGTTCGGGTAACCGCGCGCAAAAAGGTCGTAGCGACGTTCAGAAGTCGACCAAAAAGCCGTGGCGCCAAAAGGGCACCGGCCGCGCTCGCGCGGGTATGGCATCGTCCCCGCTATGGCGTGGCGGCGGTAAGATTTTCCCGAACTCGCCCGACGAAAACTTCACACAAAAACTGAACCGCAAGATGTATCGTGCGGGTATCGCTGCGATTCTTTCTCAGTTGGTGCGAGAAAATCGCCTATCCGTTGTTGAAGATATGACGCTCGACGCTCCAAAGACCAAGGGTTTGGTGTCCAAGCTTAAGGGGATGGGGCTTGATCAGGTGCTGATCATCACCGAAAACTTCAACGAGAATTTGTATCTTTCCTCGCGCAACCTCGAGAACGTAATGGTTCTTGAAGCTAAGCACGCTGACCCAGTTAACCTCGTTCGCTTCGCGAATGTGGTTTTGACTAAGGGTGCAGTCAAACAATTTGAAGAGGTGCTCGCATGAATGCCGAACGTCTTCTGACGGTCGTACTGCGACCCGTTATTTCCGAAAAGGCCACCATGGTGGCCGATAAGCAGAAGCAGGTCGTGTTCGAAGTCCTGCAAAGCGCAACCAAGGCCGAAGTTAAAGCTGCGGTTGAGCTCCTGTTTAAAGATCAAAAAGTTGAAGTGGCTAGCGTGAATATCGTTAACCAAAAAGGCAAAGCAAAACGTCACGGACGTTTTGAAGGCCGTCGCAATCACGTCAAGAAAGCTTATGTTTGCTTGAAGGGCGATGGCGACATCCAGTTTACGGAAGGGGCGGTGTAATGGCTCTCGTTAAAACAAAACCGACTTCGCCTGGCCGCCGCAGCATGTTGAAGGTGGTCAATGCCGATCTGCATAAAGGTGCGCCGCACGCAGCGCTACTGGAACCGCAGTCAAAAAATGCTGGTCGTAATCACCACGGCCATATCACGACGCGTCACCAAGGTGGCGGTCATAAGCAACACTACCGTATCATCGATTTCAAGCGTAACGACAAAGACGGTATCGTTGCAAAAGTTGAGCGTCTTGAATACGATCCAAATCGTAGCGCGAACATTGTTCTGCTTTGTTACGCAGACGGCGAGCGTCGCTACATGATTGCTCCGAAAGGTGTCGAAGTTGGCCAGCAAGTTGTATCCGGCCAAGACGCGCCAATCAAAGTCGGTAACTGCTTGCCGATCCGCAACATCCCGGTTGGTTCAACGATTCACTGTATCGAGTTGCTGCCAGGAAAGGGTGCCCAGTTGGCGCGCTCTGCTGGGGCTTCTGTGCAACTGCTGGCACGTGAGGGTTTGTACGCACAGCTTCGAATGCGTTCCGGCGAGATTCGCAAGGTTCACGTTGACTGCCGCGCCACTATCGGTGAGGTTGGTAACGGTGAGCACGCACTTCGCGTAATCGGCAAGGCTGGTGCAAATCGCTGGCGCGGCTGGCGTCCTACGGTTCGTGGTATTTGTATGAACCCAGTGGATCACCCGCACGGTGGTCGTTCCAACGGCGGTGGTCATCCACGCACGCCGTGGGGGCAGGCAACTAAGGGTCTCAAGACCCGCACCAACAAGCGCACACAGAACATGATCGTTCGCGATCGTCGGAAAGGTTAACCGCCATGGCACGTTCCATTAAGAAGGGCCCGTTTGTAGACGGGCACTTGGCAGCAAAGGTCGAAAAGGCCGCTGCCATCAAAGACCGCAAGCCAATCAAGACTTGGTCGCGCCGTTCCACCATCCTGCCGGATTTTGTTGGTTTGACCATCGCAGTTCACAACGGGAAGCAGCACATCCCGGTGTTCGTCAGCGAAAACATGGTCGGCCACAAGTTGGGCGAATTCGCCTTGACCCGTACCTTCAAAGGCCATCCAGCCGATAAGAAGGCTGCGGCGGCTGGCAAGAAATAAGGAGCGATACCAATGAACGTATCCGCTAATCTTTGGGGCGTACGCCTCTCCGCGCAAAAAGGCCGTTTGGTTGCTGACCTCATTCGCGGCAAGAAAGTAGACCAAGCGCTCAACATCCTCACGTTTACGCCGAAAAAGGGCGCAACGATCATCAAGAAGGTGTTGGAATCCGCCATTGCAAATGCTGAGCATAACAACGGTGCTGACATTGACGACCTCAAAGTCGCCAAGATCATCGTTGAAAAGGGCCCTGTATTGAAGCGCTTTACCGCGCGCGCAAAAGGCCGTGGTAACCGCATTGTCAAACCGACATGTCACGTTTTTGTGACCGTCGGCGACGGCAAGCAATAAGGAGTCGCAATGGGACAAAAAATTTCCCCAACCGGTTTTCGCCTGGCCGTCACCAAAAACTTCGCATCGAAGTGGTACGCCAATAGCAAAAACTTCCCGATCATGTTGCTGGAAGACATCAAAGTCCGCACCTACTTGAAGAAGAAGTTGGCCAGCGCCTCTGTCGGCAAGATCGTGATTGAGCGTCCTGCGAAGAACGCAAAGATCACTATCTATTCATCACGTCCAGGTGTGGTGATCGGTAAGAAAGGCGAAGATATTGAAAATCTGCGCGTGAGCCTTTCCAAGATGATGGGTGTGCCGGTGCACGTCAACATCGAAGAAATCCGCAAGCCAGAAACCGATGCCCAGCTGATCGCTGATGGTATTACCGCACAGCTCGAAAAGCGTGTGATGTTCCGTCGTGCAATGAAGCGTGCGATGCAAAACGCAATGCGTTTGGGTGCACAAGGTATCAAGATCACTTCGAGCGGCCGCTTGAACGGTGCAGAGATTGCGCGTACCGAATGGTACCGCGAGGGGCGCGTGCCACTCCACACGTTGCGTGCAGATATCGATCAAGGTTTTTCTGAAGCGCGTACGACTTATGGCGTGATCGGCGTACAAGTTCTCGTTTACAAGGGCAACATGCTGGCAAAGGGCGAAACGCCGGTTGCCGCACCGGAGCCACAAGCTGAGCCAGCGCGTAAGCCGCGTGGCCGTCCAGGAGCGAAAAATGCTGCAGCCAGCTAGAAGAAAATATCGCAAAGAACAAAAAGGTCGGAACAAAGGGATCGCCACGACGGGAGCCAAAGTTTCGTTCGGCGAGTTTGGTCTGAAGGCGGTTGGTCGCGGTCGTTTGACCGCACGTCAAATCGAAGCTGCGCGTCGCGCAATGACACGTCACATCAAGCGTGGCGGTCGCGTGTGGATTCGTATTTTCCCGGATAAACCAATCTCCAAGAAGCCTGCCGAAGTTCGTATGGGTAACGGTAAGGGATCGCCTGAGTATTTTGTGGCTGAAATCCAGCCAGGCAAAGTACTTTATGAGATGGACGGCGTTCAAGAGACATTGGCGCGTGAGGCGTTTGCACTCGCCGCCGCAAAGCTGCCGATCCGGACCACGTTTGTACATCGTCTGTTGGGCTAAGAAAGGACTACGCCATGAACACCAAAGAAATGCGGGCGAAATCCCCGGAAGACCTCAACAAAGAATTGCTGGATCTGCGCCGCGCACAATTTTCGATGCGTATGCAGGTTGCAACGCAGCAAATGTCTAAGACGACGGAGCTTGGTCGTGTGAAGCGCGAGATTGCGCAGATCAAGACCATCCTTACCGAAAAAGCGAAGGCACAATAATGACGACTACTGCTGAAATCACCAAAAGCAAGCGTACGCTGACCGGCGTTATCACGAGCGACAAGATGGACAAAACGGTTACTGTGCTGGTTGAACGCGCGGTAAAGCACCCGGTCTTGGGTAAAGTTTTGCGCCGTTCGAAGAAGTACCACGCACATAGTCCGAACAACGAGTTCAAGATGGGTGATACGGTAACTATCGAAGAAACCAAGCCAATGTCGAAGACAAAAGCATGGGCAGTCACCAAACTCGTCGAGAAAGCAAAAGTCGAATAAGTCTTGATTTGGTTTAGATCAAAAAAGCCCGCTTCTGCGGGCTTTTTTGTTGGTAGACAGAGCAATAGATAATCACGACTGGGTAGACGAAGATAGACGGTTCTCAATCATGCTTCGCTTGAACGAAATAAAGTTGCCGCTAGACGCCTCCAGTGAGGACGATATTGCCGCGCTGCGTGCCGCTGTCTTGGCACGCCTAAAGATTAAGGGTGAGGATTTGCTTGCCCTCTCGATCTACCGCCGAGGCTACGATGCGCGCAAGAAAGCACAGATTCTTTTGGTCTATACGCTCGACGTTGAATTGAGCAATGAAGGGGAAGTACTCCGCAGGTTTCGTGGCGACCCCAAGGTAATCGCTACGCCGGATACGGAGTACAAATTCATCGCGCGCGCGCCGACCGGGGTATCAAACGCAAGACCGCTCGTGATCGGACTTGGGCCGTGCGGGCTCTTTGCGGCATTGACGCTCGCGCAGATGGGTTTTCGGCCGATTGTGCTTGAACGAGGGAAAGCAGTCCGTGAGCGCACACAAGATACGTGGGGGCTGTGGCGCAAATCGACTCTCAATCCTGAATCCAACGTGCAGTTCGGCGAAGGGGGAGCCGGCACTTTTTCTGACGGCAAACTGTGGAGCCAAATTAAGGATCCGCATTTTCTTGGCCGGAAAGTGCTGCGAGAGTTCGTCGCAGCTGGTGCGCCGCCCGAAATAATGTACGTCTCTAAGCCGCATATCGGCACCTTCAAGCTGGTATCAATGATAGAAATCATGCGGGCGAACATTGAGTCGCTTGGCGGCGAGATTCGCTTCAAGCAGAAGGTGGTCGATTTTGACATCGCTGAGCGTGCCGGAGAACGACATCTGCGGGCTGTTGTCCTCGAGAACGGCGAAACGATCAAGACGGATCACCTCATCTTGGCTATCGGCCACAGTGCGCGCGACACCTTTCAAAAATTGCGTGAACGCGGTGTATTTGTTGAAGCCAAACCATTTTCGATTGGATTTCGAATCGAGCATCCGCAGGGTCTGATCGACCGCGCTCGCTTCGGGCCGAACGCAGGCAACCAGATGTTAGGTGCCGCCGATTACAAACTCGTACATCACGCTTCGAACGGGCGGAGTGTTTACAGCTTTTGTATGTGCCCTGGCGGGACTGTGGTGGCCGCAACCTCAGAAGTTGGGCGTGTGGTGACAAACGGCATGAGTCAATACTCGCGAACCGAACGAAACGCCAACGCAGGCATTGTTGTTGGCATCACACCGGCAGTCGACTATCCCGACGACGTACTAGCCGGCATCGACTTTCAACGACGTTGGGAGACGGCTGCATTTGCGTCTGGCGGTGAAAACTACAATGCCCCTGCGCAACTCGTCGGTGATTTTCTCGCAGGGCGTGCCTCAACCGCGCTTGGGTCGGTTGTGCCTTCGTACAAACCCGGTGTAAAGATGACGGACCTGTCGCTTTGTGTGCCAGATTTTGTAATCGACGCTGTGCGTGAGGCGCTGCCAGCATTTGACAAACAGATTGCTGGCTTTGCGATGCATGATGCTGTTCTGACGGGAGTTGAGACAAGAACGTCATCGCCCATCCGGATTACGCGGCGCGACGATAATTTTCAAAGCGTCAACACTGCAGGATTGTTCCCGGCGGGAGAGGGGGCGGGATACGCTGGCGGCATCATGAGTGCCGGCGTCGACGGCATCAAGATTGCGGAGGCGGTAGCGTTGTCGATACTCGGTGGCACAGTCGCCACCCGCCACAAGCGAGCCGTATTGGATGACCAAGCAAGCCCGTACTAACAGAATATGAAAACCATTTATTGGCGGGTGTTTCCAGCCATAAATGTTTGTAACCGCCCGCCATTCGGGCACTTTGGCTTTTGACTAGTTCCCCATGCACAACACAGCGGGAAATCAATCGATAACTAACGCAGGAAAACGATCATGGCTGCCAACAAACTCTTCGATTTATCCAACCGCGTGGCGTTGATCACGGGCGGCTCTCGCGGGCTGGGGCTGCAGATCGCCAAGGGCTACGGCGCGCAGGGCGCCATGCTTGCACTCACAGCGCGCAAAACTGGCGAACTCGAAGAGGCCAAAGCAGAGCTGGTCGCGCTGGGCTATGACGTTTTCGTCGTCCCCAGCGACCTTGCCAAACCCGAAACCATCGAACCCATGGTCGATGCGGTACTAAAGCACTTTGGAAGAATCGATATTTTGATGAACAACGCAGGCGCGTCTTGGGGCGCACCTGCTGAGTCGTATCCCACCGAGGCTTGGAACAAGATTATCGCCACCAATCTCACAGGCTCTTGGCTTGTTACACAGCAGGTAGGCGCAAAATCGATGATCCCGAACCGTGCCGGAGCGATCATCAACGTTGCATCCGTGGCGGGGCTACGGGGACAGCTGGGGCCGATGCAAACGCTTGCCTACAATACGAGTAAGGGTGGCTTGGTCAATCTCACCCGTGCCTTAGCGGCGGAGTGGGCGAAGTACGGAATACGCGTCAATGCCCTGGCGCCAGGGTTCTTCCCCTCAAAAATGAGTGCGGGTGTACTGCAGGTGATTGAAAATCAAATCATTGCGATGACGCCGCTGGGTCGGCTGGGCGGTGAAGAAGATCTGATGGGCCCAGCCATCTTTCTTGCCTCCGATGCTGCCAGCTATGTAACAGGGCAAATTCTGTCGGTCGATGGTGGCATGACTGCCGTGTAGCGCACGCCCGGGTTAGTTGGCCACAAACTGGCGTTTGCGCCCCATCGCCACTGCATTGCCCCCCATCGCGTTTGGCCAACCCATTGAATAATCCGAGAAAACCGCTTGCTTTGGGGAACAAGGTTCGCTTATACTAGCGGACTTCGCTGCTCCAGCCGTGGCTATGTCGGCTGAAAGTCTGCAAAAACAGGGTGCAATCTGGCCTTGCCGCCTGAGAGTCTGCACAAGCCGCACTTGCAAAAGTGCTTTAAGCAATCGGGCAAAAGAAGCTTTCTAACCTGTCGGCGCATTTAATTCGGGTCTCCGAATCGGGTGCGAGGGCATAAGACGGATCCAAAACTGGCTGCCACCTGTGGCGGGTAAGTTGGAGATAAAAAAATGATTCAGATGCAGTCGATTCTCGACGTCGCCGATAACACCGGCGCGCGTTCGGTGATGTGTATCAAAGTCCTTGGCGGCTCTAAGCGTCGTTACGCGGGCGTTGGTGATGTCATCAAAGTCAGTATCAAATCAGCGCAGCCGCGCGGACGCGTCAAAAAAGGCGAGGTCTATAACGCCGTAGTTGTGCGTACCGCCAAAGGTGTTCGTCGTAACGACGGGTCGTTGATTAAATTCGATGGCAATGCTGCGGTGTTGTTGAACGCAAAGCTTGAGCCGATTGGCACTCGTATCTTTGGACCAGTGACACGCGAGTTGCGCACTGAAAAGTTCATGAAGATCGTGTCGCTGGCGCCTGAAGTGCTGTAAAGACGCAAAGGAAAATACGCCATGAACAAGATACGTAAGGGCGACCAAGTGGTCGTCATCACCGGTAAGGATAAAGGCAAGCGCGGAACCGTGCTGTCAATGATCCTTGAAACCGAGCGCGTGCTGGTTGAGGGAATCAACCGAGTGAAGAAACACACCAAGCCAAACCCGATGAAGGGCTCAACTGGCGGTATCGTTGAAAAAGAGATGTCTATTCATCTTTCCAACATCGCAATTTTCAACCCGACCTCCGGAAAAGCGGATCGCGTCGGATTTAAGTCCTTGGACGACAAGCGCAAAGTGCGCGTGTTTGCTTCCAATGGCGAACAAATAGACGCTTAAGGGGGCGCTTAACATGGCTCGACTCCAATCGTTTTACAAAGAAACAGTTGTACCGAAGTTGATGAAAGACCTTGGTTACAAGTCGGTGATGGAAGTGCCACGGATCACCAAGATCACCCTCAACATGGGGGTAGGCGAGGCCGTGGCGGACAAGAAAATTATGGAACACGCCGTTGGCGACATGACCAAAATTGCCGGTCAGAAGCCCGTCGTAACCAAGTCAAAGAAGTCGATCGCAGGATTCAAGATTCGTGACGGTTATCCGATCGGTTGCATGGTGACGTTGCGCGCGAATCGCATGTATGAATTCCTTGACCGCCTGATCACTGTTTCGTTGCCACGGGTGCGCGACTTCCGTGGTATTTCAGGTCGTTCTTTTGATGGCCGTGGCAACTACAACATGGGCGTAAAAGAGCAGATCATCTTCCCAGAAATTGAGTACGACAAGATAGACGCGATACGCGGCATGAATATTTCGATTACTACCACCGCTAAGAATGACGCAGAAGCCAAAGCGCTCCTCGCTGCATTCAAGTTTCCTTTCAGGGGTTAAGCGCATGGCCAAACTTGCAGTGATTAACCGTCAAGCCAAGCGCGAAAAGCTTGTCGCGAAATTCAAGGCGAAGCGCGAAGCGCTTTTTAAGATCATTAACGATCAAAGTGCTTCTGACGAAGATCGTTATCAGGCGCGTCTTAAATTGCAGGCGCTTCCGCGAAACTCCAATCCAACTCGCCTCCGCAATCGTTGTGCGATCACCGGTCGTCCACGTGGCGTCTACAGCAAGTTTGGTTTGGGTCGTAACAAGTTGCGTGAAATTGCCATGCGCGGTGAAGTGCCGGGCTTGGTTAAGGCTAGCTGGTAGCCGGGAAGTAGGGCGGAGAAAAAATTATGAGCATGAGTGATCCGATCGCCGATATGTTGACTCGCATCCGTAATGCGCAACAATCGGAAAAAGTTGACGTGACGATGCCTTCTTCCAAAGTGAAGGTTGCAATCGCAAATGTGCTGAAAGACGAGGGATACATCGAAGGTTTTGATGTGCGCACGGTCGACGGCAAATCTGAGCTGAATGTCGGTCTCAAATACTACGCGGGTAGGCCTGTGATCGAAAAGATCGAGCGCGTTTCCCGTCCTGGTCTGAGGATTTACCGCGGGCGTGAAGATATCAAACCTGTTATGAACGGCCTTGGTGTGGCGATTGTTTCCACCTCGCGCGGCGTTATGACTGATCGCAAAGCCCGCGCTACCGGTGTTGGTGGCGAAGTGCTTTGCATCGTGGTGTAAGGAGAGTATGAATGTCACGCGTTGGTAAGCTCCCTATCACTGTGCCCGCAAAAGTCGAAGTGACACTTGCGGCTGACGAAATTACCGTCAAGGGCCCGTTGGGCGTCTTGAAACAAGCAGCGACCTCGCTGGTCAACATCAAGCGTGATGGCGACAAGCTTGTGTTGGAGGCGGCGAATGATTCGCAGGCTGCCAATGCTATGTCTGGAACCATGCGTGCTTTGTTGGCGAATATGGTTCATGGCGTAGACAAGGGGTTTGAGCGCAAGTTGATGCTCGTCGGCGTGGGCTATAAGGCCGCAGCGCAAGGCACGAAGTTGAATCTGGCGTTGGGATACTCGCACCCCGTCGTCCACGAGATGCCAGAAGGTGTGAAGGCGGAAACGCCAACCCCGACGGAAATCATTTTGAAGGGCGTTGACAAGCAGAAGGTTGGCCAAGTCGCTGCCATCGTGCGTGGTTATCGTCCGCCAGAGCCCTACAAGGGCAAGGGCGTACGCTACTCGGACGAAGTCATCGTTCTTAAAGAGACGAAGAAGAAGTAAGGAATTCGATCATGATCGACAAAAAACAATCCCGTCTGCGTCGCGCCGCAAAAACCCGCGCAATCATCGCGCGTTTGAAGGCGGTGCGTTTGACCGTACATCGCACCAATACGCACATCTACGCGCAGGTGATCGACGCAACCGGCGCGAAAGTTCTGGCTGCAGCATCTACCGCCGAAAAAGAGTTGCGTGCCGCGTTGAAAAGCGGTGCCACATCGGCTGCCGCCGCCGAAGTTGGCAAACGTATTGCTGAGCGTGCAAAAGCCGCCGGGGTCTCGGACGTTGCGTTCGACCGCGCTGGTTTCGCTTACCACGGCCGCGTGAAAGCGCTGGCAGACGCCGCGCGTGAAGCCGGCCTTAAGTTTTAGTCAAGGACGTCCAAATGGCAAAACCAGAAACTCAGGATAAAGAAGGCGACGGTCTCCGCGAAAAGATGATCTCGGTTAACCGAGTCACGAAAGTTGTTAAGGGTGGTCGTATTCTTGGCTTCGCTGCGTTGACCGTCGTTGGTGACGGCGATGGCCGTATCGGTATGGGCAAGGGCAAATCGAAAGAGGTTCCAGTTGCCGTTCAAAAGGCAATGGAGCAGGCTCGTCGCAAGCTCGTCAAGATACCGCTGAAAAATGGCACGCTTCATCACGAAGTTATCGGTAAGCACGGCGGCACCAAGGTGTTTATGCAGCCAGCTGCTGACGGTAACGGCATTAAGGCCGGTGGCGCAATGCGCGCGGTGTTTGAGGTGATGGGTATCACCAACATCTCGGCAAAGTGTCATGGTTCAACCAACCCGTACAACGTGGTTCGCGCAACGCTTGACGGCTTAGCAAAAATTTCACGCCCATCCGAAGTTGCTGCAAAACGCGGCAAAACGGTCGAAGAGATTTTGGGCTAATCGAGGCGCTTGGAGAAAACCGCATGACTAACCAGAAAACCATCACAGTGACGCTCCGTAAGAGCACGATCGGTCGCCTAGAGGCGCATAAGGCCTGTGTTCGTGGGTTGGGCTTGAAAAGACTTCACCACACCGTCACCGTTATTGATACACCCGCAAATCGCGGCATGATCAACAAAGTGAGCTACATGCTCCAAGTTGAAGGCTAAGAAACATGGATTTGAATGACATTAAACCCGGTGAGGGTTCCAAAAAGCCACGTCGCCGTGTAGGTCGCGGTATCGGGTCTGGTCTCGGTAAGACCGCTGGTCGTGGTCATAAAGGGCAGAAATCCCGTTCCGGCGGCTTTCATAAAGTTGGCTTTGAAGGCGGTCAAATGCCGCTACAGCGTCGCTTGCCAAAGCGCGGTTTTGTGTCGTTGACGCGTTACGACACCGCGCAAGTGCGGTTGTCTGAAATCGCTATGCTGCCAGTCGACACTATTGATCTCGCCGTGTTGAAGCAGGCTAACGTCGTTGCGCCTGGTGCGCTCGGTGCAAAAGTCTTTCTGTCTGGCAGCATCTATAAGAAAGTCAAGTTGGTTGGCATCGGCGTGACCAAGGGCGCAAAAGCCGCTATTGAAGCTGCTGGCGGCACAGTTGAAGCTGCACCAGCTGCGTAATTGACGGCGATTTAAGGACTAGGGACAAACGTTTGGCTACAAATCCATTAGCAGCGATCGGAAAAATGGGCGACCTGAAGCGTCGCTTGATTTTCTTGGTACTTGCGTTGATTGTCTTCCGCATTGGAACGCATATTCCAGTGCCGGGAATCGATCCAGTGCAGCTGGCCAAGTTATTCGATACGCAAGGTGGCGGCATCTTTGCCATGTTCAACATGTTCTCGGGCGGAGCCTTGTCGCGCTTCTCCGTGTTCGCCCTTGGCATCATGCCTTACATTTCCGCCTCGATCATCATGCAGCTTTTGACGGTGGTCTCTCCGCAACTCGAGGCGCTGAAGAAGGAGGGTGAGGCCGGTCGTCGGAAGATTACACAGTACACCCGATATGGCACGGTGGCCCTTGCCTTGTTTCAGGCAGTCGGCATTTCGATTGCGCTTGAGTCGCAACAAGGGTTGGTCGTTGATCCGGGCATGATGTTCCGTTTTGTCACCGTGACCACGTTGGTTGGCGGCACAATGTTCTTGATGTGGCTCGGTGAGCAGATTACCGAGCGCGGTATTGGTAACGGCATTTCCCTGATCATCTTTGCCGGTATCGTTGCGGGTTTGCCAGGTGCAATCGGTGGAACGATGGAATTAGTCAATAACGGGACAATGTCTATTCCAGCCTTTTTGTTTATTCTGGCTTTGGTGGTGTTTGTTACGTTCTTTGTGGTGTTTGTTGAGCGTGGCCAGAGAAAGATTCTGGTGAACTACGCCAAGCGGCAGGTAGGTAACAAGTTGTACGGCGGGCAAGCCTCACACCTTCCATTGAAACTGAATATGTCGGGTGTCATCCCTCCGATTTTTGCATCGTCGATCATCTTGTTTCCGGCAACTGTTGCCGGTTGGTTTGGCCAAAGTGATCAGATGGTGTGGTTGAAGGATTTGGGTGCCGCGCTGGCTCCGGGACAACCGCTGTATACGATGCTTTATGCCGCTGCGATAATTTTCTTCTGCTTCTTCTACACGGCATTGGTATTCAATTCCAAAGAAACCGCAGAGAACTTGAAGAAAAGTGGTGCATTTGTTCCTGGTATTCGTCCCGGCGAGCAAACTGCACGATACATCGACAAAATTTTGATGAGACTGACGTTAGTCGGTGCAGCTTACATCACTGCCGTCTGCATGCTTCCGGAGTTCTTACACATGCGTTGGAACGTGCCCTTTTACTTCGGTGGAACGTCACTTTTGATCATTGTTGTAACTACGATGGATTTCATGGCGCAGATGCAAGCGTATTTGATGTCTCACCAATATGAAAGCCTGCTCAAGAAGGCGAACTTCAAAGGCGGCGCAGGCTTCCCTGTTCGGTAAGCTTTAGCGAAAAAGGGAACGGTCGTAGATTAATGTCAAAAGAAGAAACGATTGAAATGCAGGGCGTCATCCAGGAAACATTGCCGAATGCGATGTTCCGGGTTAAGTTGGAAAACGGGCATGTCGTGTTGGGTCATATCTCGGGAAAGATGCGTATGCACTACATTCGCATATTGCCGGGGGACAAAGTCACGGTTGAGATTTCGCCCTACGATTTAACGAAAGCACGAATTACCTTCCGCGCCAAATAGGCGTCGGAGAGCAAGGAGAAAGAAATGCGAGTTCAGGCATCTGTTAAAAAAATCTGTCGCAATTGCAAGTTGGTGCGCCGCAAAGGTGTTTTGCGCGTCATTTGCAAAGATCCGCGTCATAAGCAACGTCAAGGCTAAAGGTCATCCATCATGGCACGTATTGCTGGTGTAAATATCCCCAATCATCAACATGCAGAAATCGCCCTTACGGCGATTTACGGCATTGGTCGTCATACCGCGCAGAAGATTTGTGAGGCTGCCGGTGTTAGCGGTTCAGCGAAGATCAAAGATCTGAACGACAGCGACATGGACAAACTGCGTGAGCAGATTGGCAAGGTAACAGTCGAAGGCGATTTGCGGCGTGAAATTTCGATGTCAATCAAGCGTCTGATGGACCTTGGTTGTTATCGCGGCACCCGTCATCGCAAGGGCTTGCCAGTTCGTGGTCAGCGCACTCGCACCAACGCGCGCACCCGCAAGGGACCACGCAAAGCTGTTCGCCTGGCGAAATAAAGTTTCGGAAACGAGGTACACACAATGGTTAAACCGACTGCTGCAGCAACACGCGTTCGCAAGAAAGTCAAAAAGAATGTGTCGGAAGGAATCGCACATATTCACGCGTCGTTCAATAACACCATCATCACGATCACCGACCGTCAGGGCAACGCCTTGTCGTGGGCGACGTCTGGCGGCGCTGGCTTTAAAGGTTCGAGGAAGTCCACTCCATTTGCAGCGCAGATCGCGGCCGAGGCTGCTGGTAAGGCTGCACAGGAATGTGGCATCAAGAACCTCGAGGTGCGCATCAAGGGGCCAGGCCCCGGCCGTGAGTCTGCCGTTCGCGCGTTGAACGCGTTGGGAATCAAAATCATGTCGATCGCCGATGTGACGCCAGTTCCGCACAACGGCTGCCGTCCACCCAAGCGTCGTCGCATGTAATTAGCAAAAGAGATATCCAAATGGCACGTTATATCGGTCCTAAATGCAAACTCTCGCGTCGCGAGGGTACTGATCTCTTCCTGAAAAGCGCGCGTCGTCCGCTTGACTCGAAGTGCAAACTTGAATCGCGTCCAGGTCAGCACGGCGCGAAACAGTCACGCGTATCTGAGTACGGTACGCAGCTCCGCGAGAAGCAAAAGATTCGTCGTATGTATGGTGTTCTAGAGCGCCAGTTCCGTACCTACTTCGCTGAAGCCGAGCGCCGCAAAGGGGCTACTGGCGAGAATCTCCTGCAACTGCTCGAATCACGCTTGGATAATGCCGTCTACCGTATGGGCTTTGGCTCGACTCGTGCAGAGGCGCGTCAGTTGGTCAGCCATTGCGGCATTTTGGTCAACGGCAAGCCGGTGAATATCCCGTCGTACCTGTTGAAGCCAAACGATGTTGTGTCGCTGAAAGAAAAGGCGCAAAAGCAGTTGCGCGTTCAAGATGCGCTCAAGCTTGCTGAAGCCAATGGCTTCCCGAACTGGGTAGAAGTCGATACAAAGAAATTCGCTGGCGTGTTCAAAGCGCTTCCGGACCGCCAAGAGTTTGCTGCAGATATCAACGAGCAACTCGTCGTCGAACTTTACTCGAAGTAATCCGTTTCATCCCAGCGCCGTGGGACGCCACGGCGCGCGTTAATCTATAGAGGCCCTCGTCAATGCAAAGCAATGCCACGACTTTTCTGAAGCCGCGCATCATCGACGTCGAAAACATTTCTCCAGCACACGCAAAAGTTGTGATGGAGCCGTTCGAGCGCGGTTATGGCCACACCCTAGGTAATGCGCTTCGCCGCATTCTGTTGTCCTCCATGCCGGGCTATGCACCAACCGAAGTCAAGATTTCGGGTGTTTTGCACGAGTACTCAACCATTGAAGGCGTTCAGGAAGACGTCGTTGATATTTTGTTGAACCTCAAGGGTCTGGTGCTCAAGCTGCACAGCCGTGCTGACACAACGTTGAAGCTCAAGAAGTCGACGCCGGGTCCCGTCACCGGGGCAGACATCGAGCAGTCACACGACGTGGAAATTGTTAACCCGGACCACGTTATCGCCAATCTAACGGCTGGTGGCAAGATCGACATGCAAATCAAGGTCGAGAAAGGCCGTGGTTACGTTGCTGCGACAGCGCGCCGTAATGATGAAGGTCGTACTATTGGCTCGATTCTTCTTGATGCTTCTTACTCGCCAGTGCGTCGTGTTTCATACGCCGTAGAGAGCGCTCGTGTCGAACAGCGTACCGACCTCGATCGCTTGGTAATGGACATTGAAACCAACGGTTCCATTGAGCCGGAGGAAGCTGTACGTTATGCCGCACGCGTGTTAGTTGACCAGTTGTCTGTGTTCGCCGACTTGCAAGGTACACCGATGCAGGCTGAAGAAGCGAAATCGCCACAAGTCGATCCGATTCTGCTGCAGCCGGTCGATGACCTCGAACTTACCGTGCGTTCTGCAAATTGCCTCAAGGCTGAAAACATTTACTACATCGGTGACTTGATCCAACGCACCGAAAACGAGCTGCTCAAGACGCCTAACTTGGGTCGTAAATCGCTCAACGAAATTAAGGAAGTCCTCGCTAGCAAGGGTCTGACACTCGGGATGAAACTCGAGAACTGGCCCGTCGCCGGTGTGATGAAGTAGTTTTTATTTATAACCCATAACGATAACAAGGCTGGCTTAGTTGCACTAAGCAAAACGGCCAAGAGAACAAAGGAAATTTACTATGCGTCACCGTCACGGTCTTCGTAAACTCAACAAAACCAGCTCCCATCGTCTCGCGATGTTACGCAACATGACCAACTCTCTTTTTCTGCATGAAGTAATCAAGACAACGTTGCCGAAAGCGAAGGAGTTGCGTCGCGTGGCCGAGCCATTGATCACTCTTGCAAAAGAAGATACGCTGGCGAACAAGCGTTTGGCGTTTGATCGCCTGCGCGATCGTGAGATTGTTGTCAAAATGTTCGCTGAACTTGGCCCACGTTATAAAGAGCGTAAGGGCGGATACCTGCGCATCTTGAAGTTCGGTTTCCGTCAGGGTGACAATGCACCGATGGCTCTTGTAGAGTTGGTAGATCGTCCGGTTGCAAGCGAAGCGCCTGACGTCGAAGAAAAAGCAGTAGGCTAGGGCTAGACAAAAAAGCCGGCGTAAGTCGGCCTTTTTGTTTTTCAACCACGACGCAGTGACATCTAGGTAACACGCGACCCCCACCAAGTTCACCGGGATCCTGATACCCCAAACCGCGTGGGGCCGCCATAGGTGAGCGCAACACAAGCGGGCTCAGAAGACGAGAATGGCCCGGTAGTCGTTGACATTGGTACGGGTGGGGCCGGTGACCACGAGATCTCCCAGCGGGGCAAAGAACCCGAACGCATCGTTGGCGTCGAGTCGTTGCTGTGCATTCATTCCCATGGCGCGGGCGCGTGGCAAAGACTGATCGGTCAGAACCGCGCCGGCGTTTTGCTCGGAGCCGTCAATGCCATCGGTGTCGCAGGCAATCGCTGCCACGTGCGGCAGACCGTCCAGACTGATCGCCAGCGACAACAAAAACTCGCTACATCGGCCACCGCGTCCCTGATTGCCCGGTGCGAGTGTCACCGTACATTCGCCACCAGAGATCAGGGCAACCGGCGGCTTGAGGGGGTGATGATGTTGTTGGATTTGCCGTGCCAGCGCCGCGTAGACTTTGGCGACCTCGCGAGCCTCACCGGTCACGCTATCGCCCAGGATCATCGGCGTAATGCCGTGTTGTTGGAAGAATGCAGCCGCCATGGAAAGACTTTGATGCGCCGTCGCGATGACATGGTTCTCAACGCGGCCGAACACCGCGTCGCCGGGCTTTAGTGTCTCGGCGATCTCGCCGCGTGCGCCGTTGGAAAGATGTCGTGCGATGGATACAGGCGGCGTAATCCTAAATCTATTGAGGATGTCGAGTGCATCTTGGTAACTCGACACATCCGGTGCCGTTGGGCCTGAAGCGATGGCGGACGGGTCGTCTCCCGTCACGTCGGAAATAATGAGCGTCACTACCTTGGCTTGTGTTGCCGCGGCTAGCCTTCCACCTTGAATCGAAGAGAGATGTTTGCGTACGATGTTCATCTCTTGGATGGGCGCGCCACTGCTGAGCAAGGCTCTCGTAACCGCCTTTAGGTCCACCATGCTGACTTCACCGGCAGGCAGTGACAGCAGGCTCGAGCCTCCGCCGGAGATAAGCACCAGTAACGAGTCTTCGGGCTGCGCAGAACGGGCGAGAGAAAGGATCTCTTGCGCGGCGCGTTCGCCGGACTCGTCTGGTACGGGGTGCCCGGCCTCGACCACGCGGATGCGCTTAAGGCTTGCAGCGCCGGTATAGCCATGCGCGTAACGCGTGATCACCAGCCCTTGCAGATCGGCTGTAGGCGGCCAGTTATCCTCAACTGCTTTGGCCATCGCGGCTGCAGCTTTGCCTGCGCCAACAACAATCGTCTTGCCGGAAGCTGGTGGTGCCGGTAAGTGTTTTGGCACGATCTGAAGGGGGTCGGCGACCGCCAACGCAGCACGAAAGCTATCGAGTAATAGGTCGCGAGGGCTCATAGGTAACGAGTATAAAACACAAGGATTGACGGGCAGTTTGGGGCAAAAATGCTCGAAAATGCCCGCCGAATCTAGGCATTTACTGTTTTCTTTGGGGTGCCGGCGGGCTTGTTCTGATTCATGCCCAACATTGGGCGCAGATACTTCGCGGTATAACTCGTTGGGTGCTGCGCAACTGTTGCCGGTGGACCCTCACAGAGAATCATCCCGCCGCCATCGCCACCTTCTGGTCCGAGATCAATCACCCAGTCAGCAGTGCGGATGACGTCGAGGTTGTGTTCGATCACCACCACCGTATTGCCGTGATCGCGCAGACGGTGCAACACCTTTAGCAACATGTCGATGTCTGCGAAATGCAATCCCGTGGTCGGTTCATCGAGAACAAAGAGTGTCTTGCCGGTGTCTCGTTTGGAGAGCTCCAGCGACAGCTTTACACGTTGAGCTTCACCACCAGATAGCGTAGTTGCACTTTGACCAAGCCGAATGTAGCCGAGTCCGACATCCAGTAGCGTCTGTAGCTTTCTCGCAACCACCGGCACTGGCTTGAAAAACTCAAAGGCATTCTCAACGGTCATTGCCAGCACTTCGGTGATGTTCTTACCCTTGTAATGAACCTCCAGGGTCTCGCGGTTGTAACGTTTGCCGTGGCAAACGTCGCATGGCACATAGACGTCCGGCAGGAAATGCATCTCCACTTTGATCACGCCGTCACCCTGGCAGGCTTCGCAACGGCCACCCTTTACATTGAACGAAAATCTGCCCGGGCCATAACCACGTGCACGGGCTTCCGGCACCGATGAAAACAAATCACGAATCGGCGTGAACAGGCCGGTGTAGGTGGCTGGGTTGGAGCGGGGCGTGCGGCCAATCGGCGATTGGTCAACCGAGATCACCTTATCAAAATGGTCCAGACCTTCAATTGAATCGAAAGGCGCGGGATCATTGGTTGAAGCGTAAAGATGGTGTGCGACGGTTTTATAGAGGGTGTCGTTGATGAGTGTCGACTTTCCAGAGCCCGATACACCGGTGATGCAAATCATGCCACCAACCGGCAATTCGAGCGTCACATTCTTCAAGTTGTTGCCACGAGCACCCTTGATGACGAGCTGCTTCCTTTTGTCTAACTTAAAGCGCGATTTCGGCATGCTGATGCGCTTCTTGCCAGATAGATACTGTCCGGTCAGCGACTGCGATGATTTTTTGATCTGCGCGGGTGTTCCCTCTGCCACGACCATACCGCCGTGGACGCCGGCACCAGGCCCCATGTCAACGACGTAGTCGGCGCTGTTTATTGCATCCTCATCGTGCTCAACAACGATGACCGAGTTGCCTAAGTCGCGCAAACGCTTAAGTGTTTCCAGCAAACGATCGTTGTCACGCTGGTGCAGACCGATGGATGGCTCATCCAGCACATACATCACGCCGGTAAGACCGGAGCCGATCTGCGATGCAAGACGGATTCGTTGCGCCTCTCCGCCGGAAAGCGTGTCAGCGGAGCGAACGAGCGACAGGTAATCCAGCCCGACGTTGTTCAAGAACTGTAGGCGTGCAGAGATCTCACCAATGATCTTGTCCGCGATTGCCATCTTTTGTTTGGTCAGCTTGACTCCTGCAAACCAGCGGGCGGACTCTTTGAGCGCCATCGCGGAAATTTCATGCAGGGACTTTTCGCCAACACGAACGTTACGTGCCTCCTTGCGCAGCCGCGTACCAGCGCACTCGGGGCAGGCCTTGGTTGAGATATATTTCGCCAGTTCTTCGCGCACCGCCATTGAATCGGTTTCGCGATAGCGGCGCTCCAAATTGGGCACGATACCTTCAAAGACGTCAGCGCGAATGATGGGTTTACCCCGCTCGCCGGGATACTTGAATGGGACTTTGTCTTTGCCAGATCCAAACAAGATAATCTGCTGCGCTTCAGGCGTGAGTTTGTCGAACGGCTTGTCAATATCAAACTGATAGTGTTCCGCCAATCCAATCAGCGTCTGAAAATAGAATTGGTTGCGGCGATCCCACCCCTTGATTGCGCCGCCGGCCAGCGACAAGCCGGGGTAGGAAACGATGCGTTTGGGATCGAAAAAAGTAATCTCGCCCAGCCCGTCGCAACTGGGGCATGCACCCATCGGGTTGTTGAACGAAAACAGTCGCGGTTCCATTTCCGAGAGCGAATAGTCGCAAATCGGGCAGGAAAACTTTGACGAGAACAGCAGCTCTTTGCCTGAATCCATATCAACCGCGAGAGCTTTGCCATTGCCGACACGAAGGCATGTCTCAAAAGACTCGGCGATGCGCTGCTTAAGATCTGGCGCTGTCTTGATGCGATCAACAACCACCTCAATGGTGTGTTTCTTTTGTTTGTCTAACTTTGGGAATTGATCGATTTCGATGACCTTGGCGTCAACGCGCATGCGGACAAAACCCTGGCTCCGAAACTCGTCGACGAGTTCAGCGTGTTCACCCTTTCGGTCGACAATCGCGGGCGCCAGTAGCATCAGTTTTGTACCCGCGGGCATTGCCAAGACGGTATCCACCATTTGTGAAACGGTCTGTGCCTCCAGCGCGAGCTGATGTTCAGGGCAATACGGCGTGCCGGCGCGGGCGAAGAGCAGCCGCAAGTAATCGTGAATCTCGGTTACGGTACCAACCGTCGATCTTGGGTTGTGTGATGTTGCCTTCTGTTCGATTGAAATCGCCGGCGACAATCCTTCGATCAAATCAACATCGGGCTTTTCCATCAACTGCAGAAACTGGCGTGCATACGCAGACAACGATTCGACGTAACGACGTTGGCCTTCGGCGTACAACGTGTCGAAAGCGAGTGATGATTTTCCAGAGCCCGACAGGCCGGTAATGACGACGAGGGAGTGACGGGGCAAATCTAAGTTGACGTTCTTGAGGTTGTGCGTCCGTGCGCCGCGAATCTTGATGTAATCCATAACGTGCTTGATGAGCTTTCCCGGCTAAATCCTTGAATCAAGGGATGTTGATTCAACGCTCTTTAACGAGCAGATTCGCCCCCGAAATTCGGTGCGAATCTAAAAAATGCAACCTGCTATATTACTCGCTCGCATCACTGTTCTGCACCTATTTCTTGAAACGCAATGCTGGTCTTCGAACCAGAATTCCATTCAGCACATTGGGTGCAGTTTTTCCACGTTAATGTAAGGAAACACGCTATGGCCTCAGTAAACAAAGTAATCCTCGTCGGCAATCTTGGCCGCGACCCAGAAACGCGCTACATGCCGGACGGCGGCGCGATTACCAACATTTCGATCGCAACCACTTCTCAGTGGAAAGATAAGAGCGGCGAAAAGCAGGAGCAAACCGAATGGCACCGCGTCGCGTTCTTTGGCAAGCTGGCCGAAATCGCCGGTGAGTATTTGAAAAAGGGCTCGCAGGTATACGTCGAGGGCAAACTACGCACTCGCAAGTGGCAAGATAAAGATGGCGTCGAAAAATACACGACCGAGGTTCTCGCGGATTCGATGCAAATGTTGGGTTCGCGCGGCGGCATGGGCGGTGGTGACGCGGGAGGATCTGGAGGTGCGCCTGAATATGCGTCACGTCCTGCATCAGCGAGTGCCGGAGGAGCCGCAAAGCCTGCGCCTAGTAAAGGTGGTGCGGCGAAGTTCGATGATATGGATGACGATATTCCGTTTTAGGGAGAACAACCATGGAATCGAAAGACTGGATGATCGGGCTTGCGACCTTGCTGGCCCCACTCTTTGCCGTTCAAATTAGCTTGTGGTTAGAAAGACGGCGCGACGAGCGGGAAGAGAAGCTGAAAATTTTTAAGACGTTGATGGCGACAAGAGCTTCGACGCTGGATCCGAAGCACGTTGAAGCTCTTAGCTTGATTGACGTTGTGTTTTCTTCCGCCACCACTCAGGAGCGCGAGATTCGGTCTAAGTGGAAGCAATACCTTGATCATTTCGGCGACAAGTCTTATCCCAAAGAAAGCTGGGGTACAAAACGAGTGGAGTTGTTAGTCGATCTGCTGCATTCCATGGCGGTCTTTCTAGGTTTCGAATTCGACAAGACTCACATAAAGAACCAAACCTATTACCCTGAAGGGTTTGGAAACGTTCAGCAAGAGCAGGAAGCGCTGAGGAAAGCTGTAATGGAGTTGCTAGCGGGGCGGTCCAGTCTTCCAGTTAAACTCGCGGACTGATCAAAAGGAGGCCGGGGGTAGCCCGGCGGCTAGTCACTTTTCTTGCTTCGCCAAGAAAAGTAACCAACAGAAGGCGACCCCGCGCGGTTGGCAACATCGGTCGCCCTTTGGGTTCCCTGTGCTACTCGGCGCAGAAGGCGGCTGCGGAACTCGTCGGTTGAATGTTTGTTACTTCTCTGGCAGTTGCCTTGGCGCCCTCCTAAGGCAGTCCTCGCCGACTCCCCCTTCAGCCACTCCGTTGCTCGGCGGCTCGCACGGGTTTTGCCGATGTCACCCACCATTGCTGTTTTGAAAGTTTGATGGTTGGCGTTTCAGATTAAGTGGGACTGCTCGCATAGAGGAGTGTCCCGTGCGAGTCGCCGAGCAGCGCAAGAGTTGCGGGGGAAGTCCGCGAGCAATGTTTGAGGGCGAGCGCCAGCACACATAGGAGGCACCTACTTCACAACGAGTCCGAGTTTTGCGAGTGGCCCGCTGCTCAGAGCAGCGCAGGGCAGCCCGAAGGGCCGACGAACCGGGTCGCCTTTTCTTTGGTTGCTTTCTTTTGGCGAAGCAAAAGAAAGCAACTTGCCGCCGGGCAACCCCCGGCATCGGTGGCCAAACAGCGGGGCCGCCCCCGCATCGGTCGTGAACAAAAGACAACCGCTTCCTTCTGCAACAAAAACTGGGTCCCCGCCTCCGCAGGGTCGACAGTCTTAAGTGCCGTAGCGATAGCGACAAATATCCAATAGCTACCCCGCCACCTTCAACATAATCTTCCCAATATGCGCACTAGACTCCATCAAGCGATGTGCCTCCACAACTTCTGACAAGGCGAAGGTTTTGTGGATGACCGGGCGGACCTTGCCGCTGGCCAACAACGGCCACACCTGCTCCTCAAGCTGTACGGCAATGGCAGTCTTCTGCGCATCGGGCCGCGCGCGTAGCGTCGAGCCAGTGATGGTTTGGCGTTTCATCATCAGCGGACGAAAGTCAACTTCCACCTTGCCTCCTTCTAAAAACGCGATGAAACAGTAGCGGCCTTCTAATGCCAGCGAGCGCAAATTCTTCTCGATGTAAGAACCGCCGACCATATCCAGAATGACGTTGACGCCTTTTTTCAGCGTGACGGCGGCGATCTCTGCCATCCAGTCCTGCGTCTTGTAGTTAAAGGCATGATCCGCGCCGATTTGTTTGCAGAAGGCGGCTTTGTCTTCGTTGCCAGCGGTAGTCAACACTTCGGCACCAAACGCTTTTGCCAGCTGGATCGCGGTTAAGCCGATGCCGCTTGAGCCACCATGCACCAGAAACTTCTCACCCGCCTTAAGCTGACAGGTGTCGAATACGTTTACCCAAACTGTGAAAAAATTCTCAGGCACACCGGCGGCCTCGAGCATGCTCAGGCCAGCTGGAATTGGCAGGCAATGTTCGGCCGGTGCTGTGCAGTACTCAGCGTACCCACCGCCGGGTGTGAGCGCACATACTTGATCGCCCACTTTCCAGCGTCTCACATCCGCACCGCGAGCGACGATCTCGCCCGACACCTCAAGACCCATCGTTGGCGAGGCACCGGGCGGCGGCGCGTAGTTGCCGGACCGTTGCGCGACGTCAGGTCGATTAACGCCGGCGTATAGAACTTTGATCAGCACGTCTTGCGGGCCAAACGCAGGGAGTGGCCCGCTGGTCAACGACATCACGTCCGGCTCGCCTAGGGTTGGGGCGGTAACGAATCGCATTGTGGTTGGTAATGGTGTGGATGTTTGGGGGGTCATGGGACTGTCGTCGGTAGAGGGGAGATGCAACATTAGACAATACAACCGAACCAAGTCGTGCGAGTTCGCGTTGGTAGAGACCCGAGGAGGGGAATTACAGAGACAACAAACACAAAGACCGGCGGGCGGTTACAGGCGGAAACGCGTGGAAATGACCGTCGATATTAGTGTTTCGCCTTTCTACCGACACGATGTTGTCGCTGCGGTGCAACATGTGCGCAGAGCGGTCTGCTAAAATACTTCACTCCAAACATTTCCGACACGAAGATTTTTTCCGACCCAAGATGCCGATCTACGCCTACAAATGTGCGACATGCGGCCACGCCGACGATGTCATGCAGAAAATGTCCGACGACGCGCTGACCAAGTGTCCAGCGTGTGGTGCCGAGACCTACTCTAGACAAGTGACTGCGCCGAATTTCGCGCTCAAGGGTAGTGGTTGGTACGTGACTGACTTTCGCGGAGGGAACAAGCCGGCTGATGGCGCGCCATCGACTGAAAAGACAGCTACTCCCGCACCGGCAGCGGGCGCGACCGCTCCAGCTTCCGCCGCCCCTTCTACTCCTTCACCGGCAGCGACTCCGGCTGCCGCCGCGACTTCATCGCCGGCCTCGACGCCTTCGTCGACCTGAATTTTTTTCCTAAGGCACGGTCGCGCATGCGCAAATATTTAATTGCTGGGTTGTTGGTTTGGATCCCGGTGGTCATCACGTTGTTCGTGCTGAAGTTATTGATCGACACCATGGATCAAACGTTGCTGCTGTTACCGGAACGATTTCGCACCGATGCTTTGTTTGGCTTTCACGTGCCGGGAATGGGTGTCATCCTGACGTTGCTGATTGTCTTGAGTACGGGCGTTATTGCGGCGAACTTCTTTGGTAAAAAATTGCTGGGATGGTGGGATCACATTCTTCACCGTATCCCCATCGTCAACTCCGTGTATGGTGGCGTTAAGCAGATTTCAGACACCCTGTTCTCCCCCGAGGGGAAGGCATTTCGCAAGGCGGTACTGGTACGTTACCCACAACGGGATACGTGGACCGTTGCACTCTTGACCGGTGAGCCAGAGCACGAAGTGACGGACCACCTCGGCACCAACAATTTTTCGGTCTTTGTGCCGACCACGCCCAACATTACCGCCGGGTTTTTCCTCATCGTGCCGAAGAGCGACGTGATAGAACTTAAGATGACCATCGACCAAGCGCTTAAGTACATCATTTCGATGGGTGTGGCGGAGCCACCCCGTCCGATTAATCTACCCTCCCACGCCAACGGGGCCGAGATGAAAAAATCCGGCACCGACCCCAATCCGTAGCCGCTCGGCCAAGCAACAAGGGCCGGGCGGCGAGCGTCATTGCCACTGCGATCCGGCCGCGAAAATTCGTTCAAGTGTTTCGTTGATTTACGGCGCGGTTGACAATCCTTTAACGGTATTGCTTTAGCGAATCAACTTGCGGCCTGATGTTTTTTCAACTTGCGCCGCCTATTGATCGGGCTGAAGTCCCAAATTTTGTGAGTGAATGTATGAGAACAAACTACTGCGGCTTAATTGACTCAAGCTATCTTGGCCAGACCGTGACGGTGTTCGGTTGGGCGCATCGGCGTCGCGACCATGGTGGCGTAATCTTCATCGACCTGCGCGACCGGGAGGGGCTGTTGCAGGTCGTCATCGATCCCGATACACCGGAGGCGTTTGCCACCGCCGACCAATCACGCAATGAATATGTCATGCGGATCAGTGGCGTGGTGCGCAACCGGCCGGCGGGAACGATCAACACAAACCTGAAATCGGGTGAGATTGAAGTGCTCGCCAAAGAGATTGAAGTGCTGAACGCATCGTTGACGCCGCCCTTCATGATTGACGATGATACGATTAACGAAGAGACGCGCCTCAAGTATCGGTATCTCGACCTACGTCGCCCACAGATGCAAAACAATTTGCGGCTTCGCCATCGGGTCGCGTCAACCGCACGTCGTTATCTCGACGACATGGGTTTTGTCGACGTTGAAACGCCGTTTCTGTACAAATCGACCCCGGAGGGGGCGCGCGAGTTTTTGGTGCCTTCGCGTATTCACGACGGACAGTTTTACGCACTGCCGCAAAGCCCGCAGTTGTTTAAACAACTCCTGATGGTGGCGGGGTTCGACCGTTACTACCAAATCGTGAAGTGTTTCCGCGACGAAGATCTACGTGCTGATCGTCAACCAGAGTTCACGCAAATTGATATCGAGACCTCGTTCCTAAATGAGCGCGAAATCCAAGACATCATGGAAGGCCTCATCAAGACGATTTGGAAGGCCGGTGTTGGTGTTGACCTGCCCGACTTCCCTCGCATGACCTACGCAGATGCAATGCGCCGCTACGGCTCAGACAAGCCGGACCTGCGTGTTTCGTTGGAGCTAACGGAGTTGACGGAATTAATGAAGGCCGTCGACTTCAAAGTCTTCAGAGCTGCGGCAGATATGAAAAGCGGGCGCGTGGCGGCACTTTGTGTGCCGGGTGGAAACGAAAAATTCTCGCGGAAGGAGATTGATGACATGACCACCTTCGTTGCCATCTACGGCGCGAAGGGCTTGGCGTACATCAAGGTTAACGACGTCACCAAGTTGAACGAAGAGGGACTACAGTCGCCGATCGTGAAGTTCTTGAACGCAGAATCGCTTGGTGGAATCCTGAAGGCCTGCAACGCCAAGAATGGGGACGTCATTTTCTTCTGTGCCGACAAAGCTAAAATCGTCAACGACTCGCTTGGTGCGTTGCGAACCAAAATCGGCCACGAAAAGGGCTTCGCAGAAAAGGGTTACCGGCCGTTGTGGGTAGTAGATTTCCCCGCATACGATTACGACGAAGAGAACAAACGATTTGTGTCCGCACACCATCCGTTTACAGCGCCAAAAGACGAACACGTGGCACTGATGGAGTTCGATCCTTCGAAGGTGTTGGCTAAAGCCTACGATGTGGCAATGAACGGCTGGGAAATTGGCGGCGGCTCGGTGCGTATTCATTCGCCTGAACTACAAGCGACACAATTTGCAGTGCTCGGTATCTCCGAGGCGGACCAACAAGCCAAATTTGGTTTCCTGCTCGAGGCACTGAAGTATGGTGCACCGCCGATGGGTGGTGTGGCGTTTGGCTTGGATCGTATCGTAACGCTGATGTGTGAGAAGTGGGATTCCATTCGCGACGTGATCGCGTTCCCGAAAACACAGCGCGGGCAAGATCTGCTGATCGAAACACCATCAGCGGTTACTGAGAAGCAGTTGCGTGAGTTGCACATAAAGCTCAGAACACAAACACCAGCAGCCTAAAAGCTAGCAGAGGCTCTAGATGACCATCGCACTTATTGTCCACGGTGGAGCCGGCTCTTGGCGCCCAGGCTCGGACGCCGACGCTATCGCGGGTACAACCGCCGCAGTCGACGCCGGCCGCAAAATTTTGCAGGCGGGTGGTTCTGCGCTTGATGCAGCTTGTGCCGCAGCGGTCATGCTCGAAGACAATCCGATTTTTAACGCCGGCACGGGAGCGGTGTTGAACTACGACGGATACGTTGAGTTTGACGCCTGCGTGATGGTCGCTGAGCGTGCGCAGATCGGCTCCGTATCGGGACTCCAGCGTGTGAAGAATCCGATCTTGGTCGCCCGACAAGTGATGGAAGAGACCGACCACGTCATGTTGACGGGGGAGGGTGCGTTGCGTTTTGCCCGTGTGATGGGGCACGGCGACCACGACCCCATCACACCTGCCCGCTTTGAAGATTGGAAAAGCAAGAAGGCGACACTCGAAATCGGCGTTGGCAAAGACGCCAGGGGCTCGATGAAAATTCGCGAGTTCCTCCGCAAACACCCCGAATACGCGGGGGGAACGATCGGGGTGGTCGCACTCGACCAAAATGGCGTGTTGTGTGCTGCAACTTCAACCGGCGGCGTGACGCTGAAGCTGCCCGGACGTGTGGGTGATACGCCACTGCCTGGTGCAGGGACCTACGCTAATAAGTTTGCGGCTTCCTCTGCCACCGGCACCGGCGAGTACGTGATTCGTTCGCTATCTTGCAGGGCGATTTCAGAAGGTGTTGAAAAAGGCAAGTCGCTCGAAGCAAGCGTGACTGAGGTGCTATCGCAAATGACGCGCGATTTTGATGCTGACGTTGGCTTCATTGCCATCGATGCGAATGGGCACGCGGTGGCGAATCACAGCACGGCGCATATGCCGCACGCGTATTTTCGCGATGATTCGCTGATTGTGGCGAGAATGTATGTTGAAAGGCCTGACGGCTGAGGTGTAGCTTCTTCATTTGGACGGTCTCATTGAAAATCGGTGGAGATTTTTTTCGTAAGTCCCTATTGTTCTGCGCCTGCTTTGTACTTGCTTGTCCTCACGCTGCCGCCGAACCGAAGCAGCAGCCCGGCAACAATATGTCCGCTGCCCGCGTCGCTGAGTTTAAGCACTTTTTCAATGGCCCGATAACGATTGAAAAAGTGGACAAATTCATTGCTGAGCGTCCGCCAGGGACAACAAAAAAATTGATTATTAGCTCCGATGGTGGGAGTGCTATTGCGGGAATGAAGCTTGCTCGCTGGGTCAAAGACAATAATTTAGATGTGGAAGCATATCTTTACTGTCATTCGGCGTGTGCGAATTTGGTATTCCTTGCCGGCAATAAGAAGATCATCGGTGCAGGTAGTCTCGTTACGTGGCACGGAAGTTCACATCAAAAGGATTTGCGTGAATTATTGGTCAAGTATGTCGAAACCCTTGAAAAGAGTTATTTTTCGAAGGAACAATTGACTAAGGACGATCAAGCTTTCCTTGACGAAAAAAAATCTTCGATCGCGACCCTAATCAAATTCCGTGAGATGGAGCGCCAATTCTACGATGAGCTTCAAATCAATGAGTACATTACGCGGCTTGGACAAGAGCCAAAAACAGCGAATGCTTCGGACGCTTGGGTTGCAACCGTCCGCGCGATGCAAAAGTTTGGTATCAACAACGTCGAAGCACCTGAGGGGTACGGTACAGCCAAGTACATGGAACCTCTAAAAACGCAGGTCTTTAACTGCAAAGGTAAGTGTATGACGTTTGACGTTAATGAGCGGGACGTTGTCGTTCGAACTGATCGTAGATAGTCGCACCATAATGAGTCGAAATGCAGATACCAGTTCGAGGCAGAACATGGATAATATAGGCCAAGGATATTAGGGAGTTGATTCCTAGTTCCGGCGTTGTTAGTCAATTGGGTAATGTTTCTTGTTAATGCGCAGACTTTTTCGAATACGGAACAGAATATGAAACGCGAAACCTTGCCGCTTCCCGTGGTTGTTCCAAAAATTGCCCCACACCTCAAGCGTCGCCAACGATTGGCGAAGTCGATGAAAGAAGGCTTGATGTTACTGCCTACTGCCCGGGAAGCCACGCGTAACGCTGACGCTCTCTACGACTACCGCTGGGACAGTTATTTCTACTACCTCACGGGTTTTCGCGAACCGGAGGCGGTGATTGCGATTACCTTGGGCAAAAAACCCCGACATATTCTTTTCTGCCGCGAGAAAAACATTGAGCGCGAGATCTGGGACGGATTTCGTTTCGGGCCGACGATGGCAAAAGAGATTTTCAGTTTCGACGAGTGTTATCCCATCGCTGATCTCGACCGACTCGTACCCGACTTGATGAGCAACCAAGCAGTGATTCACACACCTGTCGGCGCTGACGCTGAGTGGGACGCCTCGATTGCGAAGTGGCTCAATGCGGTGCGCGCGAAGAGCCGCCAAGGCATTTCGGCGCCATCGGAAGTTCACGATGTCCGTCGTCACATCGATTTTCAGCGCTTGATAAAAGACGAGACTGAGATCGACATCATGCGCCGGGCGGGCAAGATTTCCTCGGACGCGCATACCCGAGCCATGCGGATGGCAAAACCGGGCATGTATGAGTACCAAGTAGAGGCGGAGCTATTGCATGAGTTTGTCCGCAACGGGGCGCGTCAGCCGGCTTATGGCTCGATTGTCGCCGCTGGCGGTAACGCGTGTGTGTTGCACTATAGCGAGAACAGTGCGCAGCTCAAAAAGGGCGAGCTCATGCTCATTGACGCCGGTTGCGAGTTGGAAAGTTATGCTGCAGACATCACAAGAACCTTCCCGATCGCCGGAAAATTCTCCGCCGCCCAACGCGACGTTTATGAACTGGTACTCGAGTCGCAGCTGGCTTGTATCAAGGCGGTCAAGCCGGGCAATCCGTTCGGCAAATATCATGAGGTGGCGGTGAATGTGCTCGCACAGGGCCTCATCGACCTAAAGTTGTGCAAGGGCAGCCTCGCCAGCGTCATCGAAACGGAAGCCTACAAACAGTTCTATATGCATCGTGCCGGACATTGGCTCGGCCTTGACGTACACGATGCCGGCAACTATCGGCAAGCGAATGGCAAGTGGGTAGAGATGGAGCCGGGCATGGTGGTGACAGTCGAGCCAGGCATCTACATTCGCCCTGCAGACAATGTGCCCAAGGCGTTTTGGGACATCGGTGTGCGTATCGAGGACGATATTCTGGTGACGAAGAAGGGCAACGAAAATCTGACAGCCTCTTGCCCGAAGACGGTCAAGGAAGTTGAAGCCGCGACCGCGATGGCTGCGGGCTAAATGTAATTGGCCCACGCAAGCTAGATGAATTGATGTCTCATCTTCTCGTAATCGGTGCCGGGCCAGTCGGTGCGACCTTTGCGTTATTGGCAAAGACGCACGGTCTTGACGTGTCGCTCATCGACGCGCGTGAAGGTCCCTCGACCGAGACACGAACGCTGGCGCTCTCCCACGGCAGTCGTGTGTTGCTGGAGCGCGCCGGTGGCTGGGGCAACGGCTTGTCGGCGACCGAGATTCACCGCATTCACACCTCGCAGAAGGGCGGCTTTGGCCGCGTGATGCTCGATCGTTCCGAAGTTGGAGTTCCGGCGCTTGGCTACGTGGTGAGATATTCGGAACTTCAAGCAAGGCTTGATGACGCGCTAATCGCAAACGGCATTCCTGTTGTATTTGGTGCACGCGTGACAGCGATTCAATCCGGCGCAGGGGTTGTCAAATATGCGACCAAGGATGGAGAGTTTTGTTCGACTGCTGCGATCGTCGTGATGGCTGATGGTGGGGCGAATCTAGACAAGCTTGAGGGGGTCGATTCAGCTGTCAAAGACTATGGACAGTCTGCGATGCTTGCGCATGTCGTGGCTGATCGTCCGCATTTAAATGTCGCCTACGAGCGATTCACGCCGGAAGGGCCGGCAGCGCTGCTGCCGACGGTTGGTGGTGATTGCGAATTTTCGATGGTCTGGGTCGCGGCGCATGAAAAGATCGACGAACTCATGGCGCTTAGTGACGACGACGCAAAAGTGGCCTTTCAGACGCACTTCGGTAAACGGGCTGGTCAATTTATGAAGCTTGCAAACCGACGACGTTATCCACTAAAGCTCAAACAAACGAGTGTCCGCGTGGTTGATAACGTCGCGATCATTGGTAACGCCGCGCAGGCGATGCATCCAGTCGCCGGACAAGGGTTTAACCTCGGCTTGCGCGATGCTTCCGCACTGGCAGCCACGCTTGCGCCCACCCGTGCCGGCAAACTCGGACAGTTTTCGCACACAGGCGAGGCGCTCGCTAAGTACGCCGCGACACGTGAAACAGACATCACGCGTGGGGTCGGATTTACCGACTTACTGGCGAGTGCGTTTTTATCCGACGCAGCCACACTGCGGCTACCACGTGGGCTTGTGCTTGCTGCGGTTGATATGTTGCCGTTTGCCCGCAGGGCGTTGGCGAACCGGATGTTGTTTGGGGCGCAATCGTGAATCGCATCGTTGTTGTCGGCGGTGGGCCGGTCGGGCTGGCGTTTGCCATTCGTGCCGCCCAATCGATGAGCAATACCGAAGTTGTCGTGCTGGAAAGGGCGCCGGTTCCCGCGGCGTTGACTGACCGGGTAGACGAATCAGCCTACGACAATCGCGTCTACGCGTTATCCCCGCAGTCAGTTGCACTGCTCGAGAGTATCGGCGTTTGGTCGCGCCTGCGTAGCGCACGTGTCACGCCCGTCGACGAAATGCGCGTTGCCGGCGATGCCGACGACTCTGGCGCCGTGTTGCCCGGCATGCGTTTTTCGCGTGGTGCGGCGCTCGCTCATATTGTTGAGCATCGTGAGCTCGTCACGGCGCTGAGTGAGGCGATTGCAGAGACGGATGTGGTGTTGAAGTTTGGCGTCACCATCGAATCAATGACGGTCAATGGCAGCAGGCGCGCACTGGTGTTGACGGATGGCGCGTGTATTGAGGCAGATCTCGTCGTTGCAGCAGATGGCCGGCAATCATCGGTTCGCAAACTTGCCGAGATCGGGACGGATGTCAAAGATTATGAGAGTGTGGGAATCGTCGCTAACTTTATTTGCGAACTCCCGCACGCCAATATCGCGCGTCAGTGGTTTACGCCGGACGGCGTGCTCGCCTACCTGCCGATGCCGGCACAGCAGATCTCAATTGTCTGGTCAGTTAAACGACAGTACGCAGCCGGCCTGCCGCAACGTGATTCCACGGCTTTTCTGGATGCCGTCGCTACAGCAGGCCACCACAGTCTTGGCCGGCTGTCGTTGAGTTCCGCCATCGAAGAGATTCCGCTAAAGCGCATCACCGCCGATCGTGTCGTCGCATCGGGGCTTGCGCTGATCGGTGACGCCGCCCACGCCATCCATCCGCTCGCCGGGCAAGGGGTAAACCTCGGGTTTGGTGATGTAAACGCCTTGGTAGATGCGCTTGCCGGCAGGGGTAAGTTTTCGGCGGTCGGAGACATGGCGGTGTTGCGTCGTTATGCACGGGCCCGCTCGGAAGCGACCGTTGCGATGGGCGAGGCGACCGATTATCTGCACACACTTTTCTTGCGGAACGATAACGTGTCAAAGTGGGTCAGACGGTCGGGTTTCAGTTGGTTCGATCGCGCAACGCTGGCTAAGCGCCTGGCTACAGAATACGCCGCGCGCTCATGAGGCATCGGCAATGCGGCGTGTTGAAAGAATTTTTAAATCAGAGAGTTGATCTTATGAAAAAGGTATTTGTCGCACTCGCGGCGGCGTTTTTTGCGGTCTCCTGCGGCGTGCAAGCAAACCCCGATGAAGTTAAAAAAGAGCTGGCGAAGAAGTTTCCAGACCTGAAGACAGAGCGGATCACAAAGACCACCTACGGCGGCCTTTTCGAGGTATTCACCGGCACCGAGATCTTCTATACCGACGAGAAGGCGACATTTGTTGTGACGGGTAACCTAATCGATACCGCGACACGCGCGAATGTGACCGAGGCGCGGGTAAACAAACTCACTGCGATCAAGTTTGATGAACTGCCGTTTGAAAACGCGATTAAGATTGTGCGGGGTGATGGCTCACGGCGCATTGCGATTTTTGAAGATCCACTTTGCGGCTACTGCAAGAAATTCGAAGCGGATGTGAACTCACTCAACAACATCACGGCATACGTATTTCTGTACCCGATCCTCGCGCAGGATTCGTTCGTCAAATCAAAGGCCATCTGGTGCGCCAAGGATAGTGGTGCGGCATGGCAAGATTGGATGCTGCGTGATAAAGCCCCGCCATCACCCGCCCCGGAATCGTGTCAGACGCCGGTAGAGCAGAACGTCGCGTTGGGGAAAAAGCTTCGTATCAATGGCACACCGGTGACGTTTTTTGTCGACGGTGAACGTGTTGTCGGCGCGCTCCCACTGACCACTATCGAGGCGAAGCTAGCGTCCGCTGTCGCGCCCCCTAAGTCGAATGTCGTCGCGCCACCAGCGGTCGCAGCGTCAGCAGCTGCACCGGCGAAAAAATAAGGGGGCATCGAGCGCTGAAGTAGAAGCAGTCTTCGCGCTAGCGGGCGGCTTCTCGGTTGGCTATTTTTGGTGTAGTCGAGTTGCTGGCGTCGTTCGGGTCGTATCCATTCGGTAGCAGCACCCATTTCTCGCCGCGCTGTTTCATGCGGCCGGCTTGGGCACCGGCGTCGTCGCCAAAGCCCCAAAAGAAATCCACCCTGACGGCACCAGCGATGGCACCGCCCGTGTCTTGCGCCACCATCAAGCGATTTAACGGCTGATTTGTGCCAGGAAATGTTGTTGATAGAAACACCGGTACACCAAGGGGGATGACACGCGGGTCCACAGCGATGGAGCGTTCCGCAGTCAATGGCACACCGAGCGTGCCGATTGGCCCCGTACCGCCCGCGTCGATTTCCTTAAAGAATACGTAACTCGGATTCGCATTCATGAACTGCTGCAACTTGCGGGGATTGCGTTCCGCCCAGGCCTTGATCCCCTGCATGGACGCACGCTCCGGTTTAATTTCGCCGCGACGAATCAACACACCGCCCAGCGAGCGAAATGGATGTCCGTTTTGGTCTGCGTAGCCGAGACGGATGCGCGAGCCGTCCGGCAGCTGAACCTGTCCGGAACCTTGTATCTGCAAGAAGAACAGCTCAACAGCGTTGTCGACCCAAACGAGCTCTAGTCCCTCTAGCGGCGCTTTGGCAGATTCGATTTCGGCGCGGTCGTAATAGGGCACCAACTTGTTGTCGACCAAGCGGCCGCGCAAGCGTCTGAACTTAAGGTCAGCGTAGACATCGGCCAGTTCAACGGTCACCAAGTCTTGTGGCCGTGCATAGATCGGGTACTTGTAGACGTTAGTGCGGGTGCGCGAGCCCTTAAGCAAGGGTTCGTAGTAACCGGTGACAGTGCCGCTTGTCGTGTCATCGGCGTTGAGGACGCGAAATGGTTGAAAATTCTCGCGGAAAAAATTCGTAGCGCTAACTTTGCTAAAACTACCTGCGACCAGCGCCGAGGCGCGTCTGCAAACATCCTGCCATTCAGCACGTGTGCGTAATACCGGGCAGCCCTGCTCGAAGGCGGTGAGGGCGTCGCTGTTGTCATCGTTGTGCCAATCGCGTAACCCTGCCCAAGCACCTTTCTCGAGTCGTCCTCTGGGCACTTCTGGCCTTGTCGACAGCGCGGTGGTATCCATGAAGAGCGGATCCTCCGGGACAGCCGGACAGATTGGACAGATCAAGCAGGTCGCGCTCGAAGCCGTGGTTGGCGCTGGACAGACATGGTTCATGCCTAGCGCCGGGGTGGCAGGTGACAGGGACGGACCCGCTGCGCAGCCTGCCAACACAAGCAGCGTCGTGGTGCAGAGCGCCAACATGCACGCGCGCACCTTAGCTCGTGCGAAAATGCTACCAGAACTAGTGTTGCGACAGTAGAGCGGGCGGATCGCAAGTGGCATAGGCGGTCGTGGAATCGTGTAACGACGAGTGGATCAAGAGGCGGTAGTTATGGCTTGGGTGTTGTTTGAGGTTTTGCTGGCGTTCGGCATTGCGATCTTTATTGTCTGGTGGACATTTCCAAAGAAGAAAAAGAAACCCCATCGTCAGCCAGAACAGACCCCGCAGCCCCCATTAGGAAACGACACGTAGCAGGGCCTAATGCAGGACGCGGGGAGCAGAGAGGGTGAATTCCGGCACGATGGCATCAAAGCGCTTGCCGTCGCTGGCGAGCATTTGGTAGGTGCCGCGCATGGTGCCTACGCTGGTCTCTAGTGACGAACCTGATGTGTATTCGAACGACTCCCCCGGATTTAGTTCGGGCTGTTCGCCCACCACGCCGACGCCACGAACTTCCTGCACCTTGCCGTCCGCATCAGTGATGATCCAATGACGCGAAACCAGCTTCGCCGCGACTTCGCCGGTGTTGGTGATCTTGATGTGATAGGCAAAGACAAACTGATCGTTTTCCTCGTCCGATTGGTCGGGCAGGTAAAACGCGTTCGCCGACACCTTCATGCCATATTGTTTGGGCTCAGCCATGGCAAGATGCTATCACGCCAGCCTTTGCCGTCATCACGTCGTAATGCTTCAAGTTACGCGTAAAATTTGCCTATGCCCTATCGAATTGCTCCATCTGTTCTTTCTGCGGATTTCGCCCGCTTGGGTGAAGAGGTGCGTGCCGTCATTGCGGCCGGCGCCGACGTAATCCACTTCGACGTGATGGACAACCACTACGTCCCCAATCTGACGATTGGCCCCATGGTGTGTGAAGCCGTTCGGCCCCATGCGGTTCGGGCCGATGGCGGCAAGGTGCTGATCGATGTACATCTGATGGTCAAGCCAGTGGATCGCATCATTCCGGATTTTGCCAAGGCCGGTGCCGACATCATTTCGTTTCATCCAGAAGCCAGTGAGCACATCGATCGTACGTTGGCGCTGATTCGCGAATGCGGTTGTAAGGCCGGCTTGGTGTTTAATCCCGCCACACCTTTGACGTATCTCGACCACGTCATGGACAAGGTCGATTTGATTCTCATCATGAGTGTAAATCCGGGCTTTGGCGGACAGAAATTTATTCCGGTCGCGCTCGATAAGTTACGTCAGGCCCGTGCGCGGATCGAGCAGAGTGGTCGGGACATTTGGCTGGAGGTCGATGGCGGCGTAAAGACCGACAACATTGCCGAAATTGCTCACGCCGGGGCCGATACGTTCGTTGCAGGCTCGGCCATCTTTAATTCGGCGGATTACGCGAAAACAATCGCCGCAATGCGTGCGCGGCTCGCCACTGCCTGATCCGCAAAGTCAGTGTCTATGTCAGAACATACAAATTCAATGCTAAACACCAGCAATGACGGGCGGCTTGGGGCGGAAGGGCTTGAAAACGACCAGCTGGCGGACACTTTGGTCGGCGATGTCGCAGCGAAGGCAGACGCCAAGAAAATTCGTTACCGTGCCAAACCGAAATTTCCCATGCCGGTTCCGGCCAAAGTATTGCTGCTCGATTTGGACGGCACGATGCTGGACACCGCAGGCGACATCACCACTGCGGTCAATCGAATGCGCGCCGCGTTTGGGTTTGGCCCGCTTGACTTGCCGGTGGTACGAAACTTCATCGGTCGGGGGATCGCGAATCTGGTTTCGCAGTCGATGAAAAGCTCAGTCGGCGAACTCGGCGCAAGTGCCTCCAAGGTCGCGATTGCACAGTTTGAAAAGCAGTACGAAACGAGCCTCGCCGAGGTTTCTCATCCTTTCCCCGGCGTTTTCGAGGGGCTCGAATTGTTCCGCGAGAAGGGTTTTCGCCTCGGCTGTGTGACTAATAAGGCTGAGCGCTTTACGTTGCCGCTCTTGGAGAAAACCGGCCTGGCACCGTACTTTGAGTTGGTCTTGTCGGGTGATTCGTTAGAAGAAAAAAAGCCTCATCCGCTACCGATCCAGCACGCGGCGAGTCACTTTGGCGTCAAGGTAGAAGAGGTTGTATTGATCGGCGACTCAATGCATGACGCCGCCGCCGCACGTGCCGCCGGCTGCCCGGTGTTTATTGTCCCCTATGGCTACAACGAAGGACAGGAGTTGCGGGGGCTGGATTGTGACGCGTTCATCGACGATCTGCCGAGTGCCTTGAAATACGTTAAAGTTGGCTCGTAAACCACTAAGGACTTTCCTTTCATCATGTTTGTCGACAAAACTAACTGGTCGTGGCGATGGCATAACTGGCGGTGAAATCACGCGCCATATTATTGCTGTCGTTGTCGTGCCATTTGTTTGATTGTCTTTGTCGAGAACCTCATGAACGAAGCCCAGTTTCAGCGCCTCGCCGTTGAAGGCTACAACCGAATCCCCGTCACGCTCGAGACCTTTGCAGATCTCGATACGCCTCTTTCGATTTATTTGAAACTAGCCAATAAGCCACACTCCTATTTGTTGGAGTCAGTGATTGGCGGCGAGCGCTTTGGTCGTTACTCGATCATCGGTTTGCCTGCGCGGGAGTGGCTGGAAGTTCGCGGCCGTGAAGTCACGGTGCTCCGCGCAAAGACCGGTGGTACTGCTGAAAGGGCCGAACACAAATTTGTTGAAGACCCGCTGGCGTTCATCGAAAAGTATCAGGCGCGATTTCGTGCGGCTCCGATCGAGGGGGCGCTGCGATTCGCTGGCGGATTGGCTGGTTACTTCGGCTACGACACGGTGCGCTATATCGAGCCCAAACTCGCCAAACATCTCGATGACAAGTTTGTCGCAAAGCCGGATGCACTAGGCACACCGGATATCGTCTTGATGTTGTCTGACGAACTGGCGGTGGTGGATAACCTCTCGGGTCGGTTGACGATGATCGTCTACGCAGACCCCGGCATCGAAAACGCTTTTGAAAATGCACAGCGTCGCCTGACAGAACTCAGGATGCAGCTGCGTAGCCAAGCACCACTGCCGGTCTATGTTCCATCTGGACGGAAACATGAGCCGAAGTCGGAAATCGGCAAGGAGCGATTCCTGAAGGCGGTGGAGCGCTCCAAACAGTACATCGTGGACGGCGACATCATGCAGGTGCAGATTTCGCAGCGAATTTCGCAGCCCTACGACGCGCCGCCGATTAACTTATATCGCGCCTTACGCTCCATCAATCCCTCGCCTTACATGTTTTATTTCGACATGGGTGAATTCCACATCGTCGGTGCATCCCCGGAAATATTGGTCCGGCAAGAGGGCGAAAAAGTCACGGTCAGGCCGATTGCCGGTACACGGAAACGCGGCGCGTCCCCCGAACTCGACGCGGCCCTCGAGGCAGAACTGCTCGCAGATCCGAAGGAACTCGCGGAACACTTGATGCTGATCGATCTCGGTCGCAATGATTTGGGCCGCATCGCAAAAATCGGCAGCGTAAATGTCACCGAGCAATATGTGGTCGAACGTTACTCACATGTGATGCACCTCGTTTCTAATGTTGACGGCAAGATACGAGACGACGTCGGCCCGATTGATTTGTTGCGAGCGACCTTTCCCGCGGGCACCGTGACGGGCACAACAAAAGTGCGCGCCATGGAAATCATCGACGAGCTTGAACCGTCGAAGCGGGGCATCTATGCCGGTGCGGCCGGATACCTTGGCTTCAATGGCAATCTTGATCTAGCAATCGCCATTCGAACCGGTGTCGTTAAAGACGGTGTGCTGTATGCTCAAGCGGCTGCGGGAATCGTCGCAGATTCTGTGCCCGAGCTCGAATGGCAGGAGACCGAAAACAAAGCAAGAGCGCTGCTCCGCGCCGCGGAAATGGTTGCCACCGGCTTGGACATGACCAGCTAGTTTCGAGGACCAGATGATGAAAAAAATTGATCTTAGAAGCGACACGGTCACGCGGCCAACTGCGGCAATGCGTGCCGTGATGGCCAGCGCAGAAGTGGGTGATGACGTGTTTGGTGACGATCCCACCGTGAATGCCTTGCAAGAAAAAATGGCCGACATGGTAGGCATGGAGGCCGGGCTGTTTATGCCGTCCGGCACACAGAGCAACCTCTGCGCATTGATGGCCCATTGTGCGCGCGGCGAGGAATACATCGTTGGCCAGAATGCACATACCTACAAGTACGAAGGTGGCGGTGCCGCCGTGCTTGGCTCGATTCAACCGCAGCCAATTGAAAACGCTGCGGACGGAACGATACCCATCGAAAAAATTCGGGCGGCGGTGAAGCCCGACGATTCACACTTTGCGATCACACGGCTCATCGCATTGGAAAATACCATTGGCGGCATGGTGATTCCCGAGACTTACATGGCAGAGGTGAGTGCCTTTGCAAAAGCGCACTCGCTTGGCATGCATCTCGACGGGGCGCGGCTATTTAATGCGGTCGTAAAGACACAGCGCAGCGCCAAAGATGTTTGCAGTTACTTTGATTCTGTCTCCGTGTGTTTGTCGAAGGGGCTCGGCACACCCGCAGGTTCGGTGCTCTGTGGAACAAAGGCGCTGATCAAACGCGCACAGCGGCATCGAAAAATGCTCGGCGGCGGCATGCGGCAGGTGGGAATCCTTGCTGCGGCCTGCGACTATGCATTGGATCATCATGTGCAACGCCTAGAAGACGACCACAAGAACGCCTCACAACTTGCCGCGGCCTTGGCGCAGATTCGCCCCCTGACCGTGCAGATGCCGCAGACAAATATATTGTTTGTTGATGTGCCCTCAACAGACGTTGCGGCGCTCAAAGCCCACCTGCATCAAAACAGTATTGTTGCCATTGTCGGTCCCCGCACCAGAATCGTCACGCACCTCGACATCAGCGCAGCCGATGTAGAGCGCGTTGTTGATGTGTTCGCGGCCTTCTATCGTGGCCGGCAAAGGAGCTAGCGATGCTGCTCATGATCGATAACTAATACCTTTAACCGGATTAGTCCAAAGCAAGCCGGAAGAGCTGAAAATAACAATAAAATACAGATAGTTATGCGCCGATGTAGGCCGCATTAGTCCGTTGCAATCCACAAAAAATGCGGGTATCTTTGCGGGTATCAATTCACCGGTACCCGCAAATGGCACTCACGACCTCAGAAATTGAAGCTGCAAAGGCTGGCGACAAACCCCAAAAGCTAACCGACGAAAAGGGGCTTTATCTTGAGGTGCGGCCTAGTGGCTCGAAACTCTGGCGCTATCGGTACCGGATCAACGGGAAAGAAAACGTTTTCGCCATTGGCGAGTACGGCAAACCCGGCGACGATGAGAAAGCGCCAAAGACCAAGCTATCCCCAGAGGCACTAAAGGCCGCTCAGGAGGCAATGGAGGCGGCAGCGGCAGAGCGGCGCAACCGTCATGTATTCACCCTCGCTGAGGCGCGTACAGAGCGCGATAGGTGCCGTAGCATGGTGAAGCAGGGCATTCACCCCTCGCACAATCGCAGGGCGGTAGAACTCGCTAGGACAACGGAAAACGCCAATAACTTTGAGGCCGTGGCTAAGGCTTGGATCGAGCGCAATCGCGATCATTGGTCGGGTACCTATTTGCACCAAGTGGAGCGTAACCTTGAGTTAGACGCATACCGGCATATTGGCTTTATGCCTATGCGATCAATTACGGCAGCGCACTTGCTGGCGATCATCGAAAGAATGGAAAAACGCGGCGCACCCTCGCTGGCGATCTTAATGCGCCAATGGCTCAGCGCCATTTTCCGGTTTGCTGTAACTAAGCTAATGGCGGATCACGATCCGGCGGCAGCGCTCAAGGGGGCGATTAAGCGGCCTAAGGTTCAGCACAAGAAACCGCTAGAGAAAACCGACTTCCCAGACTTTATGAAAAAGCTGTCCGAGTATGGCGGCTATCGGCAAACGGTTATTTGTATGCGGCTGTTATCGCTTACCTTTGTGCGGCCTAGCGAGTTACGCCAAGCCGAATGGAGCGAGTTTGACCTTGAGGGCGCTCGCTGGGATGTGCCAGCGCATCGGATGAAAATGCGGGAGGCGCATATCGTACCGCTCAGCGCTCAGGCTATCGCCCTGCTAACCGAACTCAAGAAATTCACCGGCGGACAGAAGTTTCTTTTCCCGAATCAACGCGATCCCGAAAAGTGTATTTCTCTAACAACGCTTAACCGAGTGCTAGAGCGCATGGGCTATGCGGGGCTGTTTTCGCAGTATGGCTGGCGGACAACGGCATCAACGCTGCTAAACGAATTGAACTATCGCCCAGATGTTATCGAGCGCCAGTTAGCGCACAAGGAAAGAAACGCTGTACGCAACGCATACAACCGGGCGGAGTATTTGCCTGAGCGGATAACGATGATGCAGGATTGGGCTAACTTGATTGACTCAATGGCGGCGAAAGATTCCAACGTAACGCCAATCAAGGCGAAACAAGCGGCATAACTGAATCTTTGAAGGGCGCATATGAAAACGCGAAAGCCTAGCGAAGCAGAACCCACTTTCATCGCTCACGCGCATCGCCTGAGCGATGGCGCAAGACAAGTGCTAAGGGAACTATTGGGGGTGCTTCCCAGCGATACAAGCGAGCAATGCGAGGCGCAAGATTTAGCACTATTAGACGTAGAACAATGGCTAGGCTTCCAACCCGTCGCGGAAAAACACGTTGACCACGCTCCATATCCTAGCGACTACGTCGCCAAGTTTGACCCTATGTGGAAGTCTGCCGAGTCCCTTCTGGAGAACATCACTAAAATCAGCGGGTATTACAGCGAGGCGCTCACAAAGCGCGGTGTCGATCTAAATGAAGCGGAGCAAGTGCTGTTCAAATTAACCAACGCGGCCTATAAAGCGGCAGAGGAATACAAGGCAATCCCTAACCCTAAGGGAGCACGAAAAAGCACTGCGCTTAAAAAGACCGTACTGGAATTGCGGCTAGCTTTCCAAAAAGGATATCGAGGGGAGAATTCGCCAAGAGAAAAACAAGGTGCGTTTGAAACGCTGTCGCCGCGAGAGCAAAGCGAAAGGGCATTCGTTGAAGTGGCATTGCGGGACGCCCGGCTGATCCCCAAAAGCTACACCGGACTAGCTGCGTTCTTTCACGACCCCGAATGCGCACTACCTTCTGAACGAGCCAAAACCATTGAGCGAATCGCCAAGAAAGCCCAACGGAAAAAATAAATGGCACTTTAGAATCCGCCTTTCTTTGCTCGCGGACATATAGTCCAAAGAAATACGATTCGCAGCGTTGTAATTCTCTAAAAGGATCAGCGATGCAATCAACCACACGGCGCTTCATGCGCCTACATGAAGTAAAGCACCAAGTCGGACTAGGTCGCAGTGCGATCTACTCGAAAGTAAAAAGCGGCGAATTCCCGTCGCCTATCAAGCTGAGCAAAAACGGACGCGCCGTCGCATGGGATTCAGAAGCAATAAATAGCTGGATCGAATCGCGCATTGAAGCGGCGGGGGGTGCAGTATGAAGCGCGGCCTCACGAACTCCACAAAAGGAAACGCCGGGGGGCAACCCGGCGCGAGTACTTCAAACTTAATGCAAAGCAAACCTGATTATGAAGCGATTAAGGCGACGCTGCAATCGGGGCGCGATCTCCGAGTAATCGACTTCAAGCCAGAGGATAGGCCGGAATTGCTCGGCACCCTCGCAAGGCTATGCGATGAGTTACCAGTCCGCACAAGCTGGCAGACGTTGCGGGAAAGTCGCCTCAGTGAAACACGCTTGAGGGTGCGGCGCTATTGGCTCGCTAACGAGTACGTTTCGGAGGCCGACCATGTATAGGCTCGACCTCGTTTTATGGCAGTGGGCTTACAACCTTGAGGAATTGCGGCAGGCTCACGCATCATCGCGCAACCTTTGGCGGCAGGCGGCTTGCTGCATTGGCTTAGCTGTACTCCGAGTATTCGGAGGGCGCTAATGCTGAACAACATCAACGAATTCCGCAACGCAATGCGGGCGGCGGGGCTTGCTCCGCCGGATGCAATCGAACCCGGTACGCTTCACCGATTCCCCGGCATTGATAAAGGAAAAGGAAACGAGGCGGGATGGTGCAGGATGTTTGCCGATGGCTTAGGCGGCGTCTATGGTGATTGGTCTAACGACCTTAACGCCAGTTGGCAGGCGGCGCGATCCGCACCATTCACCCCGGCAGAACGCGAGGCATTAAATCGCCAAATTGCAGAGGCGAGGGCAAGTGCTGAGGCAGAGCGAAAGCAACGCCAAAGCGAGGCGGCAGCCAAGGCAGTATCAATCTGGCAGGCCGCAACGCCAGCGCCTAGCGACCACGCCTATCTAGTCCGCAAGGGCATCAAACCGCATGGCGCTAAGTTGCATAACGGTGCGCTAGTGATTGCTGTCCGAGAGGGTGCAGATATTCACTCGGCGCAATTTATCGGCGACGATGGCACTAAGCGCTTCCTCACTGATGGCAGAGTAGCTGGCGGGTATTTCAGTATCGGCACAACAAAGGGAGCGGCGGCGCTTTGCATTGCTGAGGGCTTCGCTACCGGTGCGACCCTTCACGAGATAACCGGCTATCCCGTTGCGGTGGCATTCAACGCCGGAAACCTTGAGGCCGTTGCACTCGCCATGCGTGCGAAGTTGCCAGATATGCCAATCATCCTATGTGGCGAACTTGATCCAACCGGCCTAACTAAATCAAGGGCGGCAGCGCTGGCGATTGGTGCGAGGCTCGCACTTCCTGATTTTGGGGAAACAAGGCCAGAGGGTGCGACCGACTTTAACGACCTCGCAACGCATAGCGGCGCGGAGGCGGTTAAAGCTGCGATAGAGGCCGCGACTATTCCGGCAAGGGAAACATACCAAGCGGCTAGCTTTACGGCTTCTAACGACGATATGGCGCGAGGGCGTTACGTTGCTTTGATTCCGGCGACCGAGATTCACCCCGAACCAATCGAATGGCTTTGGAATGGCTGGCTGGCGGCGGGTAAGTTTCACTTGCTAGGCGGCGCACCGGGAACCGGTAAAACCACCCTCGCCATTGCAATGGCCGCAACCCTATCAAGCGGCGGACGTTGGCCAGATGGCACAACGGCGGAAGCCGGTAACGTGCTGATATGGTCGGGCGAGGATGACCCAGCCAATACGCTAGTCCCTCGCCTGATTCTGTCCGGCGGCAATCGTGGGCGCGTTTTCTTTGTTGGCAACACTAACGGCAGCGGCGGAGAGTTGCCTTTCGATCCCGCAACGGATATGCAACGGCTAACAGAGGCAGCGCACAAGATTGGGAACGTGCGGTTGTTGATAGTTGATCCGATTGTGTCAGCGGTTGCGGGTAACTCCCACAACAACGCAGAGACGCGGCGGTGTTTACAGCCTTTGGTTGAATTAGGAACGGCGCTTAACTGTGCGGTGTTAGGTATTACGCACTTCACCAAAGGAACGGGCGGCAGCGATCCTGTTGAACGGGTGACGGGTTCAATCGCATTTGCAGCGCTGGCGCGGGTTGTTTTGGTCGCAGCAAAAAAGCGTGAGCCTCAGGAGGGCGAGGCAACCCGAATGCTGGCGCGTGCCAAGTCGAACATAGGCCAGGATGACGGCGGGTTTAGTTATGACCTACACCAAGCCGAATTACAAGAACATCGCGGCGTCATTGCATCTTATGTTGTCTGGGGTGACGAGATGGCAGGCAGCGCACGCGAGATGCTGGCCACGGCGGAGATGGCCGACGACGAGGGCGGCGCATTGTCCGATACGTCCGAATGGCTAAAAGAAATTCTCACCGAGGAAGGCGGGCAGCTTGATAAGCAGAACGTCATGCTGCTGGCCAAAGGTGCCGGATTTTCTGAGCGGACTATTCAACGTGCTCGCGGACGGCTGGGAATCGTTGCCACGATGACCGGCTTTGGTAAGTCAAAGCGGAGTATCTGGAAACTGCCAATCGAGGTCGAAACCGTCAATCGTGCCAATCATGCCAATAAATGCCATATGGAAAATCTTGGCACATATGGCACGAATGGAGCGCAACCCCAGATTGGCGAGGTGCTTTGATGGGTGCGGTCGAACAATTCACACGGCGCGGCATCCGGCTGGAATTGGCGGACGGTGACAACGTGCGAGCCATTGGCACGCTTAGCGATTCACTACGGTCAGCGATCAAAACGCAGAAAGTCCAAATCGTTGACGAACTCAAGCGGCAGGAATTTGAGGCGCTGCTTTCAATCGTTGCGCCAGCTTACGACACGCCAGCGCACGAATATGCAGAGATACGAGAAGCGGCAGCGGGTGACATGGCGGCAGCAATCGAGACTTACCGCAGCATGGCGAAACAAATTAAAGGAATCTAACGATGGCAACAAAGCAAACGAAACAAACACCGGCAGACGGTAAACCGCAGTTAAGAGACAAGGCAACACGCGAGGCGCTCAATATCAAAGTCAAAGAAAACGATCCCAAGCTATACCAAACAATCGCGGCGCAAATTACCAACACCACAGCAGGTGCGGCAATGGCGATGCAAAAGATTGATCCTAACGAATGGCTAGACGTTAACGCACTTGTGGACGTGCTGAGGGCGCAAGCTAAGACCGTGGGCGCTGGGGATATGAGCCAGCCTTAGGCAATGCTACTAGGGCAAGCCCAAACACTAGAGGCGCTCTTTTATCACTTCACACGCTCAGGCATGGGGCAAAGCCAAATCCCACAATTTGAGACGCACTTCAGACTGGCGTTAAGGGCGCAAAGCCAAAGCAGGATGGCATTAGAGGCGCTCGCGGAAATGAAAAACCCTAAGGCTATTGCATTCGTGAAGCAGGCAAACATCGCGCAAGGGCATCAACAAGTGAACAACGGCGCACCCTCGCACGCGGATCAATCGGCATCCTCTAAGAAGTACGCGCACGCGAGAGCGGAAATCCCTCAGACGCAACGAAAGTAGCGAAATGTTGAGACTCTGCCGTTGAATCTTAGAGGCAGCCCATCAATAGACTCAAATCTTCGGCTGCGCTTTTTCGACTACTTCGCACTGGCCTTGTATTGGTTTCGGAATGAATCCGCCAAGATCCTGCGAAAAAATCGCCTTTAGGTTATTCCTGTCGATTTGATACTTGTTGGTAGTGGCGTCGCTTTTCCCAGTGAACCAGTATTGCGATCCGTCTGTAAAAAGTTTGCCGGCCAACGTGAACGGTTCCCCTTTTCTGTCCTTTCTTGTTGCGCTTGCGGTCTGGTTTGCTGTGTCCATAGTTAAATCAGCGCGAAATTTGTTGTTGGCCTCTATGACGAATTCACAATCTAGAGTGATTACCTTGGCAAAAACAGGGGCGGTACTACTTAGTAATGTGAACGCTATGAGCCCGGCGGTTATTTTTTGCATACCCTCTCCTGTTTGACGGTTCTTTGGATAATTGTTACGGGACATTTGATAGTCAGAATGTTACCGCCCTTAGCGACAAAAAAGACGAGAAAGAGTGGCAGACAAGCGGCGATTTCGATGTTCATGGTGAGACCTTCTATTGGTTGGTTACGATAGAAGTAGTTTCCCCCTGCTCACCAAGTTGGCTCAAGTGCAAATTTGTGGAGGTGATTTTGCCGAGGTGGTTCGATTGAACCCGGAAGGCCACATAGCGTTTTGTGAGCAGTACGCACGCGGAGAAAAAAGAAAACAAGCCAAACGAACTATTAAAGGAATTGACGCATGAGACAGTGGACAGCAGAGGAGCGGCAACGGCAGGCGCAACTAATTCACAAGTGGAAACCGTGGGAGCGATCCACCGGCGCACGAACGCCAGAGGGAAAAGCAAAGGTATCGCAGAACGCTTATAAGGGGAGCGTTAGAGGATTGTTAAAATCTGTCGCTAAGTTGCTAAAGAGCCTGCGTTAAACACGCACATCCACGCCCGTAGATTGGGAGGAATTGTTATGGATTACATAAGCCCCACGGAAGCAGAATATGCAGAAGAAGTGAGGAGTCACTCGAATTGGTTGAATTGGATATTTGGAATTTTTACTTTTTCCACAGCACTCGCTTGTTTGCAATTCGCCAATCCAAGTAAGGTAGCTATCGTATCTCTCGTCATGGTGCTACCAATGTATGTGTTTGCATTTACCAATCTTCCGGTGACATTACGTACACTGCGGAAGCGGCGAAACGCACTGCCAAACGAGCACCCAAGGCGAAAGCGTCTGGAAGTTTTGATCGCGTACCTTGAGAAGAAATATCACGGGCCGAGGGTGGTCGCTGAAAACGCCGTGCTATGGATTGCCCTGCTTTGCTACGTATTTGTCATAGCCAGCGGCATACCGGGTCTGGAATGGGTGCTTTGGATTAGGAGTCCGTTTTGGTTTTAGCCGAGCTCTCATCCTGAACCCGATAGAAGCAAGGCCTCTTTTGAGAACGGCTAGCAAGGCGCTTGCGCTTGCGAACCGCGCAACTACTTAAATAAGTGAAGAAGCAAAATCACGGCTATTGCCCATAGCACCGCATTACTGCTTTTAGGGTTGTTGATTTCCCTTAAAGGCGGCGTGACCGGCTGAGCGGGCGCAGCGAGCATAACCTCGCTAGTGTCAATGTTCCCTTCCGCTGCTGAATTATCAGGCGCGCGCTTAACAACTACTGAACGCACAATCGCGAATGCTACTCTGTGGATGAATAATTCTCTCGGCTGATACCACTCGCGCAGTGAATCATCGACCTCAAATGAAAAAGCTTCGATGGAGAGCCCAACTTCCAGTGCAATGTCGGGAGACACTGCAAGCGCTTCGACAATCTCGGCAAGCTGCGACTCAGGAATTTGGCAGTTTATGCATAGTTCATCTCGCCCCTCGTCCGCGTCACTCCTCAGCGCATTGCCAAAGAAAACGCCTTTTGGAAAGGACTTGTGCGATTCTGGCGAATCGCCATTACTTTGCAATCGGATCTCAACGCCATCCTTGGGTCGCTCCAGCGAGTACAGGCCGTCCGGCGGTTCGCTGGAAAACGCGCCTCCGCTCGTTGTATAGACGGTATCCCTTGACTTAGCGCGACCGGTGACGACTAGTTTCCGCGCGGGTTTCGGCGAAACGAACGGGAAAATTCGCCCTTGTTCTGCTTTGGCTTCAGCTTCCTTGCCAAAGGGAATCTGTCCAAAGCCGTCAACATCGTTCACGTCGTAGATTTTGGACGCGGTCGCGCTAAACATTTCGAAATTGACAAATTGAAGGCTCTTTCGCCACTCTAGCGGCCTTCCGCTGCCCTCACTTGGCTGCTGAAAAACTGTATCGCTGGCCTTCTTAAGCTGCTTTCTCATCTTAGTGCCTCTCTGCCCGAATTCGTGCCAAGTACGCCATTGGCGAAGGCGTTCTCTGGACTGGGTAATGGTCGATGCAAGTGGTCGCATACTGCGCTACCCTAGCTTTAGCGCTTTGTACGATAGCAAGCAAGCGGCCGTTATGCATCCCCCTTTTCGTGCTTTTTTCGAAATCCGGAGAAAGGTAAAGCTATGAGGAAAACGGGAATTTTGTAATTTGCAGTTTTTATGGAAATTCCTTATTAATTTCAGTGACCTAACCTAAGTTGCATGCAGGCCAAATAGACCGGGTTTACGGCTCTTCAATTTGAATTGGGGCTGAGCGACCCAACGTAACATTGGTAGCATGCCAAGAACCTGTTAGAAATTTTTTCAAGGGATCGCCGCATAACACCTGCAAAAAATTTACGCGGTTAAAACTTCAATAGCATTGCTATTCAGATTGAGTTACACTTCGCGCCTAATAAAAAACGGCCGCCATTCGCGCACGATCCAAGTGGGTTAAGAGCCCCGCGTGTTTGGTGGCCATTCTCACTTTATGGCCGCTTACGCAATCCTCATCGATGGTGGGTTTCTTAAGCGGAAGCTAGGGACCGCAAAGGACCCCGCAACGGCAGAGCAAATTCGTGAGTTTGCCGAAAAGCTCCAAGCGCACCCGGCGCTCAGGTCAAAATCTCTCCACCGGATTTACTTCTACGACGCCTTACCTTTCACTGATACAAAGGAGATGCCGCTTTGTGCGGAGCGTATCAATTTTGGCGTAACCGACGTTGCGATAAGAAACAACAAGCTTATTCAGGCCGTTACCAAATATCCTTTCTTTGCCACGCGGTTAGGTGAAACAGTGTTTCGAGGATGGCAGGTTAAGGGCCACAAGTTACGCGAAAAAGTGGCGAAGATTGAGATTACTAAAGACGATATCCAACCAGTTATTGGCCAGAAAGGGGTGGATATGCGGATCGGTCTTGACGTCGCATCATTGGTATTAAAGAAAATCGCAAGCGTAATCGTTCTGGTGACTGGAGATAGCGATTTTGTCCCGGTTATGAAGTTTGCGAGGCGCGAAGGAGCGCAGCTGTTTTTGGTTACCCTAGGGCACGGCGTGAGAGAGACGCTAGAGGAACACGCAGACTTGATGCTAGAGCTGTCGGACTGTGAATCTACCGCCCCGCCGACCTAATGCTTTCACCTCTCAGGCACGACGCGAATATTTCTATTGCCGCACAATGCGCTGCACTTGGCGATGGCTGTCAACGGTGCAATAATTTGCGCATGAGTCTCAGCAACCTTTCAAACCTCTCCCGCTCTTGGCGCTGGCGCAAGCCAATCGCCTAATATTTATTTTTCTTTCGCCGGGCTTCCGGCCTGCTAGTTTTGACCGGATCGAACCGGCCTAGCAACGAAAAAAGCGGGTATTTCAGCGGGTATCAAAGCACTAACCCGCATTGAATAATGAAAAATAATCAAATTAAATCAAATGGTTAAGGTTTGAAATGCTGCTAATGATCGATAACTATGATTCATTCACCTTCAACCTCGTGCAGTATTTTGGCGAGTTGGGTGAGGAAGTCGTTGTGAGACGCAACGATGAAGTCACACTCGGCGAAATCGAGAAGCTGGCGCCGACCAAGATCGTGATTTCACCAGGACCGTGTTCGCCGAGTGAAGCCGGCATATCGGTTGCTGCAATCGAGAAATTCGCGGGAAAAATTCCGCTGCTCGGTGTTTGTTTGGGCCATCAGGCCATCGGGCAAGCCTTTGGTGGACAAATCATTCACGCCAAGACGTTGATGCACGGCAAGACCTCGCAAGTCAGCCATACCGGTCAGGGGGTGTTTGCCGAGTTGCCGTCGCCGTTCAGAGCGACGCGTTATCACTCGCTGGTGATTGAGCGCGAATCATGTCCAGATTGCCTCGAAATCACCGCTTGGACGGATGACGGCGAAATCATGGGAGTGCGCCACAAGTCTTTGCCGATTGAGGGCGTGCAATTCCACCCTGAATCGATCATGACCGAACACGGGCACAGTCTGCTCCGCAACTTTTTGAACGCCTATTAGGCCAACAAGTCGAAGGTAATCCATGTTTACACCGCAAGAAGCCATTAACCGACTCTCCGATAAACGTGAGATTTTTTTTGATGAGATGGTTGATCTGTTTCGCCAAGTGATGGAAGGCAAGGTCACCCCTGTTCAGTTGTCGGCCATATTGATGGGGCTGCATGTGAAGTCGGAGTCAGTGTCGGAGATCGCCGCCGCAGCACAGGTAATGCGCGAATTTGCGACAAAGGTTGCAGTGAGTGATACCACCCATCTGGTTGACACTTGTGGAACTGGGGGCGACAAAGCGCATACCTTCAATATCTCCACCACCGCGGCATTTGTAGCCGCGGCTGCGGGCGCTAAAGTTGCGAAACACGGCGGTCGATCGGTATCGTCTAAGTCAGGAAGTGCCGATGTGCTGGAGGCGCTTGGAGTGAATCTGACTTTGACACCCGCACAGGTTGCCGAGGCGATTGAAAAGGTCGGTATCGGCTTTATGTTTGCGCCCAGCCATCACCCGGCGATGAAATACGCGGCACCAGTGCGTAAAGAACTGGGGATGCGTACCATCCTCAATATCTTGGGGCCGCTGACCAATCCCGCGGGCGCGCCCAACCAAGTGATGGGCGTTTTTCACACTGACCTGGTTGGCATTCAAGCCCGTGTGTTGAAGCAACTGGGCTCCAAACATGTCATGGTGGTGCACGGCGAAGACGGATTGGACGAAATCACCCTGTCGGGTAAAACGCAGGTAGCAGAGCTCAAACATGGTTTTGTGACCGAATTTACGATCGAGCCAAAACAGTTCGGTTTGGACATAGGACCACTAGAGCCGATTCGGGCTGTTGATGCAGACGCCTCTAAGTCAATGTTGCTCGACGTTCTCAACAACAAGGCGGGACCGGCCAAGGATATCGTAATGCTGAATGCCGGTGCGGCAATCTACGTCGCGGGTATCACGAATGATCTGTGGGGTGGCGTTTCACGTGCACGTGAAATGATTGAAACGGGCTTGGCGAGAAAGAAGCTTGATGAGCTGGTGGGTTTCACCACGGCGCTGGCACCAGAGTTGTAAACAAGATGAGCAACATCCTCGAAGAAATTCTTCGGACAAAACGCCGCGAGGTGGATGCGGCAGCGCGCCAGGATTCGATCGCGGCTCTTCAAGCGCGTATCGTTGATCTGCCGCCAACACGCGATTTTGTTGGTGCACTCCGGGCAAAACATGCAGTCGGCAAAGCGGCGGTGATTGCGGAGATTAAGAAAAAGAGCCCATCGGCAGGGCAGTTTCGGCGCGACGGTGATTTTGATCCCGCGCGGTTTGCCGCGAGTTACGAAGCGCATGGCGCGGCATGTTTGTCGGTGCTGACCGATCAAGATTATTTTGGCGGGAGTGCGGCTGACCTCGTCGCCGCTCGTGTGGCCTGTACGATTCCCGTGTTGCGTAAAGACTTTATCGTCGACGCCTATCAGGTTTACGAAGCCCGTACGATGGGCGCTGACGCGGTGTTGTTCATCATGGACGCACTGCCAATCAGCGAATTTCTGCGGCTCGAAGATATCGCGACCGATCTCGGACTGGACGTGTTGGCCGAGTCACACACCGCGGCGCAACTACAGCAAGCTCTTTTGCTCAGAACACCCCTGATCGGCATCAATAATCGGGACTTAACCCGTTTCAAGACTGATCTCGAAACGACCACCAATCTTGCGCCGCTCGTTCCCAAAACGCGCATTCTGATCACGGAAAGCGGTGTTGAGACCCGTCAAGCTGTTGATTCCATGAGAAAAAATAACATCAATACGTTTTTGGTCGGTGGTGCTTTGATGCGCGAGGAGGACCCCGGCGCCGCCTTTGAGTCCCTTTTCCCCAACTAACTGGCCCCATTGCACACACATTTTGGGCTGACATGACAAGATGATGACCCAACCTACGGGCTTGGATCGCATGTTGTATTGGCGCAACATGCGATGGGTGGCAGTGGGTTTTTCATAGGGTGAGCTTGAGAGAACCTGCCGCTTTTGGCAAACTACGGGGAGCTTCTCGAAAGAATTCATGCGGAGAAGTCGCGTCGACCGAAGACACAATGTTGGAAACGCAACGTTGCGGTCGGTGACGGCTCCAGCCTAGAGGTTTGCATTACAAGCGTTAAGTAGAAATCTAACAGCCTCATCGTTAAACCCAAAGGAGATTTTTGATGAACAAAAAATTAATCGCTCTTGCAGTTGCTGGCGCCACATTGGCTCCGGCTGCAATGGCGCAGACCGCCAATCCGGTCACACTTTACGGCCGCATCTGGGTGGCGTTTGAAAACGTCAAGGCCGACGGTGGTACAGCAGCGCCGGTTAGCAGCCGTAACCGCGTGAACAACAACGGTGCTTCGTTGATTGGTTTCCGTGGTACGGAAGACTTGGGCGGCGGTTTGAAAGCCTTCTTCCAAGCGGAAACTGAGTTCCGTCCTGACCAAAACGATTTGTCAAACTTCGGCACCCGCAACAGTGGTGTCGGGTTGCAGGGCGGTTTTGGTAGTGTATTGCTCGGTCGTTGGGATACCCCATTCAAACTTGCCAACGCCTCAATTGATCCGTTCGGCACGACCACAATTGCCGGTTTCACCTCGGCAATGAGTGATCGTGGCAACTTCGACCGTCGTGAACAAAACGTTGTTCAGTACTGGTCGCCAAATTTCTCCGGTTTGACTTTCCGCGCCAGCTACACGGCTAACGAAGGCAAGACCGCGACCGTTAATCCAGTTGTGACGTCTTTCAATGCTGTGTACGCCCAGGGCCCGATCTATGTGTCGACCGCATGGGAAAAGCATAAGGACATCTTCAAGAACTACACGGGCGCAGTTGCTAACGTAGCCGGCGCTGACGAAACAGGTGTTTCGTTGGGCGGTCACGTAACATTCGGCCCAGTGCGCGTTGGTGGATTGTTGCAGAAGTTCAAGAAGAACGGCGGCGGTACGACCCGTACGTCTGACCAAAAAGCACAAATGTTTAACCTGATCTACACGGCTGGCAAAAATCAGTTTGTGTTCCAGACCCAACGCTCGAAGGACGGTGCAACCCGTGCAACGCCGACGACCGCGGTGACCGAGCCGGATACCAAGGTGAACTCAGTGGGTTATTTCTACAACTTCTCACGTCGCACCTCGTTGATCGCTATTTACACGCAGACCAAGAACAACGTTGCGGGCTTGGGCAACTTCGGTGCCAACAACCTAGCAATCGCTGCCGATCAAGATCCACGCGGCTTCTCGATTGGTATGCGTCACACGTTCTAAATCACACCAAATCGCGGATTATCGCGAAATGTTGTTCAGCGGGCACCTTCGGGTGCCCGTTTTGTTTTGTAGAATGTTTTTATGAACCTAATCGACAGTCTGATCTGTGAGTTGGATGCTGGCTTGCGCAGCGTTTTTGCCAAACCCGTTGCGTCGCGACCTTTGCCCGTCGGTTTGGTAGCGCCAGGGGCCGTACCGATGGCGGCCGCGGAGGTCACGGAGAGCATGCGTCTCATGCGTATCAATCACGTGGGCGAAGTTTGCGCCCAAGCGCTCTATCAAGGCCAGTTGGCCGTCGCCCGCGATTCAAAAACACGCGGGATACTTGAACATGCGGCGCGGGAAGAGCGCGACCATCTCGCATGGTGCGCAAGCCGAGTGTCCGAACTTGGTGGAAAAACCAGCGTCTTGAGTCCACTTTTTTATGTTGGTGCTTGGACAATGGGCGTGGCGTCAGGGCTCGCCGGTGATAAGTGGAGCATGGGTTTCTTGGTGGAGACCGAGCGTCAGGTTGAGGCGCATTTGGACCGGCACCTCTCGGCGCTGCCGGCAACCGACCACCGCACGAGGGCAATTGTCGAGCGTATGCGGCTTGATGAAATTGAACATGGAAACAGCGGGGAGGCCGCCGGTGCGGTGCCGTTACCGTTGCCGATCAAAGCTGCCATGCGCGCGACATCGCGCCTGATGACCACCACTACATACTGGGTATAGAACGGGTGTAGGAGAAGGACGAAAGGCGTTCCTTTCTCATTGCGCCTCGATGAGTTCGAAATCGTGGGTGATGTTTGCGGTCTTGGCCAACATCGCGGAGGCCGAACAGTAAACATCGGCTGATAATGAGATAGCGCGCGCCACCTTTGCAGAGTCTAGGCCCTTGCCAGTGACCACAAAATGGAAGTGTATGCGAGTAAACACTTTCGGATCTGTTGTTGCCCGCTCGGCTTCTACGTCTACGTAGCAGTCCGTGACCTGTTGCCTAGCTTTTTTCAGAATGAGAATGACGTCGATGGCGCTGCAAGCGCCGGTGCCAGCCAGCACCGTCTCCATTGGCCTTGGCCAAAGGTTTTGGCCCCCTACGTCAGGCGAGCCGTCCATCATCAATTTATGGCCGGAATCCGTTTCCGCTTCAAAAGCGACGTTCTGTTTCCAGCGAAGGCGAGTTTTCATGTCGAACCTCTTAAGTTGCCGTCAGCGCTAACTCAGCTTGATTTGGGTTGACGGCATGCCATTGAATACATTAGAATTTCATGCTTCGCTGATCGTTTGCCCCCGTGCGCAAGTTACCCGCGCAAATAACGAGTCCGCAAGTTAGTGAGATCGCGACGGAACCGCGACCGCGACGAGTGGACAAAGCAGAAACCGAATAATTAAGCGAGCTCATTATGAAGACCTTTTCCGCCAAACCGCATGAAGTTGTGCACGGTTGGTTTCACGTTGATGCGACTGACAAAGTACTGGGCCGGTTGGCCGCAGAAGTCGCGAGTCGTTTGCGTGGCAAACATAAGCCCGAATACACGCCACACGTTGACACGGGTGATTTCATTGTTGTGACCAACATTGAAAAACTGCGCGTCACAGGCAATAAAGCAGAAGATAAAACATACTACCGTCACACTGGCTATCCAGGTGGCATCTACGAAACAAATTTCAACAAGCTGCAACAAAAACATCCTGAGCGTATCCTCGAAAAGGCCGTGAAAGGTATGTTGCCAAAAGGCCCGCTTGGCTATGCGATGATCAAGAAACTCAAGATCTATGCTGGCAATTCCCACCCGCACGCGGCGCAGCAACCCAAAGAACTCTCGATTTAAGGAACCCGAAAATGGTCGGTAAATATCACTATGGTACGGGTCGCCGCAAAAGTGCGGTTGCACGCGTTTTTATCAAGCCTGGCAAGGGCAACATTGTTGTCAATGACAAGCCTATCGACATCTATTTTTCTCGCGAGACCGGTCGTATGGTGGCCCGCCAGCCGCTAGAGCTGACGGGGAATGCTGACACATTTGACATCATGGTCAACGTTTTTGGTGGTGGCGAATCCGGTCAGGCTGGCGCTGTGCGTCACGGCATCACCCGTGCTCTGATCGATTTCGATGCAACGCTGAAGTCTCAGTTGTCGAAAGCCGGCTTAGTTACTCGCGATGCGCGGGAAGTGGAACGTAAAAAAGTTGGCTTGCACAAGGCACGCCGTCGCAAGCAATTCTCGAAGCGCTAATTGAGAATTGGGCGACGTAGAAACAGGACAAAAAGCCGCTTGATGCGGCTTTTTGTCCTTCGAGGCACTGGCTTCTGTTGCCACATTGCGACAAGGAGCCCTTCTCGTTTCGGCACGCATTTCGAACGACCATGCACCGACAATCAGCGTCTATGTTGGGCCAGATAAAATTACGCGGATCGTGGCGCAGGATTCGCTCAAAGATAGGTATTCGCTCCGAAAAGGTGGCGATTCAATCGCATGTGCCATGGTATGTAAAGGTCGGTGCATATGGCTTGGCGATGGGGGTAGCCTGCGCGATTGCTTGGGTGATTGTTGACAATAGCTACCGGATCACCGGGTTTAGCCGTGAGGAGGCCAAGGCGCAGATCGAGTCGCTGAAAGCGGAAAATTTGCGTCTTAAGTTGGGCTACGAGACGACCAAATCCATGTTAAATGACAAAGAAAGTCAGCTTAAGGTCGAAACAGCGGCGCAAGCGGAGCTGACAAAAAATCTAACCCAGCTTCAAGATGAGAACGCAGGGCTCAAGGAAGACCTTGGTTTTCTTCGCAACGTGATGTCTTCTGGTAGCGTCCCGGACGGATTTGCCATCCAGAACTTTAAAGTTGAACCGGATGCGCTGCCCAACGAATTCCGCTATCGACTGTTGTTGACCCAAGGTGGACAGCGCAAACAGGACTTTAAGGGCAAGGTGCAGGTCATCGCGCGGGTACAGGTGCCCGGTGTGGCGACACCAACCGTCCTAAGCTTTCCAGAAGAGGGCCAATTGCGCGCCGCAGGCGGTACAATCGAATTCCGCATTTACCAAAAAATTGACGGCAGGTTTAGAATTCCCGGAGGTTCGCAACTGAAAAGTGTACAGGTCCGAGTCTTGGCGATCCCTAGCTATGAAGTTAGGGCTCAGCGTAGCCTCAATTTTTAGGATCAGCAGGGAGTCGTTATGTTTAACGCAAAATCGAACAAACCCAGCCCAATCGACAGCCTCATCGGCGCGGGTTCCATCATCACTGGAGATATCCAATTCAGTGGCGGGTTGCGAGTGGATGGTACTGTGAAGGGCAACATCAAGGCTGTTGGTGACAAGCCCAGCACATTGGTCTTGTCGGAGCTGGCAAAAATTGAGGGCGACATTGAAGTCGCCCATGTTGTTGTTAATGGTTCGGTAGCCGGGCCAATCAAGGCGTGCGAGTATATTGAGTTGATGCCAAAGGCTCGTGTGATGGGTGACGTGACTTACAAGATCATCGAAATTCATGTCGGGGCGATTGTCATGGGACGTATGGTGCACGAGTCCGATGTTCGTGCCAGCGATAAAGTCATCGAGTTCAAACCAGCACAGGGCTGAAACACAAACGCGCTGCTTGACAATTACTCTGCCGTCCCGAAATATTGATGTAAGGAGATCCAAATGAATGACATGTCCATGATGCCTGCCCCGTTGGTTTTTTCCGATAACGCCGCTGACAAGGTCAAGGCGCTTATTGTTGAAGAAGGCAACGATGACTTGAAACTTCGCGTCTTTGTGACCGGCGGTGGGTGCTCCGGGCTACAGTACGGCTTCACGTTTGACGAGATATCCAACGAAGACGATACGGTAATGGAAAAGAATGGCGTCCAATTACTGATTGACCCGATGAGTTATCAGTACTTGATCGGGGCGGAGATTGACTACTCAGAAGGCCTGGAAGGCGCTCAGTTTGTGATCAAGAATCCAAATGCGAGTAGCACATGCGGTTGCGGATCGTCCTTCTCGGTTTAACGGGAAACGCCGTAGACCAGCGGAGCCTTCAGGCTCCGTTTTTTTTGCTGTAAATCATGCCAGTCTTTATTCAGGGCAATTGCTGGAACCATTTTCGCGTTTTGTCGTAAATGCATGGTTTTCCGTTTTCAGGAAGCCAGTAATAGCTTCGCGAAACTCTGTCCGTTTTCCAGACAAGCCGAACCCTCCGTCGTTTCACGCCATTAGAGAAGGAACACCAATGCCGTCGTTTCTAAAAGCATCACGCGATTCGTTTACACCGCTGGTACGCAAAACACTCGTTGCTGTAGTCCTTGCGACGTTTGCATCTTCAGGGTTTGCCCAAGCGCCTACAGGTGCTCCAGTTCCGCTGGCCACCGGTGCCACTGCGGCATCGGGCGCACCTGCGGCCGGTGCGCCGACGCCAAGCGCCCCGCGCCCCTTCCGCGAGATCATCAAAGAGGCAAAGATGACGCCGGGGTTCTTTACGACTTACCAGAAGGATGAAAAAGTCTGGCTGGCGATTAAGCCGGAGCAGTTCGATAAGCCATTTTTCTTCACCTACAACATTCCGCAAAGCGTTGGGGAGCGTGGCTTGTACGGCTCGCAGATGGGCGGGGCTGAAATGGCAGTGTTCAAGAAAATTGGCAATCAGATTCAGCTACTGGCGAAGAACGCCGAGTTTTACGCAACACCAGGCACACCCCAAGCGCAGTTTGTCTCCGAGAGTTTTTCGGACTCCTTACTTTCCAGTGCGGTTGCAGCATCTGCAGCGGATCCGGAGTCCAAGGCGATTCTGATTGACGCTAGCGCCCTGCTGTTTGCCGATATCCCTGGATACCTGACACGCCTTGAGTTTGCTTACCGCATGCCATTCGCGCTTGATACCCGCAACACCAGCTTTTCGCAAGTCACTAACAATGACATGATCACGGCGATGAAGGTGCAAGCGCATTTCAACGTGCCGAAGTTGTCAGCGCCACCGCTGACGCCGTCGCCGGTACCGATGCCTACGCCTCCGCAGGCCACACCGGATCCGCGCAGCTTGTTTGTTAGCTTCATGTATTCGTTTGCGAAGTTGCCGGATGAGCCGATGGCGCCGCGCGTAGCCGACGAGCGAGTCGGACACTTCGTGAGCACACGGGTAAGTTACGATGAGGATTTGTCGGCAAAGACCAAGCAACACTTTGTCAATCGTTGGAGACTTGAGAAGAAGGATGCGGTCGCCGCGCTGTCTGAGCCAAAACAGCCGATCGTGTTTTGGCTGGACAAGAATATCCCGATCAAATATCGCAAGTCGGTAGAACTCGGTGTGCTCGAGTGGAACAAGGCGTTTGAGAAGATTGGCTTCAAGGATGCGATTGTGGCTAAACAGCAGACGGAAAAAGACGATTTCGACACCATGGATGCGCGCCATGCGTCCGTGCGTTGGTTCACCGGCGCCGATGTCGGTTTTGCGATCGGACCATCGCACAAGGACCCGCGTACCGGTGAGATCCTCGATGCGGACATCGGTATGTCAGACGTCTTTGGTCGTGGTGCACGTCGACTGGTCGTTGAAGACATCGGCAAACCGCTGGTGTTAGACGCAGCTTTGGCCGGTGCGATGACGCCGTCGTTAAAGCAGCAGGCGCTATACATGCAGTGCAACTACATGTCGGAAAAGGCGCATGACCTCAATTTCGCGATGGATGTCTTGGAAGCGCGCGGATTAGAGATGGACTCCCCCGAAGCCGAAAAACTCGCCCAAGCCTATGTGCTTGACGTCATCATGCACGAGGTAGGGCACACCTTAGGGTTCCGCCATAACTTCCGTTCGTCCATGATCTACACGGCCAAACAGATCCAAGACCCGAACTTTACAAAGGTCAATGGCATTGCTGGATCGGTGATGGAATACAACCCGTTCAATCTCGCGCTGAATGGCGAGAAGCAGGGTGAATATGTCATGTCGACGCTAGGCCCGTACGATTACCTCGCGGTCGAATACGCCTACAAGCCGCTCGACCCGAAGACTGAAAAGGCTGAACTGGCAGCAATTGCACTGAAAGCCACTACGAATCCGTTGCTCGCTTACGCGACCGACGAGGACGCGATCGCGGGCATGGATCCGGAAGTCAACCAGCGCGACTTAGGCGCAGACCCGATCGAGTACTACCATAAACGGATGAAGCTGACACGTGAATTGTGGGATCGACTGCAAACACTACAGTTGAAACCGGGAGAAAGTTACGAACGCCTGACCCGCTCCTTTTCATCCGGGTTCCGCTCGCTCAGCCAAATAACACCGTCACTCGCCAAGTATGTTGGTGGTGTAAAACACGTGCGTGATCGTGCCGGTAGTCCCAATGCCCTTTATACGCCGACACCTGTGGCCAAACAACGCGAAGCGCTGCAGCTGTTGACTGACGGTATCTTTAAGGTGGATAGTTTCAAATTGAAGCCTGAGTTTGTGTCCCGACTTTCCATTGATCACTTTGACCGCTGGGGCCCCGGTCGCGGCAATCCAGACATTTCGATTGCCAACTCGGTGCTGAATTTGCAACGTGGGACTTTGGATATCTTGTACGCGGACACAGTCGCACAGCGTCTGTTGGATAGTCAGGACAAGGTAGCAAAACCCGTTGATGCGATGAAGTTGTCCGAGGTCTACGATACCCTGCAAAACGCGATATGGTCGGAACTGCGAACCGGCGGCGAAATCAGCACCATGCGTCGAAACCTACAGCGTGAACACATCAAGCGTATCGGCAACGCGCTGACCCGCGCGACCGCCAACAGTCCAGCCGACGTTCGTAGTCTGATGCGCGACGGTGCAATCCAGTTGCAGGGGCAAATCCGTGCGGCGATGGCAAAACCGATGAGCAAGGAAGCGAAAGCGCACTTGGGCGAGAGCCTGAGTACGCTAACAGAAGCGCTTAAGGCATCGCTACAGCGCGCGGCGGCTTAGCGGGGCGCAATACTCGCACAGTCTGATCTGCCGAATCCTCTATAATTCAAAGTCTTTGAAACTTAATCACCGATAGGAGTCACCATGGCAGGCGAACGCAAGCGTACCCGCCGCAACGCGCTAGAGCGTCGTTGTTTAGGCAAATATTTCAAACGCCTTTTCATCGGCGCAAACAAGTCGACCTTTAAGATGTTGGAAGCAATCAAGAAGAACTAGATTTTGTGCATTTCAAAGAAAGCCGCTCATCGAGCGGCTTTTTTGTTGGTGAAAGTCGTTTATTCACGCACCTTTCCAGGCATAAGTGTCTCAACGTGCCCACCAGATGGTCTCCACCACAATGGGGTTCCAATAACTCCTTCGTCCCAGCGGAGGCTGGGACGAAGGAGTTATTGGAACTTCCCAAGTGAAACGATGATCCATCGCGCCCGGTTGCTGCGCCGCAACATCGATTGTGATTGACACCTATCCATAAGTGGTAATACGCTTGTTTTAAACAATCGTTTGAATTCTTTGGTCTTGCAGCGTAACTCACTGAAATGAAAAGACAATGAGCCAACCAGTAGTGCGGCGACTGCCTCAAGAGGTTACCTCTGGAGATGCGGCTCGCGTATCTGACGTCGTCGGTGCCGCTGTGGTCGGCAAGCTGACCGACAAGTCGGTCGACGTGGGTGATACCAAACGCAGGATTCTCGACGCAGCTGAAGAGCTGTTTATGGAGCATGGCTTCGAGGCCACCAGTTTGCGCCTGATCACAACAGCCGCTGGGGTTAACGTTGCCGCTTCCAACTATCACTTTGGCTCCAAAGAGGAGCTCTTCCAGGCGGTGTTTACCCGGCGTCTGGACCCCATGAACCACGAGCGCGTGGCACTGCTCGCTGCTTATCAGGCGGTCGCTGGTGGCCAGCCGTTAACTTGTGAGCGAATCATTTCCGCGATGTTCATCCCCGCGTTGAAGTTAGCCCGAGATCACGAACAAGGCGGAAAGAACTTTCTTCGTTTACTCGGTCGAGCTTACGCCGACCCTGCTCCATTCATCCGCGAATTTCTCTCGCTGCAATATGCCGAGATGGTTGGTCGCTTCCGTGCCGCATTTGGTGAGGCATTGCCACATCTGCCTCGTGAGGAGGTCTCGTGGCGGCTGCACTTTGTAATGGGTGCGCTTTCCTACACGTTGGCAGGAAGTGACGGTCTCAAGTTGATTTCGCAGATTCGCCCGGATGACGCCGACAACGATGAACTACTCCTAATGCGATTGGCACCGTTCTTGGCTGCTGGGCTGCGAGCGCCGGTCGGCACACCGCAGGACCAGCACCAATGGTTTGCCGAATCAGACTGAAAGATACCACGGAAGTAAAACGTTCGCCGCACGACTGACCCGTTATCGAAAAGGAAGCGCCATGTTGAATTTCTTCATTACTCTACTTGTTGCCTTAGCTGTCGTTTGGGCACTGGCCTACCACTCTGCATCAGCGCTGGTCTGGTCGGTGGTTGTGTGTATCACCCTTCTGGTCGGATCTGCGACCGGCGCAGTGACTGGCGTACTGGCGGGCATGCTATGGCTCGCATTTATCGCCTTTGCTGTAATCGCCAACAGCAAAGTCTTGCGCGTCGCATTGTTATCGTCGCCGATTTTTGCGACATACAAGAAGTTATTGCCGCAAATGTCTTCCACCGAGCAAGAAGCGCTCGAGGCCGGTACGGTTTGGTGGGATGGTGATCTCTTTTCAGGCAAACCAGACTGGAATAAATGGCTCGCGGTGCCGCGCGCCACGCTGTCTGCCGAAGAGCAGGCGTTTATCGACGGCCCAACTCATGAGCTGTGCAGCATGTTGGACGAGTGGAACATCACACACCAAGCCCATGATCTGCCGCCGAGTGTCTGGCATTTCATCAAGGACCACGGCTTCCTCGGTATGATCATCCCGAAGGAGTATGGCGGCAAGGGTTTCTCCGCGTATGGCCATAGCCAAGTCGTGATGAAGATCTCGACGCGATCCTCGACCGCCGCCGTTTCGGTCATGGTGCCAAATTCGTTAGGCCCAGGCGAATTGCTGATGCACTACGGTACCAAGGCTCAGAAAGACTACTATCTGCCGCGGCTCGCAAAAGGTCTTGAGATTCCTTGTTTCGCGCTAACTGCGCCGGAGGCCGGCTCGGATGCTGCGTCAATGCCAGACGCGGGTATTGTATGCAAACAAATGTGGCAGGGTGTGGAAACGATCGGGCTGCGTGTCACATGGGAAAAACGTTACATCACCTTGGGCCCGATTGCGACCATTCTCGGCTTGGCTTTCAAGGCGTACGACCCAGACAAATTACTGGGCGGCGAAACTGATCTTGGTATCACCTGCGCATTGATTCCCACCAACCATCCCGGCGTTGTGATTGGCCGTCGCCACATGACGCTGAACGCCGCGTTCATGAACGGCCCAAATTCCGGCAAAGATGTGTTTATTCCGATGGAATGGATCATTGGCGGCGAAGCGATGCTCGGGCAGGGCTGGCGTATGCTGATGGAGTGTCTTGCGGCGGGACGCTCGATTTCCTTACCAGCACAATCGATTGCAGCCGGCAAAGTCACCTCGTTCACCGCTGGCGCGTATTCACGCGTTCGACAGCAGTTCAAGACCGCCATTGGCAAGTTCGAAGGCATCGAAGAGCCGCTCGCCAGAATTGGCGCGATGACATATCTAATGGACGCAACGCGCACCATTACTGCCGGTGCGCTGGATCTTGGCGAGAAACCCTCGGTTCTTTCTGCCATATCAAAGTACCACGCGACCGAGCGCATGCGACAGGTGGTCGTCGACGCAATGGACATTCATGGTGGTAAAGGCATCTGCCTAGGGCCAAACAATTACCTTGGACGCGCCTATCAGCAGGTGCCGATCGCGATCACTGTGGAGGGGGCCAACATTCTCACGCGGTCGCTGATCATCTTTGGGCAAGGCGCGATTCGCTGTCACCCATGGGTCTTGAAGGAAATGAGAGCGGCACGCGAAGACTCGCTCGAGGCGTTTGACGAAGCGTTTTGGGAACACATCAAGTTCACTCTGGGCAATGCCGGTCGTTCGCTTTGGCTGGGTATCACCGCTGGAGTCGGCCTACCTGCACCAGCTTGTCCGGAGACAAAACGCTATTACCAACAGATGACCCGATTTTCCTCGGCATTCGCCTTGCTTGCGGACGTGTCGATGTTTGTGATCGGCGGCTCACTGAAGCGTAAAGAAAAACTTTCCGCGCGGTTGGGAGACGTACTGTCCTACCTTTATTTGTCGTCGTGTTCGCTCAAATTCTATGACGAGCGCGGACAACAAAAAGATGAGTTACCACTGCTTAAGTGGGCGCTCTATGATTGCGCGTTCAAAATCCAGGTGGCGATGGACGGCATCATCAAGAATTTCCCGAATCGACCGATTGCTTGGGTGTTGCGTCGTTTGGTATTTCCGAAGGGAATGACTTTGATTCAGCCGTCCGACCAGCTCGGGCACGAGGTCGCGAAGATTCTCATTACCCCGTCTGCTGCGCGTGATCGCCTCATTGCAGGCATGTATTTGCCGAATGACGAGAATGACATCATGGGCCAACTCAACGCCGCCATGAATGCAGTTGTCGCGGCAGAGCCGATTGAAGCCAAGGTGCGCGCCGCGCAAAAGGCTGGACGCATCACCGCGAAGACGCAGGACGCAGCATTTGAAGAGGCGAAGTCGTTGTCTGTTATCACCGATACGGAACTCGCACTCTGGAAGCGGGCACGTGTGCTGACCAAAGAAGTCGTTCGCGTTGATGACTTCGACAAGAACTTCGGTATTGCCGTGATCGCCCCAACGAGCCGCACGGCGTCATCTCCCGCCTATGCGGAAGCGGCTGAATAGGGGTTGATGATGAAAAAAGTGTATGTCGTTGATGGCGCACGCACACCGTTTTTGAAGTCCAAGGGAAAGCTCGGTCCGTTCTCAGGTGGTGATTTGGCTGTGGGCTGTGCGCGGCCATTACTCGCGCGCCAGAACTTCGCGCCCACCGCATTCGACGAAGTCATCGTTGGAGCGGCGATGCCGAGTGCTGATGAAGCGAACATCGGCCGAGTCGTGGCGCTTCGTGTTGGCTGCGGCGACAAAGTGCCGGCGTGGACCGTGATGCGTAACTGCGCATCCGGCATGCAGGCATTGGACTCGGCTTACGTCAATATCCAGGCCGGCAAATCCCATCTCGTGCTGGCAGGTGGAACCGACGCGATGAGCCATGCGCCGTTGTTGTTTGGCCCTGCCATGGTGAACTGGCTCGCCGATTGGTACGCGGCAAAGTCGTTTGGCCAACGCGCAGGCGTGGCGACCCAGTTTCGGCTGAGCTACTTAGCACCCGTGATCGCCATTCTGAAAGGTCTCACCGATCCAATCGTCAAGCTTTCAATGGGGCAGACGGCAGAGATTGTCGCGAAGCGATTCGGCATCACGCGACAGATGATGGATGCATTCGCGGCGGATTCACACCAACGTGTACTCGCGGGAAGAGCGGCTGGGCATTTTTCTGAGATCGAACCGTTGATCGATTCAAAAGGTGTGGTCTACAAGGAAGACGACGGGGTGCGTACTGATTCAACGCCGGAACGCTTGGCAAAACTGCGTCCAGTGTTTGACAAGAACTACGGCAATGTCACAGCGGGCAATTCATCGCAGGTGACTGACGGTGCGGCAATGCTGATCCTGGCGTCCGAAGAAGCGGTCGCGAAATATGATCTGAAGCCGCTTGGCGCGATTGTCGATTCGCAATGGAGCGCGCTTGATCCAGCAGAGATGGGCTTGGGCCCCGTGCACGCCATCACACCGATGTTGCTGCGCAAAGGCCTCGGCCTTAAAGATCTCGATTGTCTCGAGATTAACGAAGCGTTCGCGGCGCAAGCGCTCGGCTGTCTCGCGGCGTGGGAATCAGAAGCCTACTGCAAAGAGAAGCTCGGTCTCGACGACGCGGCATTTGCAAAGTTCGGCGCGTTGGATCGTTCGAAATTCAACGTCGATGGTGGCGCGATTGCGATCGGACATCCGATCGGCGCGTCCGGCGCGCGTGTTGTGTTGCATGCGTTGAAAACCCTGGAGCGCACCGGCGGCAAACGCGCGGCGGCCAGCCTTTGTATTGGCGGCGGGCAGGGCGGCGCCATGCTTCTCGAACGTCCGTAACTAGAAAATTGAAACTCGCTGCTTGACGGGCGTTTCGAGCCAAAAATGCTTGGAACTGCCCGTGGATAGGCGAGTTTGCAAGTTCGAGTAATCAAAACATCGCACTCTCGGAGCAGCACATGCAGAACTGGAAACACTGGCGCCTTCAGGTCGAACCCAACGGCCTCGGCTTTCTAACCTTTGATCGCGCCAAACCCGACGGCACCCCGGATTCCACCAACACGTTTTCGTCGGAAGCGTTGCGCGAGCTCGGCGACGTCTGTGCGCACCTGAAAGCGAATCCGGTCAAGGGTCTGGCGATTCAATCGGCGAAGGACAACGGTTTCGCCGCCGGTGCGGATATCGACGAATTCACCAGCTTTCAAACTGTGGAAGAAGCAGGTGCGATGACCAAGTTGGGTCTCGATGTGTTCGATCAAGTTGAGGCATTGCCGTTTCCAACCGTCGCGATGATTCACGGCTTCTGCATGGGCGGCGGAACAGAGTTGGCACTCGCATGCCGTTATCGCATCGCCGATGACGGCCCAAAAACCAAGATGGCGCTGCCTGAAGTAATGATTGGTATCGTCCCCGGTTGGGGTGGTGCGATGCGTATGCCGAAGTTGATCGGCGCAGGTCAGGCGTTGGGGCTGATGCTGACCGGCCGCGCGGTGAACGGAAAAACTGCCAAGCGCATGGGCTTGGTCGACGTGGTGACGCCGCGTCGTCACTTCGCCAACGCCGCTATGATGCTGCTGCAAAAACCGCCCGCGCCGCATCAGCCGGCACTGAAAGATGCAGTCACCAACTGGCCGATCATTCGCGGCATCGTGGCGAATGCGTCGCGCAAACAAGTGGCGAAGAAAGCTAGGCGCGATCACTATCCTGCGCCGTACGCCATCATTGATTTGTGGGAGAAGTACGGCGGTGACCCGCGTAATGTGCCGGCGGATGCCGACAGCTCGATGCAGAAGTTGTTCGAGCACCCGACAGCGCGCAACCTCATTCGTATTTTCAAACTGCAAGATCGCTTGAAAGCGCTCGGCTCGGGTTCAACCGAGATCAAACACGTCCATGTGATTGGTGCCGGTGTGATGGGCGGTGATATCGCCGCGTGGTGCGCGTTCAAAGGCATGACGGTCACGCTGCAAGATCTCGATCATGAACGTATCGCGCCGGCCATCAAACGCGCAGCCGCGCTTTACAAGAAAAAGCTGAAGGAAGCGCATCTGGTGCAGGCAGCAATGGATCGTTTGATTCCCGATGTGAAGGGCGACGGTGTTGCGCACTGCGATTTGGTGATTGAGGCTATTGTCGAAAACGCGGAAATCAAAAAGAAGTTGTACGCCTCCATTGAGCCGCGCCTTAAACCATCGGCCATTCTGGCCACCAATACGTCGTCGATTCCGTTGCAGGAACTCTCCGTCGGCTTGGCGCGCCCGGAGCGGCTCGTCGGTATCCACTTTTTCAATCCCGTTGCGATGATGATGTTGGTCGAGATCGTGCAGGGGCCGCAGACGTCAGAAGACGTGATGAAGCTCTCGCAGATTTTTGTGAAGAAGATCGACAAACTGCCACTGCCGGTGAAGTCGGCGCCCGGCTTCCTCGTCAATCGCATCCTGACGCCATACATGACCGAAGCCCAAGTGATGTTGGAAGAAGGTATTCCTGCTGAAACCATCGACGCTGCCGCGAAAGAATTTGGCATGCCGATGGGGCCGATCGAGTTGGCCGACACGGTCGGGCTGGATGTAGGACTCGCAGTCGGGACGGAGTTGCACAAACCCGGCAATCCACAACCGAAAAAAATCCAAGAGCTGGTTGCCGCTAAAAAGTTGGGCAAGAAAACCGGCGAAGGTTTTTACAAATGGGTCAACGGAAGGCCACAGAAGTCGAACGGTTCCGGTACGGTCGATCTCGCGCCGTTGTGGATGCGTATGACACTTCCTGCGGTCAACGAGGCCGTCGCATGTGTGCGTGAAGGCATCGTGACCGATGCGGATTTATGCGACGCTGGCGTCATTTTTGGCACGGGATTCGCCCCGCATCGTGGCGGCCCAATCAATTACTTGAAGAGCGCAGGGAAAGACAAACTGCTCGAAGAGGCCAAAGCGCTCGAAGCGAAGTACGGTGCGCGGTTCGCGCCGGACACCGGTTGGTCGACGATTTAGTTGCGCATGATCGAACGCCTCTCGCCAACCTGGTTCCATCCCGTCACGCCGGTCAAGGGAGTGGTCTTGATCGCCCCGGCGATGGCGGTGCGGCAAGACTACTACACTGCATACGCCGAGTTTTTGGCGGAGGCAGGATTTGTTGTCGCGACGTTTGACTATCGTCTTTCCGGCTTCAATGCGCCCGCGTCGCTACGCGGCGTTGACATCACTTTCGACGATTGGGCCGAGGACCTCGATACGATGATCCTTGCTTGCAAAACCGAAGCCATCAAACACAATGTTCCGCTAGCCGTCTCCGGTCATTCACTGGGCGGGCAGTTGATTGGTTTTGCGAAACACAATCGCGAGGTCGATGCACTTTTCACGGTGGGCAGCGGCACGGGCTACTGGCGGCACAATCATCATCAGCCGTGGCGCCTGTTTTACCTTTGGTTCATCGCGATGCCATTAGCCACACGTGTATTCGGCTACTTTCCAGGCCGAAAACTGAAGAAAGTTGGCGACCTGTCGCGCAGCATGGCGCTGACTTGGGCGCGGTGGTGCAGGCACCCGGATTACTACGTTGACCAGACAGGACAAAAACTTGTCACCAGTTTCGGTGCGTTTAAGTCTCCGATTGAATCGTGGAGTTTCACCGACGACGACTACATCCCAAAGCCGGCCTGCGACCAGCTGCATCTGCTGTTTGAAAACGCACCGCTTTCTCGTAAACACTTTGCGCCGAACGAGCTAGGTGAAAAGCGAATCGGCCATTTTGGGTTCTTCAAGCTGGGCGGGCATTCGCCTGCGTGGCAACGCGCGCGCCAAACGGTAGAAGGATTGATCTCTGCATGAGCGCCAATAATCGAGTACTTGGTCTTTGGACAACGCTTTCCAGCAAGCCACTCGGAAAGTGGCTGTTCTCGAAAATCATTTGCTGGAAGGCGCCGTACTTTTCGACGATTCGCCCGACCTTTCAAGAGCTGCGCCCCGGCTTTTCGCGCGTCTCCATGCCCAAACGGCGCGCAGTTCACAACCATATCCAAACCGTGCACGCGATTGCACTTTGCAATTTGGCCGAGATCGGCGCGGGAACCATGATGGAAGCCAGCCTGTCGCAGAACATGCGTTGGCTGCCAAAGGGCATGAACGTGCAGTATTTAAAGAAAGCAGAGACCGATGTTGAGGTCACCTGTGTCGCCGACGATATTGCCGATGGACCCGCGCGGGAAGTCATCGTCCGTGCAGACATCCGGGACCGTGCAGGCTCGGTTGTCTGTCATGCCGATGTGGTGATGTGGGTGAGCCCGAGAAAGTCGGTGGCGGCTAGGTGATGTCGAGCGCGGTGGCTGACGCGGGAACGTATAATTTGCTCCGCTGGTCGGCCAGCGTGGTGGCCAGAGGCCGTGTAGATCAATGGACGCGATTCCCCGAGTCGCGTCCCGCATTGCAAGGAATCCGGTTGGTCCCAACATCCCAAGCATCCGTCTTGCAGAATCGTCGCGGCACCCGTTATCTGATGTTTGAAGATAACGCGACCATCGCCGACGTATTTGCCCTGCGCTGTCGCACATCGCCGAATGCGCCCGCCTATCGCGACTATGACAGCGCGACCAAAGAGTGGGTAAGCACCTCGTGGCGGGAAATCGGCGAGCAAGTGGCGCGTGCACGAGAGGGGCTCCGGCGCGATGGGTTTGTGCATGGTGACCGTATCGCGCTGATGATGAAAAACAGCTCGAGTTGGGTGTTGTTCGACCAAGCGGCGTATGCCAACGGCATGGTGCCGGTTCCACTATTTGTCGACGACCGGCCAGACAACGTCGCCTATATCCTGAACGACGCGAGCGTCAAAGTCATCGTGATTGACGGTGAGGAGCACTGGAAGCGCCTCAAGACTGTTGCTGACCAGCTTCACACCATCAAGCGAATCATTTCGATCAAGCCGGTTGTTGATGCCGACGAGCCGCGTCTCTCCTCGCTCGCTGATTGGTTACCCGACGAGCCAGGCAGCTATGAACGCCCGCCAACGACGGGCGGCGATCTGGCAACCATTGTCTACACCAGTGGTACGACGGGCAGACCCAAAGGCGTCATGCTGTCGCACCGAAATATGCTGGCCAATGTGCAATCTGGCCTCGCGGTGTACGACGTTTATCCTGAAGATGTCTTCCTGTCGTTTCTGCCCCTGTCACACATGTTTGAACGGACGTGTGACTACTACCTCAACGTGGTGTCGGGGGCGTCGATGGTGTTTTCGCGCTCGATCCCGCAGTTGGCGGAAGACTTCCGAATTGTTCAGCCGACCATCATCTTTTCGGTGCCGCGGATCTATGAGCGGTTCTACGCCGCGATCAACGATCAGTTGAAGAAATCCTCACCCATCCGCCGCAAATTATTTGAGTTTGCGGTCGACACGGGCTGGAATAAGTTTGAGTACGAGCATGGACGCGGCAGTTGGAAGCCACAGTACCTGCTGTGGCCTGTGCTTGAAAAGCTGGTCGCGCGCAAATTGCTGGATCGACTCGGCGGCAAGTTGAAGTTTGCGATTTCCGGCGGTGCCGCGCTTTCGCCCGACGTGGCAAAAGTGTTTATCGGGTTGGGTCTGCCAATCTGTCAGGGCTACGGCTTGTCGGAAGCCTCACCACTGCTGACGGTCAATTTGCTGGAAAAGAACAATCCGCACAGCATCGGCCCCGCCGTTCCCGGCGTGGAGCTTCGTGTTGGAGAAAACGGTGAGTTGTTGGCGCGCGGCCCGAACATCATGATGGGCTATTGGAATAACGCTGATGCAACACGCGCGGTGCTCACCGACGACGGTTGGCTTCGAACGGGCGACCAAGTGCATATCGATGAGCACGGTTACGTCACCATCACCGGTCGCTTGAAGGACATTATCGTGATGGGTAACGGTGAGAAGGTGCCGCCGGTCGATATGGAATTGGCGATTCAGCTCGACCCTGTGTTTGAGCAAGTGCTGCTGTTGGGTGAAGGCAAACCGTATTTGGCAGCCGTCGTTGTTCTCAACGACGAGCAATGGGCGCGCGCGGCGGCCGAGGCGAATCTCGATCCGTCCGCCGACCTTGAGGGCAAGGGCGAAAAGCTTTTGGTGCAACGCATCGCGAAACGCATTAAGGCCTTTCCAGGCTACGCCCAAGTACGCAAGGTCGCCGTCGCAAAAGAAAAATGGACGATCGATAACGGTCTCATCACGCCAACATTGAAGCTCAAACGAAACATCATCATCGGCCGCTATCAATCCGCGATCGAAGCAATGTACAAGGGCCATACCGTCTAACGCGGCGCCGACGACACTCGCTCAACTCTAAGAAATTCACCATGCCAAGTTCAGTCATTGTCACATTGCCGGAAGATCGTCAGCCGACGATTCGGATCATTCCGATGCCCGCCGACACCAACGCCAATGGCACCATTTTCGGCGGCTGGGTGATGGCGCAGGTTGACTTAGCCGGAAGTGTCCCCGCCGCAGAGCGCGCGATGGGAAAAGTGGCGACGGTGGCGGTGAACTCGTTTGTGTTTAAAGAGCCTGTGTTTGTGGGCGACTTGGTAAGCTTCTATGCAAAGGTCATCAAGACGGGACGCACGTCGATCACAATTGACGTCGAGGTCTACGCGCAGCGCCATCGTTTTGGCAGCGAAGTGGTGAAAGTAACCGAAGCGCAGCTGACCTATGTGGCGATTGACGACCACGGAAGCCCACGCGCGTTGCCGGCGATTTGAAACTCTAGTATTGACGGGCGTTTCCACGCATTTTTGCCTGAAACTGCCCGCCGGAAGCAGTGTTTATCCTTTTGAAACGTAGGAGTCTGAATTGAGTAATTTCCACATTCGTAAAGTTGCGGTTCTTGGCGCAGGTGTCATGGGCGCACAAATCGCCGCGCACCTCACAAATGCCAACGTCCAAACCATCCTGTTTGATTTGCCCGCGAAAGAAGGGCCAAAGAATGGCGTGGTGACGAAGGCCATCGATGGGATGCTCAAGTTGTCGCCAGACCCTTTCGCCGTAAAGAGCAAGGCGGCGCAGATCATGCCAGCCAACTACGACGAGCACCTTGAACTGCTGCGCGATTGCGACCTCATCATCGAAGCGATTTCCGAGCGCATGGACTGGAAGAAGGCGCTGTATGAAAAAGTCGCGCCGTTTATCTCTGAGAAAACCATCTTCGCGTCCAACACCTCGGGCTTGTCGATTACCGAATTGTCGAAAGTGTTTCCGGAGGCGTTGCGTCACCGTTTCTGCGGCATCCACTTCTTCAACCCGCCGCGCTACATGAAGTTGGTGGAATTGATTCCGACCGCGCTGACGGAGGTGTCAATCCTCGATCAACTGGAAACATTCCTGACCACCACCATCGGAAAAGGCGTTGTCCGCGCCAAGGACACGCCGAATTTTGTCGCGAACCGTATTGGTGTGTTCTCGATCGCGGCAACGATGCATCACACCGCGCAATTCAATTTGCCGTTTGATGTCGTCGATGCCCTCACCGGTCCCGCAATTGGTCGCGCCAAATCCGCGACCTACCGAACCTCTGACGTGGTTGGCCTCGACACCATGTCGCTTACAATCAAGACACTCGCCGATACGCTGCCGAACGATCCTTGGCACAAGTACTACCAAAGCCCGGCATGGTTGCAAGCGTTGATCGCCAAAGGCGCGCTTGGACAAAAAACCAAGGCCGGCATTTACACCAAGAAAGGCAAAGACATCTTGGTGCTGGATCTTGCGGCACAAGACTATCGACCATCAACCGGCAAGATTGATGATGAAGTTGCGGCGATGCTGAAGATCAAAAATCCGGCGGAGCAAATCGCCGCATTGCGTGCGTCGGCAAACCCGCAAGCGGAGTTCTTGTGGTCGATCTTCCGCGACCTCTGGCATTACTGCGCGGTGCAACTTGCCGATATCGCGCACTCGGCACGAGACATCGATTTCGCCATCCGCTGGGGATTTGGCTACAAGATGGGGCCGTTCGAAACCTGGCAAGCGGCGGGTTGGCAGCAGATTGCCACATGGATCGCCGAAGACATCGCGGTGGGCAAGGCAATGGCGAATGTACCGTTGCCAGCGTGGGTGACGGAGGCAGGGCGCGTCGGTGTGCATGCACAAGAAGGCTCGTACTCGGCGTCGAGCAAATCCGTCGTGGCGCGTTTGGCCTTGCCGGTGTATCAGCGCCAAATTTTTCCGGAGCTTCTGCTCGGCGAAAAGAGTGACAAAGGTACTACTGTTCTGGATACCGAAGGCGTGCGGGTTTGGACCACAAAGGGCTTTGAAGACGTTGCGATTCTGTCGTTCAAGTCGAAGATGCATTCGCTCGGCGAAGAAGTGCTCGACGGTGTACTGCAAGCGCTCGACTTGGCGGAGAAAGATTTCAAGGCCGCGGTCATCTGGCACGAAGCGCCGTATGCCGTCGGCGCCAATCTGGTGAAGGCGCTCGAAGCGCTGCAAGCGCAAAAGTACGATGAATTCGAAACCATGGTCGCGAAATTCCAAGCGACTTCGATGCGCATCAAGCATTCGATGGTTCCGGTCGTGTCCGCAGTTGACGGCATGGCGCTGGGTGGCGGCTGCGAATTCGTGATGCACTCGAACAAAGTGGTGGCGTCCATCGAAAGCTACATCGGCTTGGTTGAGGCGGGTGTGGGGCTGCTCCCCGCCGGTGCAGGCTGTAAGGAGCTCGCGCTTCGCGCCGCGCTCAATGCACAAGGCGGCGACGTGATGCCGCAGCTGCAAAAGGCCTTCACGCGGATTGCGATGGGTGAAGTATCGAAGAGCGGTGAGCACGCCAAAGAGATGGGTTATCTGCGTGATTCCGATCGCATCGTCTTTAACAAAGATGAGCTGCTGTTTGTTGCACTGACCGAAGCCCGTGCGATGGCGGTGGGCGGCTGGCGTCCTGCACTTCCTGCAGCGCCGTTCCCGGTTGCGGGTTACACCGGTGTCGCGACGCTGAAGATGATGCTCATCAACATGAAAGAGGGCGGGTTTATTTCAGAGCATGACTACGAAGTTTCTTCACGCATCGCCGAGGTCTTGTGCGGCGGCATGATTGAGCCCGGCTCGTTGGTCGACGAAAAGTGGATGATTGATCTTGAGCGCAAGCATTTTGTCGCGCTGGCAAAGATGCCAAAGACGCAAGAGCGCATCGCGTTTATGCTAAAGAACGGAAAGCCGCTTCGGAATTAAGTATGCTGGCAACCTCAATCATGAGCGACTATCTCAAAGCTATCATCCCGGATCAAGGTGGGGATGACCAACACTCGGGAGCCACAACATGACTAACCAACCTCAAGCGGTCTACTTTGTCGCGGCTTTTCGTACAGCCCTCGCAAACGCGCCTGCCGCCATTGTCGGTATTGCCCGCCGTTATCGTTGGTGGTTTGCCGGGGTCACGGTGCTCGCGATGGTCCTCTGTTCTTACTGGGCCGGGCTCTCGCGCGGCATGAGCGATGGTGAATCATTCCAGCGCCAACTTGAGACATACATCTTCGCGCTTGCAAGCGATCCGAAAATGGCGGCTGACGCCGCTGAAAGAGGACGTTTGCTGAGTGATCGCGTGGACTCGTCTGTTCTTCGGTATCACCAACGCAGGAGCGCGACTGGCTCGCAAAAGATTTGGAACGCACTGTCCACGCTCTATTGGATCGAGTCTGAAAGCAGAGCCAATTTGGATGAGGTGATGAGGCGACAAGCGGAACGAAGACTCTTGGTTGTGCAGCCGCTGCGGCCAGAAACCATTGACATCTTGCGACAAATGGGAAAAGAAGACGTGATCGCCGAAATCCAAGCGGATTACGTTGAAATTGCGGCTGCTTATAGCGCGGTTCTCGGCCGTGAGGTCACCGTCAAGCAACTAGTACCCGATGCACGAGTGCGCTACCGGTACGACTTGGGCGATCTGAGCGCGAGGTAGTTTTGAGCGAGTTTTTCACAGCGACTTTGCCATCCGCTTCCGCGGGCTAACGACTCGCCCATCAATCAAAATACGCTACTGGATCCTGGATCAAGTCCGGGATGACAAACACTTAGGAGCAACATCATGACCAAACAAATTCAAGACGCCTACATCGTTGCAGCGGTTCGTACGCCGATCGGCAAAGCCCCTCGCGGCATGTTCAAGAACGTTCGCCCCGACGACATGCTGGCGCATGTGTTGCGCGCCGCCATTGCGAAGGTGCCGGGGCTTGATCCACACGACATCGGCGATGTGGTGGTAGGTTGCGCCATGCCCGAGGGCGAACAAGGCATGAACGTGGCGCGCATTGGTGTGTTGCTGGCAGGACTGCCAGACAGCGTGCCGGCGGTCACCATCAATCGCTTTTGCGCGTCAGGTGTACAGGCGGTCAGCATGGCGGCCGACCGTATCCGTTGTGGCGACGACGATGTCGTTATCGCTGCGGGCACGGAGAGCATGTCGATGGTGCCGATGATGGGTAACAAGATCGCGTTGAATCAGAACGTGTTTGCGAACAACGATCACATCGGTATCGCTTACGGCATGGGTATCACCGCGGAGAACGTCGCAAACCAGTGGAAAGTGACGCGTGAGGAGCAAGACGTTTTTGCGGTTGCCTCGCACCAAAAGGCGTCCAAAGCGATTGCAGACGGATTGTTCCGCGAAGAAATTGCCCCATACGAAATTGATACCGCCTCGCCTGATCTCGCCACGGGTGCGATCAAGCACAAAAAGAAAGTGGCCGAGAACGACGAAGGTCCACGCCCGGACTCGTCCATCGAATCGCTCGGCAAGTTACGCACGGTTTTTGCGGCGCGTGGCAGCGTGACCGCGGGTAACTCTTCACAAATGTCAGACGGAGCAGGCGCGGTGATCCTGATGTCCGAGCGTGCGCTGAAAAAGTACAACATCACGCCGCTCGCGAAGTTTCACTCGTTCGCCGTGGCCGGCGTGCCACCGGAAATCATGGGCATCGGCCCGATCAAAGCCATTCCAAAAGTGCTTAAGCAGGCTGGCGTTCATCAGGACGACCTTGGCTGGATCGAGCTGAATGAGGCGTTCGCTGCGCAAGCGTTGGCGGTGATCAAAGACCTCGGCTTGAATCCGGAAAAAATCAACCCGCAGGGCGGCGCCATTGCCCTCGGCCACCCACTTGGGGCGACCGGTGCACTGCGTACCGCCACGCTTGTCCACGGCATGCGTCGCACCAAGCAGAAGTGGGGCATGGTGACGATGTGTATTGGTACCGGTATGGGCGCTGCGGGATTATTCGAGGCTCTGTAAGGGCCGCGTTCTGCCGCAGAATCAGTCGCCGGAGCTTTGCTGCACCGCAATAAATTTGGTGCTTCAAACGCTGTTGCTGACTGGCCGGTCAATTTGTGCGCTGCCGCATGAAAACCACTGCGTTTTCGTGCGGGAAAACAACACGTGTTGCAGACTTTTCCGGTAAAGTCTATATCGAATTGTTGGGCGTTGCCTTGGGTCATGTGCGCAGTTCCAGACACCCGCCCAACTACAAGAATTTTTTCACGAATCTGCCGAGGAGAATAAGAGATGTCAATATCTCAATCACAACGCACACGCGTTCGCTTTGTTGCCCCTACGCTGAAGTTATCCGCACTCGCCGTTGGTCTTGCCTTGGCTGGTGCCGCCAGCGCCGAGCAGTTTAAGTTTGACAACGGTTTGACGGGGAGTTTCGACTCTACATTCTCGTATGGCCTGTCGATTCGTACACAGGACCCATCTAAGGACTTGATCGGTATTGCTAACGGCGGTACTGCACGATCGGTGAACGAAGATGATGGCGCACGTAACTATAAGAAGAACCAACCATTCGCCAACGTCATCAAGGGGACGCACGAGTTATCTGCCAAGTGGGAAGACTGGGGCTTGTTGCTGCGTGGCACCTACTTCACGGATTTTACGAATCGCAATAAATCCGAACTCGGTCCGATTGCGAGAAAGCGTATGGGCAATGAAGCGCGTATGCTCGATGCATTCATCTCTAGGGGGTTCGATGTCTACGGCAAGAACCTTCGTCTGCGCGCTGGTAATCAGGTGATTTCTTGGGGCGAGTCAACGTTTATTCCGAATAGCATTAACTCGATCAACGCTGTTGACTTGGTCAAGCTTCGCACGCCGGGTTCTGAAGTTAAGGAAGCGTTACTCCCAACGGCAAGTGTTTGGGCGTCGATGGAGTTGACGAAAAACGCCAGCATGGAAGCGTTTGTGCAGTTCAATCACGATAAGACAAAGCTCGACCCGCGCGGTTCGTATTGGAGCAACAACGACTTTGCCTCCGATGACTCCACACAGGTATTCGTTGGCTTTGGACGTCGCGGTGACTTGACCCGCCGCGCACCAATTAATCCAATTCCATTGGCAACCCCGGGCGCCGGTGGTGTTGCGCAGGCGTTGTATGGCCCGTTTGCGGTTGATGCCCAAGTCTGGGCACCGCGTGGCAACGACGTCGCGCCTTCCGATAGCGGTCAGTACGGTGTGGCGTTCCGATATTTGGCGCCCGCGTTTAACAACACAGAATTCGGTCTCTACTATCTTAACTACCACAGCCGCATTCCACTCTTCTCGGGTATCAAAGGGACGGTGACTTCTGTCCTGACCGGCGGTCCGCTGGGCGCGGCAACTAATCAAACAGGAACGGCTTCCTATTTTGCTGAGTATCCAGAAAACATTCGTTTGTATGGCTTTAGCTTTAATACACAAGGTCCGGCCGGTGTCGCGCTGCAGGGCGAGTTCTCTTTCCGGCCGAACCAGCCAATTCAGTATTCCACACCGGAACTGCTGCTGGCGGCGCTAGGCGCACCAAACTTGATCACTGGATTCGTTACCATACCGGGAACTGTCAGCGCGACACTGCCGTATGGCGCATCTGCCGCAGGTCTGGTGCCTAACGGGACGTTCCAACGCGGCTGGGATCGGACCAAGATGAGTCAGTTCCAGATGACGGCAACCAAGTCGATCCCGTCGATTTTTAACGCCGAGCAACTGGTGATGGTCGGTGAGTTCGGCTACACCAAGTACAACGGCCTGCGTCAAGATGTGAAGTACAACGGTCCGGCGGTGTTCTTGCCTGCAACAGCGCAGGGCGCGGCTGCGACCGGCGCGGGTGCGGTACAGGACACCGGTTTCATCACTGAGACTTCCTACGGTTATCGCCTCGTTGGCCGTCTTGAGTACGCGAACGCATTTATGGGCGCAAACTTTGCGCCCCGCATTGCGTTTAACCACGACGTCAAGGGCGTGTCCCAGACGTTTAACGAAGGTGTGAAGTCGCTGTCAATTGGCGCCAACGTCGATTACCAGCGTAAGTTAAGCTTTGATTTATCCTGGACCAGCTACTTCGGTGGACGCACGTACTGCGGCAGTGATGTCATCGTGCTTCCAGCAGCGCAAGCCGTTGCGTCTGCACAAGTCGCGACGCAGGGCGCAAGCTACTGCTCGTCGGCCAATCCGATCAAAGATCGCGACTTTGTCTCACTGGTAGTGTCCTACTCGTTCTAACCGCTTGAAGCTACCAGCGCCGCGCAGGCGGTGCTGGTAGCCGCTTTCTAGCGCGCGTCGACGGGCTAAAGGCAATGCAAGTTCTAAACCAATAATTCTGGAGGATGATGATGAAAGCGAAACAACTCGCGGTAATACTGTCGGCGAGCTTGTCCGTGTTGGCGCTGTCAAACGCCGCTCACGCACAACTCTCCGCCGCTGATGTGGCTAAGCTGGGCACTACTCTCACGCCGATGGGTGCCGAGAAGGGTGCCAACGCTGCCGGCACGATTCCCGCATGGGACGGTGGCTTGACGAAGATCCCGGCCGGCGTGACATTCAAGGCGTCGGGTTATTACCCTGATCCATTTGCGGCGGACAAGCCGACAGTGACGATCAATGCGGCAAACATGGATAAGTACAAGGACAATCTCTCGCCAGGTCAAATGGCGATGATGAAGCAGTACCCGAACTACAAGTTGCCGGTGTACCAAACGCGCCGCACGGCAGCCTACCCGGAAGGGAGCTACAAAGAAACCAAAGAGTGCGCGGCAAAGGCAAAACTTGCTACCGGTGGTAATGGCGTCACAGGCTGCATCGGTGGTACGCCTTTCCCGATTCCAAAGACCGGGCTTGAGGCGATTTGGAACCATATTCTTCACTACAAAGGCGACACCTTTGCGATGAACTGGTCGCAAGCTGCGGTCACCGCATCTGGCGATTACGCGTTGGTGAAGTTTGAGTATGAATATGATCTGGCTTACGGCAATCTGCAAAAAACTTCTGCGCAACGCGAGCCAAATCTAATCTTGAACTATCTCCAAGAGGTGACCGCGCCTGCTCGTTTGGCCGGACAGATCTTGTTGGTGAAAGACACCGTTGACCAAGCCAAAGAACCACGTTCTGCTTGGACCTATAACCCAGGTCAGCGTCGCGTCCGTTTGGCACCAAACGTCGCTTATGACAATCCTGGTACTGCGGCTGACGGTCTGCGCACCAATGATGACTTCGGTATGTACAACGGTGCAACTGACCGTTACGACTGGACGTTGGTGGGCAAGAAGGAAATGTATATCCCTTACAACTCCTATCGTCTGACTGACCCTAAGGTTAAGTACGCTGATTTGCTTCGCCCTGGTCATATCAACCAAGATCTAACGCGTTACGAGTTACATCGCGTTTGGGTGGTGGATGCCAAGCTCAAGGCCGGCACATCACATATCTACTCGCGTCGCACCTTCTACATCGATGAAGATAGCTGGAACGTCATCATGGTCGACAAGTATGATGGTCGCGGCCAATTGTGGCGCTTCGCTGAACTCCACAGCGAAAACTGGTATGACGTTCCAATGTGGTTTGGTACGATCGAAGTCCATCACGATCTACAATCACGTCGTTATATAGCGATGGGCCTACGCTCGGAAGAAACAAAAATCTACCAGCCAATCAAGCGTACCGCCGCCGATTACACACCGCAGGCGCTGCGTGGAGCCGGCACACGCTAAGCTGGTCGTCAGCAATCAAGCCTATGCGATTCGGGGACAAGCAGGTGTTGTCCCCGAATCGTTTCAGAGCAGTATGAATTGCAGTTGTCCCAGCTTTGCACCGATTCCATTCGTGCCTTAGTCAAAGTGATCCGATCATGAAACCTTGTGTTGGCAATTTTTTTCTCACGGTCTTGGCAAGTGGCGCGCTGATGGCCGGTGCAACTTTCGCGCAGATTAATCCTTCGGTGATGCCTGCCACAGGGCCCCTGACGAAACAGACTATGTCGCGTCTGTTGCTGACCGATGTCGCACGTGAAGGCGCGCGGATCATCGCCGTGGGCGATCGCGGCTACATCGTCTACTCGGACAACGACGGCGAATCCTGGCAACGTGCAAAGACGCCGCCTGGCCTCGCGCTGCTCAACAGCGTGTATTTCTCGGACGCGAATACGGTCTGGGCGGTCGGCCACGATTCGGTCATTTTGAAATCAGCTGATCGGGGCAAAGAGTGGACACAGGTCTACTCGTCGGCAAAAGACCAGCGACCCTTGATGGACGTTTTGTTCGTCGATGCAAACCACGGTTTCGCGGTTGGCGCATATGGAGCGTTTCTAGAAACGCTGGATGGTGGCAAGAGTTGGACGCCACGCAAAGCGATTCCGGCCGCGCCGAAGCCAAAGGCCGCGACCAAAGCTGTACGTGGAGGACGCAATGCCGGCATGGAAGTCGACGACGACGCGGATAAGTCGGCTGACGAGGACAAACACCTGAACGCGATAATTAAGCTTGGCGGAGGCAAGTTGTTCATCGCCGGTGAAGCGGGAACGATGCTGCTTTCCAACGATACTGGCAAGAGCTGGGAGCGGGTCGTCTCCCCATACAAGGGCTCCTATTTTGGTGCCATGTTGGCCAATGACGGTGGTGTGTTGGCGCTAGGGCTGAGGGGTAACGTTTTTCGGGCGGCGGATTCCGGCCTAAAAACATGGATTCCGGTTGTGACCAATATCAAAGCCTCGATGATGGGCGTTACCAAACTCAATGATGGCGCAATTGTCTTGGCTGGCTTGTCTGGTGCGTTGCTTGTGTCGCGTGATAACGGGCGGACGTTTACGTCAATTGAATCAGGCACCATTAAGCCATTAGCCGCAAGTGTTCAGGGAAAGGGCTCTGCGTTGTTGGTTGTCGGCGAGACAGGGGCGCGTGAGGTTGCTCTCGCCGCTCTGCCTGCCAGCGCCGCGAAGCCCTGACATTAAGAATCCTTGAATCATCAAAAGCATTTCTCCGGAATAGCCGCCAAATGAATTTACAAAACCTAATTGCCAAGTTTTCCGCACTGATATTCAACAACCGACGTACGCTGTTGATTACGTTTGGCGTGATGACTGTGCTATTTCTTGTCTCGGCCAGCCAGCTACGTGTCGATGCCGGTTTCAACAAGATGGTGCCGCTGACGCACCCTTATATGAAGGTTTACAAGGAGTACGAAACCGTATTCGGCGGAGCCAATCGTGTTGCGATCGCCATCGTGCAAAAAGATGGCGATATCTACAACAAAGAGTTCATGGATACGCTGAAGGCGGCGACCAATGAGGTGTTGGTGCTCGAAGGTGTCGATAAGGCCAGTGTGCGTAGTTTATTTACACCGAACACGCGGTTCATTGAGGTCGTTGAAGAAGGTTTTGCCGGCGGTAACGTCATCCCAGCGACATTTCAGGGAACACCCGAAGATCTGGCGATCGTCAAATCGAATGTGCAAAAGTCCAATGAAATTGGACGTACCGTAGCGACCGACTTTAGTGGCGCGTTGATTTCTGCTGGACTGTTAGAGGCGATTCCAAAAGAGGGTGGGAAGATCGAGAAACTCAACTACTTCGAACTCTCCCGCAAGCTGGACGCGATTCGCGCGAAACATGAAGGCCCTAATCGGACCGTACACATCATCGGCTTCGCCAAAGCAGTTGGTGACATTGCCAGCGGCGCGCAAGGTGTGGTGGCGTTCTTCGGTATCGCCTTTGTCATCACTGCCGCGCTGATGTATTGGTTTGTCAAGGACGTAAAGCTGACCGCCATTTCGTTGGTCGTCGCCATGATGCCGGTGTTGTGGTTGCTCGGCACTTTGCCGATCATCGGCTTTGGTATTGATCCGTTGTCCATTCTTGTGCCGTTCTTGATTTTCTCCATCGGCGTGTCACACGCGGTGCAGATGACCAAGTCGTGGGAACGCGCGGTCTCAGACGGCATGAGTAGTCTTGATGCAGCCAAACACTCGTTTGCTAATTTGTTTATCCCAGGCACGCTCGCATTGCTGACAAACGTGCTGGGCTTTGCAGTGATCTTGATTATTCCGATTGATATTGTGCGTGAGCTCGGCATCACGGCTTCGCTCGGTGTCGCCTGGATGATCATCACCAACAAGATGTTGTTACCAATTTTATTGTCGTACCTTAAGGTGTCGCCGCAAACGCTTGAAAAAGAGCACGCGCAGGGGGATCGATTCGATAAGTTATGGCGGGCGGCTGCTGGCTTTGCCGGTAAGAAGAACGCTCTGTGGAGCATTGGCGTGTCGGTGCTCGTACTCGCCTTTGGTATCTGGAAGGCGCAGGACCTAAAGGTTGGCGATTACGGGCAGGGCGTTCCTGAGTTGCGGGCGGATTCGCGTTACAACATGGATAACGCGATGATCGTCTCGAAGTTTGCGATTGGTGTGAATACGCTCGGCGTGGTTGCGCAGACTAAAGACGTCCCCGGTGCTTGCACCAACTACGATGTCATGACCACCATCGAGAAGTTCGATTGGTACATGCAAAACGTTCCCGGTACACAGTCGGTTATGTCGTTGCCTGGTGTTGCCAAGACCATCAACGCCGGATTTAACGAAGGCAATCTACGCTGGCGCCAGCTGCCGCGTGATCCAACCACCATGGCACAGAGTGTCACACCGGTCGATACCGCAACCGGCCTCCTCAACCCGGATTGCTCAGCGATGCAGGTGCTTGTGAACACCACCGACCAGCAGGGGGATACCTTGCGTCGTATGGTGGCCGAGGTGAAGAATTTTGCGAAAGAGGCGAATACACCGAACCTCGAGTTCAAACTCGCCACCGGAAACATGGGGGTCGCCGCGGCTACCAACGAAGCGGTGGATAAGGCACGCTTTGAGATGCACGGCGCAATCTTTGGCGCACTGCTGTTGATGTGTATGGCGACGTTCCGCAGTCTGCGCGCCACACTTTGTATTCTGATTCCATTGGCGATTGTTTCGATTCTCTGTGAGGCGTTGATGCCAATGCTCGGTATTGGTATGAAGGTCTCAACACTTCCGGTGATCGCACTCGGCGTCGGTGTCGGTGTGGACTACGGCATATATCTTTATGACCGTATCGAAATCCATATGGAAGAGGGCAAAGACTTAGCCGAGTCGTTCTTCTTGTCGCTGCGCGAGCGTGGCACGGCAATGATCTTTACGGCGGTAACCATGACGCTTGGCGTCGGTACTTGGGCGATGTCTGCGTTGAAGTTCCAAGCCGATATGGGCATCTTGCTCGCGTTTATGTTCTTCTTGAATATGGTTGGTGCGATTTTCCTGTTGCCGGCTTTGGCCGCTTGGTTGCTCAAGCCGCATCACAGGTCGGACAAGAAACACGCGTAGTCAGCGGCACATTATTTAGCGCAAATTAGGGGAGATTGGTATGGCAAAAGCACTGTTGATCTATAACCCGCCCGCTGATCCGAAAGCCTTTGATGAGTACTACGCAAAGACCCATACGCCGAACGCGAAGAAAATTCCCGGACTACGCTCGCTCGAAATCAGCAGTGGTTGAATTTTCAATCCAACAGGCCCGCACCGTTTCACCAGATCGCCATCTTGACCTTCGACGACATGGCCGCGCTACAGGCAGGCATCGGTTCGCCTGAGGGGCAAGCCGCAGTGGCAGATATGGCGAATTTTGCGAGCGGTGGCGCGTCGGTGCTGATGTTCGAACATAGCGCCGTCTAAACGCCAACTCGGCACCTCGTTTATTGGCGGGCAGTTTCAGGCATTTTTGCCTGAAGATGCCCGTGGTTGCTAGTGTTTCTAAACTAGCGAAACTCTACTCGATCTCCTAGGCGAACTGTGCCGTGTTTTACCGGCACGAGGTTCACGCCAAACAGGATGCCTTTGTCGGTGTCGCGAAACGTCGAGAGTGTCTTTAGTGGCTCCGGCCCACGCACTTCGCCAGTCGCTTGATCGGTTGTCGTGACCGGGCAACGCGCGCAAGGTTTGGCCGCGCGAAACACTGCGCCGCCGATGGTGATTTCATCCCACCCATCTTCAGCCCACGCCGACGCGCCACTCACTACCAGATTGCTGCGAAAGCGATTCATGGGTACCGCCGCGCCGCCGCCGGCTGCAATTTTCTGATTCAGGTCGTCGAGAGAAGCCTCGTTGGTCACAAGGAACGGAAATCCGTCGGCAAAGCTGACGATTTCGTTGTTCTTGGCGTACTCAGGGTTGCAGAGGCGCTCAGCCGTTTCAGGCATATAGACCAGATGCACATCTAGTCCGAGATATTCCGACAACCACGCATCGGCTTCCGCGCTGACAGTGTGCGCTGGTACCTGTGAGGCCCATACCCGCACCGAGCGGGTGGGAGTCGCACGAGGTTCGATATCCACACACACCGATTCCTGATCGGCTGCGGCGATTTCCAGTTGGCTGCCGAGCAGCTCGGTCCAAACGGTCGCCATTTTAGGTATCTCGCGCTGGCTGACAAACTCATGGTCGCGGTCGACAACCATGAAGCGGCGGTCGTAGCGCAACCCGCGGGTGGTGGTGTCCGACTCGTCAAGCGCGACACCGCCCAAACCTTTGACAGGATAAATGTTGATTCCTGAGAGTTTTACCGTCATATTTCGCCTCCCGGCAAAGTGCGTTTGTCCACCAACGGATTCATGCTAACGTTGTGTTACGCGTTGTACCGCGCCTAAAGTGAATCGAGTCGCCAAAACTGGGCGGCACGATGTCGGAAACATTATGCAGTTTTTGCTGGTTAAGACTCTGGGTCGATGACCTAAAGAAGGAGAGCACCAAATGATTGATTGGGTAAAGAAGCTGACAGGTGAATTAATTGATATCGTCGAGTGGCTTGACGATTCCACCAACACACTCGTCTATCGATATGAGCGGCACAACAACGAGATCAAGTACGGTGCCAAACTCACCGTGCGCGAAGGCCAGATGGCCGTATTTGTGAATGAGGGCAAGATTGCCGATGTGTTTCAGCCGGGCATGTACACGCTGACGACACAAAACATTCCAATTCTTTCGACCTTGCAGGGCTGGAAATACGGCTTCGAGTCTCCGTTTAAAGCGGAGATTTACTTCGTCAGTACCCGCAAGTTCACTGACCTTAAATGGGGAACGCCGGGACCGGCGACGATGCGTGATAGTGAATTCGGTATTGTTCGCGCCACCGCGTTCGGTATTTATACGATTCGCGTGAAAGATGCCGGTATCTTCATCAAAGATATTGCCGGTACCGAGGGCCGCTTTACCACCGAGCAGATTCAAGAAAATCTGCGTGGCAAGATTGGGTTGCGCATTAAGGAAGTACTGCCTGAGCTGGGTCTGTCGATCATCGATCTCGAAGCAAAAGTTACCTTGATGGGGCAGATGTTGCGCGAGCGTATCGGCCCAGACTTCGAAGCGATGGGCCTAGAGCTATGCGAAGTGCAGGTGCAAGACGTGGGCTTGCCGGAAGAAGTGGAAAAGGCTATCGACAAGCGCGGTGCGATCGCGGCCGTGGGTAATCTCGCCGCTTACACACAATACGAAACGGCCAGCGCGATTCGTGATGCTGCTACCACGCCAAATTCTGCGGCGGGTGCCGGCATGGGGCTGGGTGCGGGCATTGCGATGGGTGCGGGTATGGTGGGGCAGATGGGAATGGCGGCAGGCGCGATGAATACCGCGGCACCACCACCGCTGCCCACAGCAGTAACGTTTCATGTCGCAGTTGGCGGCGCGCAAACGGGCCCATTTGACATGAGCGCCCTGCAAGCGCAAGCCACCGGTGGGAAGTTGACGCGAGATAGCCTCGTGTGGAAAACCGGTATGGCGCAATGGGCCAAGGCGGGTGAAGTTTCGGAGCTATCTGCACTCTTTGCCAGCGTGCCGCCACCGGTTCCTCCTGGCGCGTAACAGCGGAGGTTCCTGTGAAATCAAAACTGTATCGTGCCGCAGCCGGGCTCGTCGGAGTCGGCTGCGTGTTGGTGCTCTTGCACATGTTCATGAACTGGAAAGGGTTCAGTCTAGGGGTCGCCTTTGCCATTGTTAATCTCGCGCTTGGCGCTTGGTTTTTGCTCGATTACGCGCTGCGCAAGCCGAAGACGGCAGAACCTGCGCGCATGCTTGATCAAACGCCGCCGCACGCTTCATGACGTGTGCTCGCCGCGCCAGTGCGCTGCCATCAATCGCTAAGTGCTAATGGAAAACCCAAACGCGTCACAAACCACGCTTGAGGCGATGACCGACAAGGTGCGCGCGTTCCCGTGCCGCTCGTGTGGTGCCAAGCTGTCATTTTCGCCCGGCACAACCTCGCTCAAGTGTGACTTCTGCGGTGCCGTTAATCAATTTGACGAAAAGACCGACGCCGTTGAAGAGTTGCCGTTGGATGTATGGCTGACGAAACTACAGGCTGAGCGCGAAACCCACGCGCAAGAACAGCTCAAATGCAAAAACTGCGGTGGCGAGCAAACACTACCGGCAAATCTGTTTGCGACGACGTGTGTTTTTTGCGGAACGCCGATCACCAGCCGGAGCTACGCGCAGCGATCCATCAAGCCGGAGTCGCTGGTGCCATTCAAAATCACCAAACTACAAGCGCAGGAAAAGTGGCGCGCGTGGTTGAAGGGCTTGTGGCTCGCACCCAGTGCGCTAAAGAAGTTTGCCCAGAGTGATGGCGGCACCAAGGGGCTCTATGTCCCCTACTGGACGTTTGACGCCAATACGTTTTCACAATACACCGGCCAGCGTGGTGATGATCGTACTGAAACCTACACCACCACCAATTCAAACGGCGAACGTGTCACACAAACGCGAACCGTCACGGATTGGAGTTATGTCTCTGGCGAAGTGTCGTTCTTTCATAACGACGTGTTGGTGTCGGGCTCCAAAACGGCGTTTGGAGCCAATGATCAAGCAGCCGGGAATTTTTCGATCTCCGGTGCTGGCGCGGTTGGTTCCGCCATCATGAGTGCATTTACCACCAAACTTCGCACCTGGGACACAAGAGCGCTGGTACCTTATCAGGATGAATACATCACTGGTTTTCAAGCGGAAGCCTATTCGGTAGATCTGAAGTCGGGATTTGCCAAGGGAAAAGAGTTTATCGATGCGAAAGTGCAGTCGCTGGTACGTCAAGACATCGGCGGAGACCACCAGCGCATTTCCTCACTGAACACGCAGTACAGCCACCTCACCTTCAAACATATCTTGTTGCCGATGTGGGTATCGGCTTATCTATTCAGCGGCAAAACCTATCGGTTTGTAGTCAACGGCCAGACCGGCGAAGTGGAAGGCGAATCGCCGAAGTCGGGATGGAAGATTTTCTTCTTGGTGAGTGCGATATTGTTCGTGGTGTTTTTGTTGCTGGTGTTTGGGGGTAGTCAGCGGTGAGGCCAGGGGTGATGCCGAACAAAGGTATTTCCGTCGCCCGTTGCGTGCTGATAAGCGCATTTCTTGCTCTGTTTAGCACGGCCACGATCGCACAGTCTCCGCCAATTCCCTGCCGCGAGAGTGACAGATCCTGCCTATTTGAGCAACGGAAAAATTCGGAGGTGCGAAAACGGTCGTACTGGCAGGATTGGCTCTCCCGCCCTCTGTCTGAGCGAGTCGGCCCTGCACCAGCATCACTGCTGGTCTACATGAACCTAGAAAACATCATTGAGGGTTTTCGCGATAGACCGCGCGCGACGTTGGTACCAGCAGATCTTCGTGCAGATTATGATCAAGCGTTCGCCTCCCTGCCAACCAAGGTGAAGGAGCTTTTGCAGCCGAAGTTGGCGGGCGTTTTCTTTCTGGAGAACTTGGGGAGCACGGGATTTAGTTTGCAAGCAAATGGCGGATGGTTAAGGGCCGATGTCGCGGTAATTGTTCTGGACATGTCGATCTTGAAAGATTACAAAGCTAATCAGTGGGCGACGTGGAAAGAGAATACGCCGTTTCGCGCTGATGCTCGGCATCGACTCGAGGCCACAATTGAACATCCTGCGGGGGATAATCGCGCAAATGCCATTCGATACATATTGCTACACGAAGCGGCGCATGTGATTGCCGTAGGGGAGAAGTTCCATCCAGATTTTTTTGCGCCTTTACCCAAGGACAAAGAAATTCAAGCAACGTATCCCTTTGCTTGGGAGAGTTGGCGCGCAGATCCGTATGCTGGCAAGTGGTCCAGCGTGTTCGATTCTCAGTTTAGCCTTCGCCGCGACGTTGTCTATTACGCTACGCCGAAACTAGGCATCGATCGAGCAGATAGCGCTTACCAACAACTGGCCAAGACTTCCTTCCCCACGCTCTATGCAGCAGTCAGCCCTTTTGAGGATTTTGCGGAATCGTTTGTTTCGTATGTCCACTCAGTTATCGATAAACGTCCCTGGCAAATTCGTTTGTACCGCGACAACGAACTTACGAAGACCGTCGAGCTTTGTTGGGGACAGGCGAGATGTGAGAAAAAACAAAAGTTCATGGAGCAATTGCTAGGAATGCGGTAGTTGGCCTCGTTTGAGGCCGATTGTGTTTGTGGGAATTCGGCGCCGGTCATTCTGGCGTCGGCGCACAACCGCCGGGTTGCGCCGGGTGGCAATCCAAATTTGGTCGCGGTCCGAGCGGTGAGCTCTTTGCGTCTTGCCCTCTTGGCCCCGTCCCTGCGGAACGTTCGCGCGTAGGAACGAACTTGGGTTAGGTGAGTCTATTTCGCATTTTGCAGAGACTTTGCTACATGCGTCTTCGACTTCAGCTCCTTGATTCGTGCGTACAAGGATTTCTGCGCGTCGATTTCTGCCGCCGAGCAAACGGCACGTTTCTCATTGAGAAAGAACTTTCTGTGCAACTTGAGTCCAGTATCGTTGATTGATATCTTTTGACTGAAACTGCTGTTTACACCAGTGAGTTTTGCATCTTGCAGCTCAGGAGGAATAGAAAATCCCACCTGTCCATTCAACTCAATGATTTCGTCCGAGGATTCGGACCCAAAGCATGCCTCAGGGTTAGTGGTGTAATCCAAGTACTCGTATCTCAGGACAATCAGCGACATCACGTTATTTGGAAGAAAACGAGGGCGTCCTTTTGCATCTATAAGCTCCGGGCCCAGTACAAACGAGAAATCCAGCGTTGCGCTTCCCCTGACATCATCCGCTTCAAACTTCCAAGACTCGTGCAGCAGGACAGTCCCGCTATTTGTGAACACACGATCCAGCTTTTCACCGCGCTGCTTTCTGAGATTCCTTCGATGCTCTGCAAGGGTCATCGCCCTGTAGGCGTCACCAGACCCTTCCCACCTTGTTTTCCCGATCCACTGGCCTTCGATCATTGCGTATGTCGTGTGAATTGAAACTTTGCTCTGAATCTGGCCCGGATTTATTTGAATCAGTTTCCCCGAAAACAGGTTGAGACCGTAAACATTCGAATGCACGGCTGTCCCTATGCCAAACAAGGTCCCCGTTGGCCGGTCAAATTCCCCCACCCTTGGCCACTTCAAATTCCCCCACCTCGCTGAGCGATTAGCGGCGTAATTCTGCGCCGGTTCTTAGCGCATCGGGAGCCACACTGGCAGGACGTATCT
>JBIIYQ010000185.1:0-4989 GCA_044346745.1 Usitatibacteraceae bacterium | reverse complement strand
AGAGATCACCAGAGTCGCACGTATCGCGGTCGCACAAGGGGTGCAAAAGATTCGCCTCACAGGTGGTGAGCCGTTGATGCGGCGCGGCATCGAAGAGCTCGTTGCGATGCTCGCCGCAATCCCCGGCATCGACTTGACGCTCACCACCAATGGCTCCGCGTTAATGGCCAAGGCCGTGGCACTCAAGGCTGCCGGCCTGAATCGTTTGACTGTTTCACTTGACTCTCTCGACGACAAAACCTTTCGGGCAATGAACGATGCCGACTTTCCGGTCGCCAAAGTGCTGGAAGCCATCGACGCCGCGAACGCCGCGGGGTTTGAACAAATCAAAATCAACATGGTCGTCAAACGCGGGGTGAACGACCATCACATCGTCGACATGGCAAAGTACTTCAAACCGCAAGCGGGCAAGATTGGCAACATCGTTCGCTTCATCGAATTCATGGATGTCGGCTCAACCAATGGTTGGAATATGGACGACGTCATCCCCTCGCGTGACGTCGTCAGCCGAATTCATGCCGTGATGCCGTGCGAACCGGCGAACCCCAACCATGTCGGTGAGGTGGCCGAACGCTGGAAGTACAGCGATGGTGCGGGAGAGTTTGGTGTCATCTCGAGCGTTACCGAGGCATTCTGCGGAACCTGCACACGTGCGCGTTTGTCAACCGATGGCTCCTTGTACACTTGTTTATTCGCCCAACGTGGTTACGATCTCAAAACGCTGTTGCGCAGCCGAACGGACGACGTCGAGATTGCCAACGCAATAGCCGGCATCTGGCAATCGCGTCGGGACAACTATTCCGAAGTTCGAACGGCAGAGACCGCACGTGAACGCAAGGTTGAGATGAGTTTTATTGGCGGTTAAATTGGCGTTTAAGTTGGTGCCTTAATTGGCGTTTGAGCGGTTGCAACATTTACCTCTCCGCAGGACCACTCACCAGAATCAGGTACCATCCCAATGCATATCCCTGCCCTCCTCCAGTTCCTTCACGAACTGTCTGAAAACAACACCAAGTCGTGGTTTCTGCACAACAAGCCCCACTACGACATTCTCCGCGCCGAGTTTATCGATCTGATCGCTGACGTCGGCAAGCGGATCCAGCAATTCGACAACGGTCTCGGCCCCTTCGAAGCAAAGAAGGCGTTGTTTCGCATCTATCGGGATGTGCGTTTTTCGAAGGATAAATCGCCCCTCAAGACCCATATAGGCGCGGTGATTGGCGCCCGGACGACGGATAAAGTTCGACCGGTCTATTACATTCACGTCGATCAAACCGGGAAACTGCTGGTGGCGTCTGGCATTTGGATGCCCGAGAAAGACGCTCACAAAAAAATCCGCGAGGCGCTCGCAGGTAATCCCAAGTCATTTACCAAGGTGCTCAAAGACAAACGATTTGTCGACACCTACGGCGGACTATCCGACGAAGACCGCATGTTGCGCCCGCCCAAGGGTTATTCGGCCGACCTGCCCATGATTGAGTACATCAAGAACCGCCACTACATTTGTGCGGTGGAGACCAATCTGCACAAAAAAGTGCCGAAAGATCTTGCCGCATGGATTGCCGAGCGCTGTGAAGCTGCATACCCGCTGGTAAAGTGGCTGCGCGACACCACTGCCACTGCGGATGCATCGCCGCGAGGCTAGCCTTCCCCAAAAAGGATTCCGATGAAACCGATTCTTACCCATGTTGTGTTTGTCGCCGCGCTGCTCGGATCGAGCGTGGCATATGCCGAGACACAAATGTTGAAAATTTCAGCGGTGTTTTCGTCCGCCGATAAAGTCATTGCCTCGCCGAAGGTGGTGGTGGCGAACGGCAAAACTGCCACAATCGAAATCGGCGAAAGAGGCGCTCCCGGCAACTGGAATACCAAGGCAGTATTTTCGCCACTAATCCAGGACGACGGCACGGTGCTGATGCCGGTCACGGTGAAACTGACAACCGAAACTGTGGCCGATGGCAAACCGCAAGTGACTTCCCGAGAACTGACCGTGGAGTTAAAGGCGGCACTGGGCAAAAAAATCTCACTCACCCTGCCGACCAACGAGGCAAACGCGACGTTCGCGATGTCGATGCAAGTCGAACTGTTGAGTGATGAGGCCACTGCGGCGATGCAGGCGAATAAAAAATAAAACCCTATAATTGGCGGTCGTTTTCAGCCACTTTTGCCCGAAAACGCCCGTCCCTATTGGACTTTAATAACTTGAAGTATCTCGTTCCACTTCTGCTGCTCGTCGCCCCGTGGGTGATTTTCCTTTATGCGGCGCAATCCACTGGCGCAACCAATAGCTTCGTGTTGTTACTCACGCTTGCGGTATCGGCTTTCGGCTTTATGCTCCTAATCAGCAAAAACAAGAAGTAGCAATGTATCGGCCTGAGATGACCTCTGCGGCGCGACCCGCTACATTTACCGTCAGCGCAATCGACGAGCATGGCGTCGCACAACCCACACCAATCGCCGGCGAACATCCGCTCACCATCTACGTGGATAAGCGGGAAATTCTGACCATCATGACACTCGGCGCAGCCCCAGAGGCGCTCGTTATCGGCTATCTGCGCAACCAACGACTCATTTCCTCCATTGAAGAAATCGTATCGATACAAGTCGATTGGGAGACCAACGCATGTTCGGTGGTAACGCGTAACGGTCTCGACAACCTCGACGAGAAGATGGCCAAACGCACCAAGACCACCGGCTGCGGTGAAGGCACGGTGTTTGGTGACTTGATGGCCGAGATCGACAGCGTTCACCTGCGTGACGATGTGGCGCTAAAGCAGGAAACCTTGTTTGCGATGTTGAACAATGTGCGCGTCCACGAGTCGATCTACAAACAGGCCGGCGCAGTCCATGGTTGTGCATTGGCCAGCATGCACGACGGGGCGATCCTCACCTTTGTTGAGGACGTCGGCCGCCACAATGCCGTGGACGCCATTGCCGGTTGGATGTGGCTCGAAGGTGTCAGCGGTGACGACAAGGTCTTCTACACCACCGGAAGACTCACTTCGGAGATGGTCATCAAGGCAGCACAAATGCGTATCCCGGTGCTGGTGTCGCGCTCAGGGCTGACGCAGATGGGCTATTCGATTGCCGAACAGGTGGGTATCACCATGATCGGCCGTGCGGTGAACCAACACTACCTGCTGTTTACCGGCCATCACCGCCTGCAATCATGAACACCGTTCCATTCGCCAAGGCGTTACGCAGCAGCCAAACTGATGCAGAAAACGCGTTGTGGCGGCACTTGCGCGCCCATCGGCTGGCCGGAACCAAGTGGAAACGCCAACAGCCCATCGGCAAATACATCGTGGATTTTGTTTGTCTCGAGGCGCGGCTGATTGTTGAGGCAGATGGCGGTCAGCATAACGAATCGTTAACTGACAAGTCACGTGATGCTTGGCTGAAATCGCAAGGGTTCGTCGTACGTCGTTTTTGGAACAACGAGATTCTGCAAAATATGGAAGGCGTGATCAGCAGCATTTTGGAAGGCCTCGCACTTGCGGGCACTGCCACCCTCTCCCCTACCCCTCTCCCGTCCAGGGAGAGGGAAGGAACCTCCCTCCCCCCTCGCGGGGGAGGGACCGAGGGAGAGGGGGGGAAGAACAGAGATGAGTAACCAGATCACCGGCCTCATTCTCGCCGGTGGGCGCGGCTCACGTATGGGCGAGACTGATAAGGGCCTGCAGTTGTTTCGCGGTAAAGCGATGGTCGAACATGTGCTCGAGCGATTCGCACCGCAAGTCGACGAAACCATCATCAATGCCAACCGCAACTTATCAACCTACGCGGCTTATAGGCACCGCGTAGTCCCTGACGGCATTGAGGGATTCGCAGGACCGCTTGCAGGGCTACACGTCGGCATGCAGGCGGCCTCCTCCCCGTTGATTGCAACGGCTCCCTGCGACTCGCCATTTCTTCCGTTGAATCTGATTGCACGTCTGTACGATGCGCTGCTCGCTGAAGATGCAGATCTCGCGGTAGCCAAGACCTTTGACCAAGCCCACCCGGTCTTCTGTCTCACAAAGACTGACCTGGAACCCCACTTACGAGAGTTTCTGCAAAGTGGCCAGCGCAAAATCGACAAGTGGTACGCCAGCCTGAATGTGGTCGAAGTGCAGTTTGACGACAATGTTGACGCCTTCGCCAACATCAATACCGTGAACGAACTCAGACAGTTGGAGCCGGATGCCTCCGCCGGACCCGGCGACACCTCGTAACTTCACCTCGCGCAGCATGCGTAATCGTTACGTTCGTAAACAGTTCAGACCTTCGCTGCCGCGTCGCGCGATCGTCTGGTTTCCAAAGTTTGATGTCGCGGAGGGCCTGCAACGCCTGCAGCGCTACCGCCTTGAGCACGATCCGCTCGGCGCGAAAATCGCGCCTCATCTCGCAGTGGTGTTTCCCTTTCACGCCAACCTAACCGTAGCGCAGCTGGTCAGCCACATCAAACGCTCAACCGCCGGCTGGCCGGTGTTACCCGTCACGTTCCGCGGCGTGGAAAGTGTGGCAAGCCCGCGCGGCCTCTTCACGTTGCTGATGTGCGACCTGCGCCACGAAGCGGTGACGGAGTTGCACGACCGCCTCTACCGGGGTGTGTTGGCGGGATTCTTGCGCGATGACATTGAATATCGCCCGCATATCACCCTGGCACAAAGCAACACCAATGCGGCATTCGACACAGCACTTGCCGACGCCGAACTTCGCTTTCGCGATACCTACCGAGCGACCATGCGTGACCTTAGCATCATCACCCATGCGGCGGACGGTACAATCACCATTGATGAAACTGTCTCGTTATCCCGAGAGTAAAACATGAGCCTCACCAAGCCACTCACCATCTCCCAAGCCTCGTGCGCCGACGACTACGATCCCAATTCAATGCCGGTCGATAAAGCGCGGGCGTTCATCCATACCTTTCTCACGCCGATTTCTGGCGTCGCCAAACTACCGATTCGCTCGGCCTTGGGTCGGGTGCTGGCTGAGGACATCATC
>JBIIYQ010000184.1:0-5009 GCA_044346745.1 Usitatibacteraceae bacterium | reverse complement strand
CAAGCTTTACGGCTTCCGCGCGATACTCGCTGGTGAATACTCGTTTCGGTATTGATGACATTCAGAACTCCTTGGATTGAAAGTATTTACCAAATCCATGGCGTCCGTTTTACCGAGCCCCTTCCACCATTACCTTCGGGTGGCTGTTCAGCACCTTCTTGCTGCCAACCGCGATTGTGGAGATTGGCTGCGGGACATCCTGCGCGAGCGTGGCATGGCTGATGACCAGCCCGATGGAGAGGAATGTGCGGAGAAAGGCCTTAATGGTCCGGGGTGGCGGCATGCTGATACTCACGGGTTGGGTAAAGGGTGTCGCTGTGCTGCTCGTGATCAGCGTCTGGCGACGGGACAAGATTAAGCCATAATCGCCAGCGCGCTCATTGACGCAGGCGGTGTCGCCGCCGCTTTTTGGGCGAGGGTAACTTCCCTCTGCATTGCGTGGCTTGCCTACACGAACCTAGGATTTTTTATGCCAAATTTCGCTCCTATTGTTTCGTCCGTCATCGCTTGTAGCGCGCTGTTTGTGGCTTGCGCAGCAAATGCTGCGTGGCGCGAAAGTGATGAGGCAATCAAGAGCCGCAGCGGCGTCACGGTCAATGTGCTGGTGGCGCGTGGGGTGGTCGGCGAAAAATCTGAGGTCGTGGAGCCGACACAAATTGCGATTTTCTTTCCCGGTGCGGACGGCAAGATTCGCCCGGCCAGGCCTGGCCTAAGTCAGCACGGTGCCAATCCCGCAACGATCGGTGTGTTGGCAGAGAAATTTGGTATGGCGGTGGCGTTCGGCTTGCCGAGCGATCAGGCCGACGGTGTCTCGATGTCATGGCGACTCGGTAACGATCACATTGCGGACGCGGGAGCCGTTTTGGATTCACTTGCGGCGCGTTTCCCCAAAGCCCGCTTCACACTCATCGGCATGAGTAACGGCGGCCGAACGGTGACACGTGTGGCGGCAGCGGTGGCGAGGCGCGGTGCGCCGGCGCTGCAAGCGGTGATCGTGATGTCGGCCGCACCCGAAGCCTTGATAGACGACGTTGTGCGGCCGATCATCGAGGCCAAGGTGCCCATCATGGTGATTCACCACAAACGTGACAGTTGCCTGCCGTTCCGTGACATCGAAGCGGCGGCTGCCGCCAATCCGCGTTACACCTTTGTTGCCATTGACGACCCCAAACAACCACGCGTCAGCGCATTCAGCCGCGATTGCAACCCCGGCAGCGCGCATGTGTTCGGCGGCAAAACCGCGGAAGTCTATTCACTCATCGCCGACTGGGTCCAGACGGGGAAGGTACCAAAACCCGAGCCGCAATAGCGTGCGCTTGACTTGCAGACGCTTGCACGTATCACCAGCTAGTTTTGGCGCGCGCCGCTAATTTCTTCGGTGCCGCCAAATTTCGATGACGCACGTATCGCTTATCATGCAGCGATGAGAAAAGTTTTCAAGCTAGCCGCCTTAGTCTCGGCGATCGGCTGCGCGTGGTTGGCCGGATTCATTGCTTGGAATTGGGCACCGGACCGAAGCGTGGCGGATCTCAGCGCAAGATGGGCGCAGCCGCCGTCGAAATTTATCCCGCTACAAAGCATGCAGGTGCATCTGCGTGATGAAGGACCGCGCGATGACCCACTGCCCATCGTGTTGTTACACGGTACGTCGGCAAGTTTGCACACGTGGGACGGCTGGACGGCTCAGCTAAAGTTCTCGCGCCGGGTCATCCGTATGGATCTCCCCGGTTTTGGCTTGACGGGTCCATTCCCAGATCATGACTACCGCCTACAGCGTTACAGCCAGTTTGTTCAAGAATTGATGGATCAGCTCGGTGTGGCGAGATTTGTTCTCGCGGGTAATTCTTTTGGCGGCCAGATTGCCCTCCAAGTCACACTTGATCAACCAGCGCGGATTGGTCAACTGATCCTGGTCGATTCTGCTGGTTACCCGCTCGCGCCAACCTCGGTTCCAATCGCGTTTCAACTTGCGCGACTCCCGGTCATTAACTTGATCTCGACTGTCGCCTTGCCGCGCCATATCGTCGAGAAAAGCGTTCGCAACGTCTATGGTGATCCCGACCGCGTAACACCAGAGCTGATCGACCGATACTACGAACTCACATTGCGCGAGGGGAACCGCGCCGCGCTGACCGCGCGGCTTGAGCAGATAAAGTCGGAGGAAATGGCGGCGCACATTCCACAAATCAAAGTGCCGACGCTGATTCTTTGGGGAGGACGCGATCGGCTCATCCCACCTGATGCCGGGCGGCGCTTCGCCCGTGACATTGCCGGAAGTGAGCTGGTGATGTTTGACGATCTCGGCCACGTGCCGCACGAGGAGGCGCCCGATCGTACGCTCGCCACTGTGATGAGATTTCTCAAGATGTAGCTTGCAGGTGCGTGGGACGAGCGTGGGCATAATCAATGGCGTTGTCTGATCTACTCTTGTTCTTTCCTTGTTCTGCCCATGGATGACCAACATGATTTCAATCCGCTCCATCATATTTTTCAGTGTATCTGCGCTCACCGCGATTTCTCTCGGTACGGCGAATCCCACGCTTGCCGCTGAGATCACATTCCAATTCATTAACGATACCGACCGTCCGTTAAACTTGAAGTTGTTCTCGCGCGGTGACTCCCTACAGATTTGGCCGGCAAAGACCAAGGCATATTCTTTGCGACCGGATTCGGCAGTGCAGCAATTGAAGATCAGTTGCAAGGAAGGTGAGAATATTTGCTGGGGCGCATGGATGACCTTGCAAAGTGTCTCGGGGCAGATATCCGGCAGTGAGCGCTCAACTTCGACATTCAAAACGCAGGCGGGCGTCGGCGAACGGGGCACTCGCGATTGCCCAAGCTGTTGTCAGGTCTGCAAAGATGGTGCGACCGGACCAATCGTGAAACTCAGTAACAGCATTGCGGTTGGCCCCGACGTCCGCTAACGCGTATTGCGGCTCGGCAGGCGCTTTTCGTGAAGCGCCTGGCAAGATAGGCAACGTTTTGCCGTGGGATACGCTTCCAGACGCTGTATGCCGACCGGTGCCTCACAATCGATACACATGCCGAACGTACCTTGACGAATTCGCTCACGGGCGGCAGCAATGTCATTGAGTTGCGAAACCTCGCGCTGATAGACCGTCAAGTCCATCTCTTCGCAGAGGTCGGCAACCAGACTTTCGGTGTTCGCTTCGTGCTCGGTGAGGCGTGAAATCAGGGGATGGGAGGCATCGTCACCGAGATGCGTCTTGAGTAGTGTCAGTAGCTCCGCCTGCATGTTTGCCAAACGTTGATCGAACTGTTTTGTTGAGATATCGAGCACGCTTTGTCCCTTTATGTGTGAGGCACCAGCAAAAGTATGCTCGTGCCGGCACCTGCCACTTTGATGCTGATCAATCCATTCGCTCTGCGTTGGCGGGGTTGAGAGGTCGTGCAAGCCGCGTATCATGCGGTTTCCATTAGCGCCATCTATCAAAAGAGTCAAAATGAAAGTTCCACCGCGCTTGCTGCCGCTTGTTGAAGAAGGACTGATTGACGACGTGATTCGTCAACTTATGAGTGGTAAGGAGGCGATCGTCTATATCGTGCGATGCGGCGAAGAGATTCGCTGCGCAAAGATGTATAAGGAGGCCAATCAACGCAGCTTTCGCCAAGCGGTGCAATACACCGAAGGGCGCAAAGTGAAGAGTAGCCGCCGAGCCCGGGCGATGGAAAAGGGCTCGCGTTTCGGCCGCGCCCAGCTCGAAGAGGCTTGGCAGCACGCTGAAGTGGACGCGCTCTATCAGCTCGCAGCAGCGGGCGTGCGGGTGCCCAAGGCCTACAATTTTTTGAATGGCGTTTTGCTCATGGAGCTCGTGACCGATGCCAACGGCAATGCTGCACCGCGACTAAATGACGTGGAGTTAAGCGAGGAACGCGCGTTGACATACCACGCCTTCCTTATTCACCAAGTGGTGTTGATGCTGTGTGCCGGCCTGATTCACGGCGACCTGTCTGAGTACAATGTATTGGTGAGTGGTGAAGGGCCGGTCATTATCGATTTGCCGCAAGCGGTGAATGCTGCCGGAAACAACAGCGCGGAAAGTTTGTTTGAACGCGACATACACAATCTTGCGGCGTGGTTTGGACGTTTCGCGCCAAGCCTACTTACGACCGACTATGCCGGTGAGATTTGGTCGATCTACAAAGCGGGCAAGCTGACACCGGAGGTAGTGCTCACCGGGCAATTCAGACGTCCCCAAAAGAAGGCCGATGCCCACGGGGTGTTGCGCGAAATCAAGGACGTGATCAAAGAAGAGGCGCGCCAGCGTTACAAACAGTCAATCGACCAGCAAAAGCTTGTAATCCGATGGGAGCAGACGAAACTGTAGACGAAAAAAACCCCGGCAGGCCGGGGTTTTTAAGATTCCGTGTTCCAAACAACCTAGATAGGCTGGATGTTGGTCGCTTGCTTGCCCTTCGGACCAGTGGTCACGTCAAACGAGACTTTCTGGTTTTCGGCTAGTGTTTTGAAGCCACTCGACTGAATCGCGGAGAAGTGCACGAACAAATCGTCGCCGGGTTCATCAGGAGTGACGAAGCCAAAACCTTTTGCATCGTTGAACCACTTTACTGTACCTGTTGCCATTATCTTTTCCTAATATCAATGTGATTGGGCGACTGCCCATACTTCAAAAAGTCACATATTATTGTACTCTTAGTTAAAAATCGGCGCTGGAAAACATTTTTTTGCTTGAATTTGGGTTAAAAGTGACCTTTGGTAGCCAAGGTACCGATTCGCCTAGAGCCCCAAATCGCTCAAGCTTGGATGATCGTCGGGCCGCCTTCCACTTGGCCAAAAGTATTTGCGTTCGTCGGCTTTGATGGGTTTGTCGTTGATGCTCGCAAAACGACGGTGCATTAACCTAAATCCGGCAGTTACCCTGCCGCTGTAAGTTGGGCTGACGGTAGCCAAGGTGGCAGTGGGCGCGTGATTTTGGCCACCACGTATTCCAGAAATGTCTTCCATCGATCCGAAAAAGGCAACTGCT
>JBIIYQ010000183.1:0-5011 GCA_044346745.1 Usitatibacteraceae bacterium | reverse complement strand
AAGCCAAGCAGATCGCGCCCTTACCAAAACGCTGGCCGAGGCACTTTCTGTCATCGACGTGCGAGTGCTGGATCACTTTATTGTTGCGCCCGGGGCTTCACTGTCCTTTGCCGAACAAGGATTGTGGTCAGCTTAATCGGGGCGTTGACCGTCGTTTCCTGCGGTTGCGCTAAGTATCTGGTTTTGTTATAATTTTGGGCTTCGCTCACCATTCGTAAGGTGATTGAAGAGTCAACACAATAAATGGAATCGGTAGTTTCGATCCGCGTTTCTAACCGCAGCACAGTTTGAAAGAGGTGTCCTATGGCACGCGTATGCCAAGTGACGGGAAAAGCCCCAATGGTGGGTAACAATGTTTCCCATGCGAACAACAAGACCAAGCGTCGGTTTCTGCCAAATCTGCAGTACCGCCGTTTTTGGGTGGAATCGGAAAACCGTTGGGTGCGTTTGCGCCTGACTACTGCAGGTTTGCGTACGATTGACAAGAACGGCATTGATGCTGTTTTGGCTGATCTTCGCGCCAGCGGCATTGAAGTTTAAGGGGGCGACCATGGCTAAAGGTGGACGCGAAAAAATCAAGTTGGAATCTAGCGCCGGTACCGGACATTTCTACACAACCAGCAAGAACAAGCGTACGACGCCTGAAAAGCTGGAGATGATGAAATACGATCCGAAGGCGCGTAAGCACGTTTCGTATAAAGAGACAAAGCTCAAATGATTAGTCTTCTAGTTGAGTGCCTTCGCAGTCAGCGAGAAGTTAATCAACCCCGCGTAGGCGGAGATCCGAATACAAATGTTTCAAAATAAAATACCCGCCATTGGCGGGTATTTTATTGCCCGAAAACAATCCGACTTAAGCGTAGGCGCGGATGCGACGTGAGAACTGCTGGAGCGCATCGATACCGGAAGCTTCAGCACGTTTGCACCAGTCTTCCAAACGCATCACAAGCTCTTCCTTTGACGCTGTCGAGCGGTCCCACAATCCGGCAAGCTCTTTCTTGAACGCATAAACCTTTTCAAGGGTCGCGCTTTGCTGTAGAGCGCGGTCGAGTGTCGCACGGTTTTCAGCCGTGAGTTGTGCTGTGTCTAATTGCATCCAAGTGCGGAAGTTATGCCACGCGCCGCGAGCGCGCATACCTTTAAACGCCGAACCCTCCGCATGTAGCCTTTCAATCTCAGCTTTGCAGGTCGCACGGAGGGTACGTGCGTATTTGGTGGTGATCTCAAAACGGTGGGAAATCACGGCTTGTAGTGTCTCAACGTCACAGGAGACTTTTTCCCAATTGAACTTGGCTTGCGGCGCAACTTTTTTGACCTTGGCCAAGCCGAAGGTTTCTAAAGTGCGGATGTAGAGCCAGCCCAAATCAAACTCATACCACTTCATGGAAAAGCGCGCAGACGTCGGAAACGCATGATGATTATTGTGTAACTCTTCACCACCAATCCAGAAGGCGATCGGCGTGATATTGGTGCTGGTGTCATTTACGGTGTAGTGGCGATACCCCCAGTAATGACCGATTCCATTAATGATGCCGGCGGCATGAAATGGAATCCACATCATTTGGGCGGCCCAGATCGTGGCACCGATTGGGCCGAACAGGACGAGGTTAATCACCAGCATCAAGCCTACACCTTGCCATGAGTACTTTGAATAGACGTTGCGTTCAATCCAGTCGTTCGGAACGCCATGGCTGTACTTATCCAGGGTCTCTTGATTGCGCGATTCGGTGCGATACAACTCGGCGCCTTCGGTGAGTACCTTCTTGATGCCATACACCACTGGTGAATGCGGGTCATCGATGGTTTCACATTTGGCGTGGTGTTTGCGGTGGATCGCAACCCATTCCTTGGTCACCATGCCGGTTGTCAGCCACAACCAGAAGCGGAAAAAGTGAGAGGGGATTGCGTGCAAATCCAACCCGCGGTGCGCCTGGGCGCGATGCAGGAAGATCGTAACGGCGGCGATCGTGATGTGGGTGACGGTGACGCCGAATACCAGATAGCCCCACCAAGGCAGATCGATCATGCCGTTAAGAATTGAAATATCCAAATTGGTCTCCTTACAGAAGAGCCTAGTTTACGCGAGTGTGGATTTCTCTGCTTTGACGGCGGTCACAGGTGCTGTGATTCGGTCGTAACCCTGATCTGGCGCTGCGGGAACGGAACGGAAATGCCGTTTTTCTGGAAAGTGTGCCAAATTTCGGTCAGAAGATCGGATCTCAACGAGCCTTGACCCTGATCCGCATCATTTATCCACACATTCAGCTCAATTTCGATACCGTTATCGCCTAATGCCTTCACCAAAACCGCGTTCTCCCGATCTTTCAGAACCCTTGGGTGATTGGCGGCAATGTCGAGCAGCAGTGAGCGAACAAGCGCCAGGTCCGATTGATAACTAATTGTCACCCCCGTTTTGATGAGGATCACGCTGTTGGTATAGGTGTGATTAATGACAGTGCTGGTAATGAGCGTGTCATTCGGAACGATCGCTTCGGTTCCATCAAGACTTCGAATGACGGTGTACCGTGCTTTGATGGCGTCAATGACACCCTGACGGTTGTCGATGGTGACAAGGTCGCCCAGACGCAATGATCGATCCAATAGGATGATGAATCCAGAGATGTAGTTGCTCGCAATCTTTTGTAAGCCGAACCCCAAGCCAACGCCAAGCGCGCCACCGAACACCGAGAGCATCGTGAGATCGAAGCCGACCAGTGGTAACGCAATCAACAACGAAAGGGCAAGTGCAATAGCCCGCGTCAGTTTGGTAATGACTACACGCGAGCTGACGTCGAGGGCCTCGGCCTTCATGACCCGTGCTTCGATGAGGCCCGATAAGCCAAGCGCGATAAAGATCGTGACCACGGTCGAAAGACTTGCCTCGACAATGAGCCGAAGTGTCAGTTTTTTGCCACCGACGGGAAGCACAATTTCCTCCAGCGCCGATGCAATTTCCGCTAGGGCCCCGGTGATGTGGAGCACAAACGTTCCCCATATCAGCAATACGATGAAGCGTTCTGACGACTTCAACAGCGCCGAAGGTGCTATCACATGCCGGAGTAGGTAGACCGTGAGGCGGATCGCGGCGAAAGCGACAATTAGCGGGATCGCCACATTGAGTAGGGGAACGGGCTGCAACTTGGCCAAAGCGAATCTACCCAACCATGCGAACACCAAGAGAAGCACCGGCATTACCATTCGGTAAGCGCTGCCGGCACCGATTTTGGCAAGTCTAGGCCGCAGGCCGTTTGGCAGCTTTTGCCGCAGGAGGCGTGCCGTAAGCCACGATAGGAGTGCCGCCAATGCTAGGACGGATAGCTGTAGCAGGCCTTGAGTCGATGTGACCAACTTAAGAATACTGCCGAGGTCAACGCCAAACATTAATGACGGTCGATTTATTTTGCAGCGCGCTGCATTACGGCAGCGAAGAACCCATCGGTATTGTGCAGCTTTGGCGACAAACGAAGATATTCATCAGCTTGCTTGATATCAATCTTCAATCGCTTCAGGACTTGGGCGATGGGGATTATCTCAAACTGGCTGTGTTTGGCGAGAAATGCTTCCACAATTTTCTCGTTTTCTTCCTGGAGTACGCTACAGGTTGCGTAAACCAAACGACCACCCGGGGAAACCAACTTTGCGGCAGCGTTGAGGATCGATGCTTGCTTGACGTTCAACTCACCGATGGCTTCATCGGTTTGGCGAAATTTAAGATCAGGGTTTCGACGCAGTGTGCCAAAGCCCGTACAAGGGGCGTCGACCAGCACACGATCAATCTTGCCAGCGAGGCGCTTGATCTTGGTGTCCTTTTCGCTGGCAATACGCTGCGGAGTGATGTTCGACAATCCAGATCGCTTGAGTCGCGGCGCAAGATTCGTCAACCGCTTTTCAGACACGTCGAATGCATACACCCTACCAGCCGATGCCATCTGTGCAGCGATCAACAGCGCCTTGCCACCTGCACCCGCACAAAAATCCACTACCATCTCACCGCGCTTGGCCTCGACAATGAGCCCGAGAATTTGTGAGCCTTCGTCCTGTACTTCGATGAAACCTTCGATGAACGCTGCATGTTTTGTCAGGGATGTTTTTTCATCCAAACGTATGCCGATTGGCGAATGCGGGGTTGCTGTTGCTTTCATACCCTCCTGTTGCAGCTGTGTTAGCACCGCATCGCGCTTTGCCCTCGTGCTGTTGACACGTAGGTCGAGCGGCGCAGGATTCATCATGGAGTGGCCAAAATCAATAATCTTGGCGTCAGTCATTCCTGCGTCACGCAGACGTTTGATCAACCAGTCAGGTAGCTCTGCTTCGATACCAATGGCGAGATTGTCCAACTTCTTGGACTTAAGGAGCGCCAGCCAAGCCTCGTCCCCGCCGCGTAGAACCGTGTGCAAATCACGCACACTGATGCCCATAAAGCGGGTGAGTGCAACTAGCGCCATGCGGCGTGGTGAGCCGTCATTGACAACGTGCTCAATAAAGCGGCGATGCCGCAACACGCTATAGACCGTCTCCGAAATGAAGGCACGGTCGCGCAAGCCAAGCTTTGGGTGCTCCTTAAAGTAACGCTTTAGCCCAATATCGGCGGGCGACGTCAACGGCAGGATAACCGTTAGTGCGTCAACGAGGGCGTGGTACAGAGCTAAGGTCAACGGCATTGGGGACAATTTTCTCGGGGGCGATGTTGAATTTTTTGATGCGCCCGGGGGCCGAAGCTAAAGCCGGACAACGTGATTTCCTACACCCGCGACTGCAAGCTTCAATTATCGCAGACGTACGGCGTTATTCCAAGCCTCAGCCTCTTCCAACTGCATCTGCGTCTGAAATGAGGATTTTGGGTCGATTACCCAGAAATGGTCATCGACATGAACGACGCACGGATCGACACAATTGAGCAAATCCGAGAATTTCTGGCTGGCACCGCAGATGTAGGCTGCTCCCTCCCCACCGATAAAACAGTCCGTTATGGGTTCGTCTCGACCGTACTCAAGCGCTACCGGTGTTTTGA
>JBIIYQ010000182.1:0-5018 GCA_044346745.1 Usitatibacteraceae bacterium | reverse complement strand
CCATGGCCTCCAGTGCCTGCGTTTGGACAGCAAGTTGACGCCTTTTTGCTTCACCCATTTGGTGACTCCAATAAATCCATTGAAACTGGCGTTCAGTCTAGCTTGCAGCCGGTTTACGCAATGTCAACTGCCGGAAATAGGATTAATCCATTGTCGGCGAATTCCCAATTCTCGTTGCCGTAGGAGCGGTACCACTGCCCGCCGTCGTCATGCCACTCGTAGGCAAAGCGTACAGCGATGCGGTTTTCACCAAAGGCCCAAAGCTCCTTGATGAGTCGATAGTCGAGTTCGCGATTCCACTTTCGCGCTAAGAATTCCACCACTGCGGCGCGGCTACCGGGGAACTCGACGCGGTTACGCCAAATGGTATCGGGGGTGTAGGCGAGTGAGACACGCACCGGGTCGCGGCTATTCCACGCGTCTTCCGCCATGCGAACTTTTTGTGCGGCAGTTTCACGCGTGAAAGGCGGCAGTGGTGGTCTTGGGGCATCTGTCGACATCTACGTCTCCGCTGCGTCCGGTTAAAGAAGGTCTTCCACTTCGCTTGAGGCAACCGTTTTGCCGCGCACGAATTGTTCGTGATTGCGCTCGATGCGTTTGGGCTCGTAGACGTAGTTGACCATCATGCCGAGCGATTGTTTGAGCCCCTTGTCTGACTCATCGGCCCGCCAGTTGAGCCGGTCGAGGCGCGCGCCGTTGTTCAGGTGAAACTTGGCCACGGCGTCGGTGGATGTGTCGCTCTCCTCGCCGACACCAAGCAGGTAGGCCGCGCACAGGGTGGTCAGTTCTCGTTTGAGTGGTGTTAAGGGCGTACCTGCACTCCGCAGGTCGGTGGCGGTTCCTGTGAGTGTCTGCAGGTGTGGCGCGACTGCCGCGAGTGCCTTCCGGAGTTTCGGCGTGCGCGTTTGTCAGCGGGGGCAAAGCCGCGCGCGACACGACCCTTCAGCCATTCACGAAAGCCGGGAATGGGTGACAAGGTGCAAAACTCACGGATGCGCGGAAACTCAACCGACAATTTATCGACGACTTGTTTGATCAAGAAGTTGCCGAGTGAGACGCCGCGTAATCCTGGCTGACAGTTGCTAATCGAATAAAACACCGCGGTCTGATAACTTGCCGCGTCCCCGGGTGCCGCATTGGTGTCGATCAACGGGCCGATTTCAGCGGCCATTGCCGGGAGCAAAGCAACTTCAACAAAGATCAGCGGCTCACTGGCTATCGCCGGATGGAAAAACGCGAAGCAGCGGCGATCCTGCTGCAAACGGCGACGCAAGTCACTCCAGTCCCGAACTTCGTGGACGGCTTCGTGTTGAATCACTCGTTCGAGTAACGTCGCCGGTGCATTCCAATCAACACGGCGCAATTCGAGAAAACCCAGGTTAAAACACGACGACAACAGATGACGGAAGTCGTCGTCCACCTGTGTGAGTTCGGTGTCCTTGCGTAAGGCGTCGAGTAGTTTTACAAGCATGCCGACAATGGCGTGGGTGCCGCCGGGCGCACGGTTCAGCCTTCGCAATAACTCTTGTCGCGGTGGTTCAGCCGCATGTGACAGCACTGCCAAATTGATCGAGGAAGGCTCGTGGGCGTAGGCGTATGCGGCATCGAGTACTTTTTCAGGATTCAGCGAAAAATCGGTCTTGAGCGCTTGGAAGAAACTGACGCGCTGTGCCGCATACAGCGCAGTGCATTGCGCGAGTGTCTCTTTCGTGCGCGTGGTACCTGACGCCTCACTTTCCTCGGAGAGTGATTCATAGCAGGCCTGCACCAGACGGCGAACTGTGGCGTCGCGGTTGGTGGGCTGGCTGGGTGTAGAACGTTTTAATGAATCAAAGATCATCGGAGAGCCTGAATTACCAGACTAGCGGTGGATATTGGAATACCGCTACGCTAGCACGAACACCAAGGCTTGCGAACCCGACTCAATCAAGAAATTGCGCGTGCGCCGTCTGTTGATGTTCGATCAGTGATCACCGCCGCGTTTCTCAAAATGCAACAGTTGAATGTTTGCACGGTTGCCGTCAGGCTGGATGGCGACCGCGTATTGTTTTGCTTTGGTGCCGACCTTGAAGAATTTTCCGTTGCGACGAGCTGATTTGTTTAGCTGGGTGTCGCCGCAGGTGAGTACAGAAGAGTTTTTGTTCGCCTTCGCAATCGCCCTACGCTCAGCGGCAGATTCGCTGCGGCGACTGTCCGTGCAATCGAGCACTTCGCCGTAGGTGGCCAGAGCTTGTTGGTAAAAGCGCTCCACGTCGACCGCGTTATCCTCACTCTTGAGTTTCACAACCACGACCTTGAGGCCGTAAGAGCCAAACCACAGGTTCAAGTTGACCCCATCACCGTGCTCACCGTCCTCGCCGCGATGACGCCCACGATCCAACGATGCACCCGGGTAGAGCGGCAAGCCGGTTTCCTCGATTTTTGGGCTTGGATCGACGTTGATGCCAGCACCAAAAGCCTTGAAATAGACTTTGCTGTTTTCACCGGCATAGGCGGTACCAGCTGACATGGACGTGAGCGCCAGGGTAACGGTGGCGACCAACAAAATAGCGGTTGTACGCGCGTTTGCGTACATGCCCCCTGAGCGACGCCGGGCGTTGAGAAAATTCGGTGATGGACTCATGTGTACTCCGACTTGAAGAGATTGCGAAGTCATCAATTTGCCTCGGCACGACTATTTAGGCGATGGGCAGTCGACGGATTGCGTAGAACAAGGTACGAACTGATTGGAGCAATGAGTCGGCCACTACTTGAAACCGCAAATTCGTCGTCATTCCAGTGAATAACCCTCGTGGGTGTTCTCTGGGACGAGGAAGTCTGAAGAAATACCCGCTTTAGCAGTGCCAATCAGGACGGACATTTTCAGAGACTTTTAGCTGAAAATACCCGTCAAAAAAGGACTTTGATCTTTCGCTATTCGGCTCTCCGGGTATTGGTCTGTCCGTGCGGAGGATGCCACAAAATGAGAATGGCATCGGCAATCACCGCCGTCTTTTCTACTGAATCAGGCAGGGAGGCATCTCAATGCGAGTACGCGACACCAACTGGATGATGATTTAGCAGTACTTAAAGCAAGACGATCGTGCCATGGTGCCGATCGGCTGCACCGAACAACATGCCTATCTCAGCCTGGCCGTCGACGCCATCCTCGCGGAGAACGTAGCTGTAGATGCGGCCGAACCAATCGGTGTGCCGGTGTTTCCTGTCATCCCATTCGGCCATGCGCCAACCTTCATGGCCTATCCCGGTACGGTATCGCTACGCTTGGATACACTCATCGCCTTGATGCGTGATGTGCTCGACAGCCTCGCCACGCACGGTTTCAAACGCATCGTGATCGTCAACGGTCACGGCGGCAACGCACCAATTGGACACTTTCTTGGCGAGTGGATGGCGGATCATCCAACGGTCAAGGTGAAGTTTCACAACTGGTGGAATTCGCCGCGCACGTGGGCGAAGGTGATGGAGATTGATCCGGTCGCATCGCACGCTTCGTGGATGGAGAACTTTCGTTCAACCCGTCTGAAAGGCGTGCTGCAACCATCGACATCGGCCGCACCAGTCGACTACGCGAAGCTGAAACTGTTGAATCCCGCCGAGACCCGCGCGCATGTCGGCGACGGCAACTTTGCAGGCGTGTACCAGAAGCCTGACGAGGTGATGGACGCGTTGTGGCAGGTGGCTGTCGAAGAAACCCGCGAGTTGATTGAGACCAACTGGGGCGACGCAGACTGACGTTCGGACGCGGCTTGGTGTCTTGAGAGACGCATGGAACTGTTCAGTCACCTGCCTTGTGGAACGGCGGCGAGTTGGACAGTATCGGTTGAGGTAATATCAATCAACTGTTCAGTTGGGCGCTGTGGGACCTCCAAAGATTGGGTTCGCCGGAAATCGTGACTTGTTGCTGGTGTGTGTCCACACAAAATTATGTTGGGCTCAATCACGATGGAGTTGCAGAAGGTTGTATGGATAACGCAGTGAATGGTCGCTTGCAAAAAAGGAGTTATCGAACGTGCACGGGAGCGTAATCAACGACTCGATTGTTCTCTATGAGTATAAAGAATCCTCGCGTCGCCCTATCGTTGCCTTAGCAGCGATATTGGGGGCTGTGATGACTGCTATCGGGTGGCGGTACTCGGCACCGGGCCCATTCATTGGCGTAGTATCAATCACAACGCTGTTTTGCGTTTGGTTTTTCATCCTGGGTCGGCGCAGTGGTTGTCGTGTCGATCAAAAGGCCGCACTCTTCTTCGCCAGCAACTGGAAGAAATCCATTCCGATCTTGGACGTGGCAAGCTATCGTCGTACGTCATGGTCGGAGGCCAGCGATTGGATCCATCTGCGCGCGCGGGACGGACATGAATGGCTCGTTCCCGCATATTGCATCGGCGATGTGAATGATTTTGCGGCAGCCCTAGACAGGCTTCATATTGCGCGGGAATCATAGCAGCCCAATTCGGGCGTCCACCCCCAAGGGGCGGCCCTACGAGGCAACTTGAACCGGCCCAACATGACGGTTTATTGTGTTGCTTTCGGTCGCTGGACACTGCCCAAAAAGCTGCGCAGCGCTGGTTACCTTCTCGTTAAGCCGCCGCTTGTGTGGTTGCACGAGTGTTAAGGTTTCTCTTCTGTGTCAGCGGTATTGGTTCCTGCTAACAGTGAACAGATACTCCATGGTCTGACTCCGCACCATGTTTCGAATGCCCAAACGAAAGATGCGCGCCGGCTGACGGGCATCTTTTGCTACGTGGCACCAGCGTTTGAACGTTACTTCGCGGTCGAAGGATGGATGGAGCGCGGCAAACCCGTCGTGCCATTTACCGATTTCGCCGGCGCGTTTAACCGACATACCGGCGCAGCGCCATACGCATTACCGGCGTCGTGGCTCGCGGCAAAAGACAAAATACAACTCACGCAAACGCTCAACTTTGTGACGACCAATGACATCATCGGTGGCAATTCGGGTAGCCCCATGATAAATCGCAAAGCCGAGATTGTGGGTCTCGCCTTTGACGGCA
>JBIIYQ010000068.1:0-15879 GCA_044346745.1 Usitatibacteraceae bacterium | reverse complement strand
AGTGTCAGCGTAAGCGCAAAAACCCGCTTAAGACCATCACGCAACAATTGCAGGCGCTGATAGTCCCGCACTCCCGATTCGACGATCTGGGCGTCGTTGACCAACTTCTTTGGTGCGGATTGCATGATTTGCAGCACGCGTGTTCCTTCGATTGAAGGCGCGGCGGGAATCAGGATGACAACACGGAAGAAGATAGCGCGATCGCCGAGTGTCTCGGTAAATTTTTGCGGTCCTTTGGCAATGGCATCGCGAACTTCCGCGGCGGTGGGCTTGTCAGGCATGAGTCGCGCGCGGTTGGTGAGATTCTTCTGGTCGCCGCCGACCCATCCTCTGATGCCGGCGTCTTCTCCCGCGATTGCGACTTCATCGAAGTTGTACTGCGTCCGAATTTGTTTGGCGATCTCCGCTGCGTCGGCCGTACCATCGGCCGCGCGTAGCGCCGCATCACGCGACCGGCGGACAAGATCGCTGGCATTCGCCTCAAGCGCCGCGCGTCCGAGGTCGAGGGCGCTTTCGAAGGCCTGGTCAACGGGAACGTCAAACCACGAGTCAATTGAGCGGTTCAGGAACTGCACCGAAATCGAATACACCAAGCCGCCGGGAATCACCGCCATCAGGGCGAACACGGCCATCAAACGCAGGCCCAATTTGGAGCCGAATACACGGGAGCGTAACTTCTGTACGAGCGAATAGACCTGACTGACGATCAGTGCGAGCAGTCCGATTGTGAGTGCCAGCCCCAGCCAGAACAACAATGCGTAGTTTTGTTCAAACACCGTGTTGTTGCTCGACGCGCGAAACATCATGGCAATTAGCGCGATGCCTAATGCGACACAACCAAAAACAATGGCGCGGATCATGGCAGTACGCTCCCATCTTTGCCGATGGTCACCGTCCAGCGATGCCAGTCGCTCGAAAGATTCCATTCGCGGGAGCCGAAAGCGTTTAGTTGAAAAGGCTTCGGTAGCTGGGCAGTGTCAAGTCGAAATCTTATTGCCGCCTCAAACTTCTCGCCCGGTTTGAATTTGCCCCGATCTGCAATCGTCCACGAGCGAATACGCGACAACACCCGCTGTACATCTTCCGCATTGCTAAGGTTCTGCGAGATGCCGGCCGTGTTGAGGCGAAACTGTTCGGTCAGCGGAGCATAGGACACGCGCCTTTCGCGAGAAACGCGCGTTGCCACTTCGTCAAGCCAGTACCACCGACCTCGCGTTAACTCGAAGTCAACAGTGAAATAAAGTGGCACGCCTTTGCGTATCGTCTCAAGCAGAGTCGACGCGAGTTGCAAATCAAAGTCCGCATTGACCTGGTAACCATCGTCGGTCAGCTCCATCTTTACAGATGTCAGCTTTACGCCATCTGCTCTTGCAGCAATGGGAGAGGAGAGAAAGATTAGAAATAGAATCGCGGCCAGCAGCGGCATGAGGCCGAGCCCCGATTGACCAATCGGGGTACGCCGCCAAGAAAATTGGCGTGCGGCGGGATCAGGATGCAGTCTGAACACTATCCGTGTTCGCTGCGACCTTCTCAAGCAGCGCGAAGTAGAAGCCATCGTGTTGGTCATCCGGCAGCAATACTGCATCGGTGATCGACTCGTTTGGGTCGGATTGTCCAACCAGTCTGTGTCCAATGCCAGTGGCCAGCGCGGCCGAGATCGACAACTGACGCGCACTGGGTTGCTCTACCAAAAACTGTTCGATTACTCCCTGATTTTCTTCGCGGAACACCGAGCAGGTCACGTAGAGCAATCTTCCGCCGACCCGCAGGCAATTCCACATCGCAACCAGCAGCCGGTGTTGGGCAACAGCGAACCGTTTGATATCGGTTTCGCGCCGTATCCACTTGATGTCCGGATGGCGACGCGTGACGCCAGAGCCGCTACAGGGAACATCGAGAAGAATGCGATCGTATGGTTGTTTGTCCCACCAAGCGTCGAGCACAGCGGCATCGGCATGTTTGACAGTTGCAGACAGCTTAAGCCGGCCAAGGTTGTCTGTGACCCGCTTCAGCCTGACTTTGTCACTGTCCAATGCTGTTAGCTGTACGTTACTCAGCTCAAGAATGTGGGCGCTCTTGCCGCCGGGCGCAGCACAAGCATCCAGCACCCGCATCCCGCCTTTGGCGGCGAGTAGATGTGCAGCTTGCTGGGCACCAAGATCTTGCACGGATACCCAACCCTCGCTGAATTGAGGAAGTTGAGAAACCGGCACCGGCGATTCAAGTGCGATCGCCTCAGCGCCCAACGGGTGGGCCGAGACCCCCAAGTCTGCAAGCAGCGCAATATAGGCGGGTACATTGGTGTGGCGCACGTTGACTCGAAGATGCATCGGCGGGCGCGCACGCGCATTGTTCATGATGTCTTGGTAGAAACTTGGGTACTCTTCTTGAAGACGACTAATCCACCAACGCGGGTGGTCAAACGTTGCCACCGCGTCTTTGAAGCGGGAGCGGTCAAGTTTTTCCGGTGCGCGCAGGTAATTTCGCAAGATGGCGTTCGCCAGTCCTTTTGCCCGGGCAAAACCCATGGTTACACAAGCGTTGACCGCGTTGTCTACGACCATGTGTGCGGCGACTTTGGAGAACTGGAGCTGCGCAAGTGCCACCAGCAACAAAAATCTAACCGGCGCGTCAGTCAACGGCTGGGTGAGTAAGACATCCAGCTGGGCATTCAACAGGCCATAGTGGCGCAATACGTCGAAGCTAATCGAGTGTACGGCCTGGCGTTCATTCGACGAAAGCTCAGATTTCTTTGATAACGCCTCACTCAATTCCCGATCGAGGTTCTTCCCACCGAGAACACGACCAATAACTTCAGCAGTCGCGATCTGCACCGCGACCATGCCGCGGGTTTCAGCAACTGGCGGAATAGCTGTCGTTGGCGCGGGGCGCGGGGTCATGGCGTGCGGTGTGCTTGCACGTTTTGACTTATTGGCTGGGCGGCTGTTTTGTTTGGATGTTGTCATGTGCATTGCTGCCCGGTTGAAATCGAAAAAGACTGCATGAGTTCTGTAGCTGCGATGCGGCGACCTCCCGGACGTTGCACGGTAATGATGCGTAACGCTTGTTCCCCGCACGCGACCGCAAAACTGTCGCGTGGAATGTCGAACACAGTGCCGGGCGCTACGTTTGGTGGGCGGTCACAAACAGCAGCCCGCCAGATTTTCAACCGAGCGTCACCAAGTGTTGTCTCGCAGCCGGGGAAGGGGTCAAAGGCTCGCATTCGCCGTTCGATTGTTGTGGCCGATTGTTGCCAATCAATATGTGCTTCTGACTTCTCAATCTTCTTTGCGTATGTGGTGCCCACGGCTGCCTGCGGGATGGGGCGTAGCTCAGAGATCCGCCGAAGCGCATCGACGATGCTTTGCGCGCCGAGTTGGCCGAGTTTGGCGAACAGAGTACCACTCGTTTCGTCCGGCGCGATATCAACGGTGTTTTCAAGCAGGATCGGCCCCGTATCCAGTCCCACATCCATCTGCATGATATCGATGCCGGTCTTTGCGTCCCCGGCTTCTATGGCGCGCTGTACAGGCGCCGCGCCGCGCCATCGCGGCAGTAGCGACCCGTGAATGTTGATGCAGCCGTACCGGGGAATTTCCAAGATCGACTGAGGAAGCAACAGCCCATACGCTGCCACCACCATGATGTCGGCTTGGATCCGCTTGACTAAATCGACAGCTTCCGTCGTCTTTAGCGATTCTAGTTTTTCAACGCGAATTTCGTGGGCGTCGGCAAATTTCGCCACCGGCGAGGCGGACAGTTTTAGACCGCGACCTGCCGGGCGATCAGGTTGGCTAAGTACCAGCGCGACTTCATGCCCTGCGGCATGTATGGCGGTGAGAGCAGTGGCAGCGAAATCGGGTGTTCCAGCAAAGATAATTTTCATCGTAGAGCTGAACTGGTGGCCGCTGAGGAGCGATTATGGTCGCCGGTGTCGGCGAATTTGAGAGCTTAACGTCGCAAACCGCTTTCGGCAAAAACAAAAACGCCGACCCAAGGTCGGCGTCGTGCATCGTTCAGCGAGTGAATTAGGCGCGCGCCGCTGAGACGCGACGTCGCGGCTGAGAAAGTTCCGCCTCGCGATCAAGCTCTCGCTGACGTTTGATCAGCTTGTTTTTGATCCGATTGGATTTCAGCGGGGACAAATATTCGACAAAAACATGCCCGTCCAGATGGTCGATTTCGTGCTGGATACATACCGCTAGCAGCCCCGAAGCATTGATCGTAAAACGCTGGCCCTCACGATCTAGGGCAGTCACCATCACAGTCTCCGCACGTTCGACCTTGTCGTAAAACCCTGGCACCGAGAGACAGCCCTCTTCATTAACGGCAGTGCCCTCTTTGCGTATGATCTCTGGATTTATAAAGACACGCAGTTGGTCCTTCCCTTCAGTGACGTCGATAACCATCACACGCTTCAGTTCGCCGACTTGTGTCGCAGCCAAGCCTATGCCCGGTGCAGCGTACATCGTTTCGGCCATATCGTCCACTAACTTCTTGATTTTATTGTCAATTAGCTTAACCGGCTCAGCGATGCGCTGGAGTAGCGGATTGGGGTAGGTCAGGACGTCCAAGATAGCCATAATTGCTTGCGAATTGAATAAATTAGATGCAGAATCTTAAAGTAAAATCTGAAGTGCATGCTGTAAGACAGCGACTCTAGTCTATTGGAAAACGTCAAGTTAGGCAAATCTGAACGAGCGGAAGGGCACCGGGCAAATGATGCCTTTTTGGCCAAAGCGGGTTGTTTTCTGTCAGTCTGGCGTCTGGTTGCGGGCTGAAACGGGTGATAGAGAAATTACGCGGCGACGTTCCAATCCAGCGTGCGCCGACATCGACTGATTGCGCGAGATAAACCACAGCAATGATCAAAATTCTAGGCACCTTTTTCCTCGGCGTTGTTGTCATTCTGGCGGGTGCCAGTGTCAGCGTGCAAGCGCAGGATTCCTCCAAACCTGTAGCACCGGTCGATCAGGGAAAAGCTGTCAAAGACAATCCGTTGCTCCTATTCAATGATGCGCCGACCATGTACACAGTGGTGAAGGGCGACACACTCTGGGATGTCTCCGGAAAGTTCTTGAAAGAGCCTTGGCGTTGGCCAGAGATTTGGAATCTGAACCGCGATCAGATCAAGAGTCCACATTTGATTTATCCTGGGGATATCATCAAGTTGTCCTTCGACGCCACCGGTAAACCGTCACTGATGATCGTTCCCGCCGAACTGGGGTTGACGTCGAAACTGTCTCCGCGTATCCGCGCCGAAGCCATCGACCAAGCGATTCCTTCCATCCCCGCAAGAGTTATCGGTCCATTTTTGACGGCGCCGCTAGTCGCCGACGAAGGTGCCATGAAAAGCGCCCCGCGAATTATCGCGTCGGAAGACAGCAGGGTGGTTGTAGGCGCGGGCAATCTGATTTATGCCGTCGGCCTCAGGCCGGAGCAAGGCACTAAGTGGCAGATTTACCGACCAGGTAAGTCTCTCATCGACCCCGCGACCAAGGAGGTGCTGGGGTATGAAGCGCAGTTCTTGGGTGATGCGAAGGTAAATCGTTTTGGCGAAGGCATTTCCACACCCACAACCCTAGAAATCATTAAGTCCAATCAGGAAATCAATCGCGGCGACCGCTTGATGGCGACCGGAAATGCAACACTTCCGCAATACAGTCCGCGCGCGCCCGAGAAGCAGGTCAAGGGTAATGTGATTTCTGTCGTGGGTGGCGTTTCTGAGACGGCGCAGTATTCAGTTGTCGTGGTTAATCTTGGCAAGCGCGAGTTGATGGAAGTTGGCCACGTGTTGTCTGTGCAGATGGGCGGCCAAGTCGTCAGCACCAATGTTTCCGAAGAGGGCGCTCACGGCTGGTCGTTGAGATCGTTGTTACCCGCTACCTGGCGTTCCCGAACGGATGGTGTGCCGCCAGAAGTCACCTTACCGACCGAACGGAACGGCTTGCTTATTCTGTTCCGAGTATTTGACCGTGTCTCCTATGCCTTGGTAATGTCTTCCAAGCGCCCCCTTAAGATTGGTGACGCCGTTCAAACTCCTTGATGTTCTGGTCACGGATAGCAGTTCTGCGCGATCGCGCCGGTTGAAGTCGTAAACTGTTTAAGGACATGCCGCGTTGAGTAACTCTGCCAATTAGCAAGTCGCCCAGAGCCGGGGGCTCTTAAACATGCCTTTACCTCACCTTGGTTCCGATCCGCTCGGCTGGATTAGCTTGAATTTGATTCCGAACCTCGGAAGCGAGGGCGCACTTGCCCTGCTAAAGGCTTTCTCGGTGCCGGCAAATGTTTTTGCGCAAGATGAGGCCTTTCTGGTTCGGGTGGTCGGGCGCAAGCGAGCCCAGGCCGTCCGCGCGGGGGCCGACCCGAATCGGCTTAACGCCACACGCAAATGGCTCGAGAGCGAAACCAATCACCTGTTGACACTGGCTGATGCAGACTATCCACGCGCACTGTTACAGATTCCTGATCCGCCGGTTGTGCTTTATCTCAAAGGTCGGCGAGAGCTATTGCAGCAAGAGGCAATTGCTGTCGTCGGGAGCCGGAACGGGACACCTGCGGGAATTCAAAACGCAGAAAAATTCTCACAGGCGCTGTCAGATGGCGGGCTGACGATCGTATCTGGGCTCGCCTTAGGCATTGATGCTGCTGCGCATCGCGGTGGCTTGGCGGGCAAGAGCTCTACGATCGCCGTGGTCGGCACTGGGCTGGATCTGGTTTACCCCGCACGAAACAAGACGCTAGCGCACCAGATATCGGAACAGGGACTGATCGTTTCCGAGTTTTCTTTGGGCATGCCTGCGCTGGCTGCAAACTTTCCCCGTCGCAATCGAATCATCTCGGGGCTGGCGAAAGGTGTGCTGGTGGTAGAAGCGGCACTTGCCTCGGGCTCGCTGATCACCGCCCGTCAGGCGGGCGAGCAAGGGCGGGAAGTTTTTGCCATTCCCGGATCGATACATTCTCCGATGTCCAAAGGGGCACATCTGCTGATCAAGCAGGGCGCAAAACTTGTCGACGACGCGAACGACATCTTTGATGAGCTTGGTTGGTGTGAAAGAAATGTCACGACGATACAAACATCAAACAGTGTCCCGGATGCGGATCATCCGGTTTTAACAGCGCTCGGCTTCGACGCGGTTTCAGTTGACGAGCTTTGTCAAAGAACGTCTCTTCCGCCCGCCCAACTGGTCGGACAGTTGACTGAGCTGGAGCTGACTGGTCGGGTGACGGTAGTCGCAGGTGGCCGCTACCAGCGACTCGCGTAGCAAAAAATTTATTACTTGCTTCTGCGAGAGCTCCGCGTCTATCATGTGCGCCCCACGTGGTCGCTGTGATGGCGATCGCGGATGCGTGAACCAATCTCATGAAAGCGCAAAGCATGTCAAAAAGTCTCATCATTGCCGAGAAGCCATCCGTTGCGAACGACATCGCAAAGGCGCTTGGCGGATTTACCAAACACGCCGAGTACTTTGAGAGTGATGAATACGTCCTCTCCTCCGCTGTGGGCCATCTCGTCGAAATCGCGATGCCGGAAGAAGAAGAGGTAAAACGCGGCAAATGGACCTTCGCACATCTGCCCGCCATCCCCTCCTACTTCGCTCTGCGCCCGATAGAAAAAACTGAGGCACGCCTAAAAGTTTTGCTAAAACTTATTAAGCGCAAAGATGTGGGCGCACTGATTAACGCTTGTGACGCCGGGCGTGAAGGCGAATTGATTTTTCGGTATATCTATCAGTACGCAAAGGCTAAACACCCGATCAAGCGCCTTTGGCTGCAGTCGATGACGCAGTCTTCCATTCGCGACGGCTTCAAAACATTGGCCAGCGGCGAATCGATGCAAGGCCTTGCCGACGCTGCTGTGTGCCGATCCGAGTCCGATTGGCTAGTCGGTATCAATGGCACGCGCGCCATGACCGCGTTCAACTCGAAGTCAGGTGGCTTTCAGTTGACAACGGTTGGTCGTGTGCAAACACCCACCTTGGCAATCATGGTCGAACGAGAAGAACGCATCAAGGCGTTTAAGTCGCGCGACTATTGGGAAGTCCATGCCAGCTTCTCGGCCACGGGAGGCGACTACGCCGCGCGCTGGTTCGATGAGCAGTTCAAGAAATCTGAAGAGGATGAGCACTTAAAAGCCGAGCGGCTCTGGGACGAGAAGCGCGCTCGTGCGCTGGTCACCAAGTGTCTTGGCAAGTTAGGCACCGTAGAGGAAGAATCCAAACCGACGACGCAGGCTTCGCCGCTGCTGTTTGATTTGACTTCATTACAGCGCGAAGCAAACTCTCGTTTTGGGTTCTCCGCTAAGACAACACTTGGTCTCGCGCAGGCCCTATATGAAAAGCACAAGGTCCTGACGTATCCGCGAACGGATGCGCGGGCGCTGCCGGAAGACTATTTGCCAACCGTCAAGCAAACGCTGGAAATGCTCAAGGGCGGCGAATACAACGTTGCTGCCAAGAAGGTCCTTGATAGTGGCTGGGTAAAACCTAACAAGCGCATTTTCGATAACTCGAAAATTTCCGACCACTTTGCCATCATCCCGACGCTGCAAGAACCGAAGTCTCTAAACGAGATTGAGCAAAAACTGTATGACTTTGTGGTGAAGAGATTCCTTGCCGTGTTTTATCCGTCGGCCGAATTCATGCAAACCACTCGCATCACGCGCGTTGAGGGAGAAGCGTTTAAATCTGAAGGTAAGGTGCTCGTTAATCCCGGATGGTTAGCGGTGTACGGGCGTGACGCCGACGACGATGAAGCATCTTCACACCTTGCGGCCGTCAAAACCGGGGAAAAGGTAAAGACGCAGGGCGTTGAAGTGAAGGCCAATGCGACCAAGCCGCCGCCACGTTATACCGAGGCAACACTTCTTTCGGCGATGGAAGGTGCGGGTAAGGCGATTGACGACGAAGAGCTGCGCGCCGCGATGAAGGAAAAGGGGTTGGGTACACCGGCAACCCGCGCGGCAATCATCGAAGGATTGCTCTATGAAAAGTATATCCATCGAGAGGGGCGTGAGCTAATCCCGACGGCGAAAGCGTCGTCGCTGATGATTGCGCTGCATGGCCTCGGCATTCCCGAACTCTACTCTCCTGAGCTCACCGCAGAATGGGAGCAGAAACTCGCGCTGATGCAAAAAGGCGAGATGTCGCGCGCGAAGTTCATGGAAGAGATCGCCGATATGACCGAACACATTGTTGGTCAGGCAAAGAACTTTGAGCACGACACTATTCCCGGAGATTTTGGCGCGCTTGCGGTGCCGTGCCCGAAGTGTGGCGGTGAGGTGCATGAAAACTATAAGAAGTTCGCCTGTGTGAAATGTGATTTCGGATTCTGGAAGATTCTCGCTGGTCGGCAGCTGGAAGCCGCGGAAGCTGACGCGCTCATTCAAACACGCGAAATCGGCCCGCTTGAAGGATTCAGGAGTCGTCAGGGGCGAGCCTTCTCCGCGAACCTCATTCTTAACAAAGAAAACGCCATCGAATTTTCGTGGGGAGATGGCGCGGCCGACGATGAAGAAATCGATTTTTCTGGGCAGGAGCCCCTGGGTCCGTGTCCGAAGTGCAGCGCCAATGTTTACGAGACCCCCAATGCCTACACTTGCCAAAAGGCGACTGGTCCTGCCAAAACCTGCGATTTTCGTTCAGGGCGGACCATTCTGAAGCGGGTCATCGAGCGCGAAGAAATGGTTGAGCTTCTGAAGAAAGGCAAGACGCCGTTGCTGGAAAAATTCATCAGCAAGAAGGGACGGCCATTCTCTGCGTTCTTGGTTAAACAACCGGACGGAAAGATCGGCTTTGAATTTGAAGAGCGCGACCCCAAGACCGCTAAAGGCAAGACTGCCGCAAAACGTGGCCCCGCCGGAGCACTTCGAATTCTTGGCAATCACCCCGAAGATGGTGCGCCAATTAGCGTTTACTCTGGAAGATATGGCCCCTACGTAAAATACGGCGACACCAACGCTACGCTTCCCGACAAAGACAAAGCGGGGTCCATCACGCTGGAAGACGCGCTCGAATTGATTAGCGAAAAGACGGGTGGAGGAGCAGTCAAGGTGGCGAAAGTTGCGAAAGCGGCCAAACGTGCCGTGAAGCCAACGGCCTCCAAGGCCACCGCGAAGCGCAAAGCAGCTTAGTCGGCGGCGTTTGGTCAAGATGCAAGTCTTGCGTTTTTTTCGTATCGCGGGCGTCGTTGTTCGTTACGGGCTCGACGAGTTTCTGCCAGCAGGCGCGACCAGAACGACGATTCGCGCGCTGTTTTTCTGGCGCAGCGTCGATTCTGCTCGCGCGGTTCGGCTGCGAATGGCGCTTGAAGCGTTGGGGCCGATTTTTATCAAGTTTGGCCAGTTACTCTCAACGCGGCCCGATTTGGTGTCGGCCGATATCGCCAAAGAGCTCGCTAAGCTGCAGGATAACGTTCCGCCTTTCAACGAGTCGAAGGTTGTTGGCATTCTGGAAGCCGCGTTCGCTACCTCCGGCATTGGCGGCAACGCAGATGCCGGACGCACATGGCGTGATGTGTTCGCTAGTTTTGAGATGGTGCCGGTCGCGGCGGCCTCGATCGCCCAGGTTCACTTTGCCACCATGGGCCCGGGGAAACTCAGTGGTCGGGAAGTGGCGGTAAAACTGATTCGCCCGGGCATCCACGCAATCATCAAAAAGGATGTCGGTCTGTTGTATGTGATTGCGGATTTGGCAGAGGCGGTTCTTGAAGACGGCAAGCGACTTCGGCCGCGCGAAGTCATCGCAGAATTTGATAAATCTATACACGACGAGCTTGATCTCGTTCGGGAAGCGGCCAACGCATCGACCTTGCGCAGGAACTTTGCCGACGGCAAGTTGTTGTACGTACCGGAGGTTTTCTTCGACTACACGACGCCAAATGTCATGGTGATGGAGCGCATCGATGCGATCCAGGTAAATGACGTCGAGCAGCTCAAGGCGCACAACATCGATCTTGCTAGACTGGCCACAGACGGTGTGAAGATATTCTTCACGCAGGTGTTCCGCGATGGTTTTTTCCATGCCGATATGCACCCGGGCAACATCTTCGTGGGTAGAAACGGGATTTACTCAGGCGTGGACTTTGGCATCATGGGCACGCTGTCAGATGCCGACAAGAGTTACCTAGCGCGTAACTTTGCCGCGTTTTTTGAGCGCGACTACAAAGCGGTCGCGGTTGCACATATTGAGGCAGGCTGGGTTCCAAGGGATACACGGGTTGATGAATTCGAGGCTGCAATTCGTAGCGTTTGTGAGCCGATTTTCGACAAGCCGCTAAACGAAATCTACTTTGGTAATGTGTTGTTGCGCCTGTTTGATGTGTCGCGCCGGTTTCGGATGGAGATCCAACCACAGCTCGTGTTGTTACAGAAGACCTTATTGCAGGTGGAGGGGTTGGGTCGACAGCTTTATCCACAGCTGGATTTGCGGCCAGTGGCGCAGCCAATCCTTAAACAATGGATGGATGAACAAATTGGCTGGCGTGGATTGGCGAGACAGATTCGCAAGGAGGGGGTGCTATGGTCGTCGACTATTCCCCAACTCCCTCGATTGATTCATCGTGCCCTTGAGAACAATCCTTCCGAGCGTCTGGCTAATGTTGAGGCGGCTATCAACCGGGTAAACAACACCCAGCGCTGGCAATCTGCGCTAATTGCCAGCTTGGTCGGATTGGTCGCATTGGTTGCCGCTGCGTACCTCTATCTGCTTTTGTTTTGGGGAAATTAATGTGCCGCTTTTCAGCATTTGTGTTCCACGTTATTCTTGCGACCTGTTGAACTTGGGATGATTTTTTCATGACAGCCTTGCTTGCTTTTGTCGTTTTGTACATGCTTGGAACCTTGGCGATTGGGCTTTATGCCGGTACAAGGGTCAAAACCTCCACCGACTTTGCACTAGCCGGACGCAGCTTGCCGCTGGTGATGATCATCACCACCACCTTTGCCACCTGGTTTGGTGCCGAAACTGTTCTGGGTATTTCGGCTAAGTTTGTGCAGGGTGGGCTCGGAAATGTTGTTGAAGATCCATTTGGCGCGTCGCTTTGTTTGATATTTGTCGGCCTTTTCTTCGCCTCAAAACTCTACAAGATGACGCTGCTGACCATCGGTGACTATTACCGTAAACGATACGGCAAGGGCGTCGAAGTTTTCTGTTCAGTCGCCATCATCCTCTCTTATTTGGGATGGGTGGCCGCCCAGATTACGGCGATCGGGCTGGTTTTCAATCTGGTTTCAGGCGGAGCAATCAGCGTTGAAGCCGGCATGGTGATTGGCACGTTATCCGTGCTTATCTACGTCGTGTTTGGCGGCATGCTCGCCATTGCGTGGACAGACTTTATCCAGATGATCGTGTTGGTTGCAGGCCTCACCATCATTGCAGTAATGGCAGGCAACCTAGCGGGTGGCCCTGACAAGGTTCTAAACCTAGCGGTATCGAATGACTGGTTTAAGTTTTTCCCAGAACCGAAGTTTCACGATGTCGTTTTCTTTATCGCCGCAGCGATAACGATGATGTTGGGTTCGATTCCGCAACAGGATATCTTCCAACGTGTCATGTCGGCTAAAGACGCAAAAACCGCTTCGCGCGGTGCCATCATCGGCGGGCTTTGTTACTTCGCGTTCGCGTTTGTGCCGATGTTTATTGTTGTCTGCGCAGTATTGGTGATGCCGGAAGAATCCAAGCGGCTACTTGCGGATGACCCGCAAAAGGTGTTGCCTTCGCTGATATTGAATCACATGCCGTTTTTTGCCCAAGTTCTCTTTTTTGGCGCGTTGTTATCCGCCGTCAAATCGACCGCTTCGGCGACGTTGCTGGCACCTTCGACGAGTTTTGTTGAAAACATTTATAAGAACTTAAGGGGCGGATTGACCGACAAACAGGAGTTGATTGCCTTCCGCGTGACTTTGGTGGTATTCACCGCCGTTGTGTTGACTTACTCGATTGTCATGCGCGGCACGCCCATTTATGAAATGGTATCCACGGCCTACCAAGTCACGCTTTGTGGAGCATTTGTACCTTTGGTTGCGGGTCTCTACTGGAAGCGCGCCAATAAACATGGGGCGATGGCTTCTATCGTCATGGGGATCACCACCTGGTTAATGCTGCTCGCAACGCCGCTTGGTGAGCAGTTCCCTGCGCAACTTGCGGGTGTGATCATGGCTGGCCTCGGCATGGTGGTTGGATCACTCGTGACGAAGCCGCATGAACACCATGCGCACCCAAGCAGTTCCGGTCATTCGACCCCTGCAGCGAACCATTTGTCACGAGCCCACTAACTCGTTGGTGTTGCAATAGTCGACCGCGACCGTCTGCGGTACGGTCGGCTTACCAGACGCTTCGCGCCGTCGATTTTGCGTTTCGTCGCTTCGCACTCGCATGTGCGCGGCGGGAACCTTAATCTGTTGACATCGTAATAACGCAAACAAAGTACACGCCTTGCGTTTGATTCGTTCAACAGGAGTATCACCATGCAATCGACATTCAACACACCACGAGCTGGCCGCAAAGTAAGCCTATTTTTGGCGGCCGCACTTGTCGTCACCAGCCTTGGGGCTGCCGGGTTGGCATCCTTATACGGTGCACGCCCGATTGATACCAGTGCGCCGCTGAGCGCGGAACATCTCCCGCTGGTTGTTACCGCGACGCGGCTAAAGAGTGGTGGTATCCAAATTGCCCAGCACCTTGGGCGCGAACAATCTGCCGCTCGTGGCTGTAGCTCAATCGCCTGCTAAACGTTCCAGTTTGATGTGAGTCCCCTAGTCGAACCTCCCTCGACTAACTCGCCAGGGCTGGAAACGGTCCGGGCATTTTTTTACCTCACATTAAGCAATTAGTTGCGATTTGCCTGTTTAGCCACAGCAATGTCATCGGAAATTCACATTCGTGCGTCAATATCATCAAATCCAATTCAAAAGTTTTCCCAATTAGTGCCGTAAACATCATCATGACCCCCGCAATCGCCACCTACTATCCAATTGCCATCGTTTTAGCCATCGCGGCTGCGGTTTCCATTGCATTGTACTTCGTGGTTATCCGTCGGTGGTCGGGGGCGGTATTCGTTGGTGAGGCCACCACGACATCGTCTGCGGCGGTGGCGATCGTCAAAGAGCAGGTTCTACACCGCAGCCCAAGGCTGGTAGCGATTAGCGGGTCGGTGGTATCACCCACGGGTGCAATGAGGTTGATCAGCAGGCAATCCCTTGCTAATCGCGTGCGGGCATTGGAAGGTGTGGTGTCGGCGGGTGCCAGTGAAGCCGTCGGAATGGGGTCAAATCCTGTATTGCGGCGCCCAGGCTTGACGAAGGGGTCGGCGCGGTCTGATCGTCGCTTGGCGGTCGTTCGTTAGAGCCGCCGGGTCCGCGCGGCACACCATGAGCAGACGGAGGAATACGCGGGAAGGACGACTTTGGACGCGAGCAAATCGCTGCAATCCAATTCCAAGTTTCCCGGCATCCGGTGATGCTTCATCAATTATGGGGTGTCGCTGCCATGCGCGAAGTACCTTTGGGCGTCCAGGCACTCCCAGTCTAATCTGAGTTTGCCATCATTTGAGAGGGCGTAATCGATTGCGCTACCTCTGTTTACCATCCCTGCCACTTGTCGCCGGTTCGGCCTTGAGTCGGCAAACGCCAGCGGCTTGACCTAGCCAAACTCGGCCAATAGGCCGCGTGCTTGGTTGTCCCTGTAAAACCCCCAACCGCTGCGCTGGTACTTGTGTTTTGGCATATTCTGGTGGTGTAGAACTCGCTGTTAATGCACAATAATGCGGTGAACCCCTCGGGTGTGTGGGCTAGAACGGCTGGCGGTACGCAAGACTTGGAATGGGCGCGAGAGCAAGTTTCAAAGACGCGTAGCGCCGATGACTTGCGTCAGGCGCAAGCGATATTGTTACCACTTGTGCTCGGGCTGAGTCTCGAACAAACCGCGCTGGCTATTGGGCGATCAGTAAGCCTGACGTGCAAACTGCGGAATCGCCGAGGACGCGAGCAAGCCGAGGAAATTCCGGTCAGGCAACGCAAGACCGTCTTGCGCAATCGTGCGATCAGCACGCGCGAGCGGGAGGCCGCTCTCATCGACAAGGTGCTCGCTGACGCGGCCAATGGTGGCGTGGTCGAGATACCGAGTGTGCGACCCGCCATTGAGAAGGCACTGGGTTGAAGTGTTGCGCTATCGACGCTGTACCGCATGCTGGCGCGGCACGGTTGGCGCAAGCTCGCGCCTGATACGTGCATCCGCAGGGAGATGCCGCTAAGCGCGAGGACTTCAAAAATTCTACACCGAGGTGGCAAAAGTTCTGAATGCGCTGCCGGTCAAACGCCCTGTGCGGCTGATGTTTCAGGACGTGGCTCGGTTCGGTCGTATCAGCGATTGCCGCTACTGCTGGGCAAAGTTCCCGCTGCGCCCAGTCGTCAAGGCGATGCTCGCCCATCAGTATGTCTATGCCTATGGGTCGGTGGGCATTGGAGACGGCGGTTTCGACTCGCTGGTGTTGCCCCACGTCAACGGCGACTGTATGGCGCTGTTTCTGGCCGAGATCGCCGCGCGTTACCCGAATTAGAGCATCGTCATGTTGCTCGATGGGGCGGGGTGGCACAAAAGCCAAACAGTGACGCTCCCAGCCAATATTGGCCTGCTCTACTTGCCGCCGTACTCACCTCAAATCAATCCGGTTGAACATCTCTGGGAGGAGCTGCGCGAGAAGCACTTCCACAATCATGCCTTCGATAGCCTAGCCCGCATATTTCGCCGTGGTATTTTTTTCCGTCCATGCTGGCCTTGATGTTCGGATGGATCTGCTTTTTTGACGCATTGACACCTGCAAACCGACCTATTTTTCTGCCTCGCAGGGTGTCGGCCCACACCTCCCCCTTCCCGACACGGG
>JBIIYQ010000181.1:0-5075 GCA_044346745.1 Usitatibacteraceae bacterium | reverse complement strand
CCAGCGGCGCGTCAGCACAGGTGGCAGGTTGGTACGTGTCCGGTGATGTTGGCCAAAGCAACAACAAAACAAGTTCAAGCGACATTGGGATTCTTGGCGGCAGCTTTGATCGCAAAGACACACAATCCGCCTTCGCCATCGGCGCACAGTTCAACAAGTCCTTTGGGCTGGAGATCGGTTACGCGGATTTTGGCAAGGCGAAGGTGTCAGGCGCGGGCGCGGTACCTTGCCGCCCGGCTAACGTTTGCACTCTCGCGTTTTTTCCGGTTTCCGGTGATGTGCGCGCTAAAGCGACGCACATCTCGTTGGTCTCGAGCGTGTCGCTGACGGAAAACTTGTCGCTGTATGGCCGCATCGGTGCATCACGCACGGATCGCTCGGCGAGTGTGCGGGTAAACAACGTGACGGTATCGAGCGGCGAGAAAAAAACCGAGGCGCTTATCGGCGTTGGTTTCGCTTACGCGATCACGCCGAATGTGGATGCGACGCTTGAGTGGAAGAAGTTAAACAACACCGATGTTGACGCCGTGAGCGCAGGTGTACGGCTTCGCTTCTAGGCGGTTTCTTGTGCGGCGGGATCGATCAACGTGTTGATCCATTCGGCCACTTTGGTGGGGGTTTCTTGCATCATCGAGTGGCCGACGCCTGAAAGCATTGTCAGTTTGGCGTTCGGTAGGCGTGTGGACAGTGATGTTGCCGCTGCAGCGGAGGTCATCTTGTCGTTTTCACTGGCGAGGATGAACGTTGGTGTGGTGATGGCCGCAATTGTCGCATCGTCCAGCTGGTAGCGCGCGCACGCGGCGAGGTCAGTGGCCATCACACCGGGGCGTGCTGCTGCAAGTAGCGAACGGTAGACCTGCATTGCGGGTGATGGTGGCGGAAAACTGCCGTCGGCGTTTTTTCGCAGATAGAAGTTCCAACGTGTGAGTTGGTCACACGCGGCGGCCGGATCGGTTTGCACCATTTGTGTCACCGCATCACTCACCGGCATCGGCAGTGCGGTACCGATCAGCCCCAGCCGAGCCACCCGATCCGGGTAGCGCCTTGCCACATCGAGTGCAATCAGGCTGCCCATGCTGTGGCCTACCAGAGTGGCAGCTTTAATCGCGCCATTGTCCAAGAAGTTAATCAGCCAGTCGGCATAGGCCTCGATCGACGATTTCGCCTCGGCGAAGGTCTGCCCATGCCCCGGCAGGTCGACGGCAAGCAGGTTTGACTCGGGGAAGTAGCGCTTTTCGGCAGACTGTTGAAGAACCGGAGCCCATACACCGTGATCATTGGCTGCACCGTGGATGAACACCACGGATGGTTTGGCCGGATCAAATTCGCTATCGCCTGCGGCAGACCCCGTAAAGACGTGGGCGGGTTGTTGTTGAACGAGAAATTTCATTTGTGGGTCATCGAGTAATGAGGTAGTCGCGTTTCTTACCTCACAAGTTACTTTAAGTGTTGCAGGATTGCGTCAGTTTTGCTATGGTTCGCCGTTGCGCAAGGAGCGATGTCGGTCAGAAGTTTTGCAACACGTTGTCTTTTGCAGCAATGCGTTCCAGTTTCGTGCAACGAGTCGAATAAGTTACCCGCACCGCACCGCACTTTACACACATCACACACCACGCCACACACCGCACACCAAACCACGTCTCCATGCGCCGCACTTCATTCAATTCCCCATTGACGCCGCCGCTTCTGCTGGCGCGTTTGTTGGGCGTATTGGCGGTTTCCGTGGGGCTGGCGCTGCCGGCATTTGCGCAATCCAATGGCACGGCGAAGAAGGCGGTTCCCGCCAAGGTCACGGTTAAGAAGGCCAAATCCGGCAACGGTGGCGTTGCTGATTTCACCAAAGATGGTCTGCCCAATATGTTGTCGAGCGCCGTGATGGTGTTCGATCAAGCCACCGGGCGTCCTCTACTTACGAAAAATGCCGAAACTGCCGTTCCAATTGCCTCGATCACAAAACTGATGACGGCGATTATCGTTCTCGAAGCGAAACAGAATCTCGATGAGCCGGTCGTGATCGATCAGGCCGATGTGGATACACTCAAGAACACCCGTTCACGCTTGCCGGTTGGCACGGCCTTCCGCCGTGAAGACTTGATGCGTTTGGCGCTGATGGCGTCGGAAAATCGCGCGGCGGCTGCACTCGGGCGTGCTTATCCGGGCGGATTCAACGCGGCCATTGACGCAATGAACGCCAAAGCCAAATCCATCGGCCTGCAGTCAACCACTTTTGTCGACGCCACCGGTTTGGCACCAGGAAATGTCGCGAGCGCACAGGATCTTGCGTTGATGGTTGCAGAAGCCGCGAAATATCCGCAGATTCGTGAGTTCTCGACGGCGCCGGAATTGTTTGTGACGCTGCCGAACAGTAAACATCCGATGGGCTTTAACAATACCAACGCATTGGTGAAGAGCCAAGGTTGGAATATCGGTGTCTCCAAGACCGGCTTTATTAACGAAGCCGGCAAGTGTCTGGTGATGCAGGTGGTGATTGGTAACAACCCGGTGATTATTGTGTTGATGGACTCTTGGGGCAAACTGACCCGCATCGGTGACGCCAACCGTATCAAGAAGTGGATCGAGTCGGGCAAGGTTGTGGTCTCGCAGCCGACACCGTCACCTTCCTCATCGCCCGTCCCCTTGTCAGCGCCGACCAGCAGCGTCGGTGTCACCGCCAAAGCAATCTAGTCCACACTGCGCTTAAGCGCGTGGCGCTGGTCCAGCAGCACCCAATATATTGCGGCTTTATCGGTTCGCAGTCCCAGTGCGCTAATATCGTGGCCATGAAAGTTGGTCTCTTTGTCACCTGTTTGGTTGATCTCGTCCGCCCGAATATCGGTTTTGCGGCGTTAAAGCTGCTTGAAGATGCAGGCTGTACGGTGGTGGTCCCTGCGAGCCAAACGTGCTGTGGTCAGCCGGGTTACAACTCCGGCGCGCGTGATGTCTCCAAAGTGCTTGCACGCAAGGTGCTGGCGGAGTTTCGTGATTGTGATTACGTCGTCGCACCGTCCGGTTCGTGTTCCGGCCAGATGAAAGTGCATGTGGTCGAAGATCTGTTTAAGGGCGAGCCGGAAGAGGCGGAGTTTGTCGCACTAGCGGCGAAATGGTTTGAGCTCTCCGACTTCCTGATCAACGTATTGAAGGTTGAACTTCCGGCCTCAACAACCAGTGTGGTCACCTACCACGACTCTTGTGCAGGGTTACGCGAGCTCAACCTAAAGGCCCAGCCGCGTATGCTGCTTTCAGCGGCGGGGGCGACCATAAACGAGATGGCGGATTGTGAAAAATGCTGCGGCTTTGGCGGCACCTTTTCGGTGAAGCTGGGTGATATCTCTACCCGCATGGCCGAAAACAAATGCGTAAATATCGCGGCGAGCGGGGCTAACGTGCTCGTTGGAGGAGACCTTGGGTGTTTGCTCAACATCGAGGGTCGGCTGAGACGCAACGGCGACAACACCACCAAGGTATACCACTTCGCTGAAGTTGTTGCGGGAATGGCGGATTAGATGCGGCGCTATTTCTTCGCATTGGAGGCTGGCGATGCAAGTTAAGAGCATGCATTTCAAAGCGACGTCGTCGATGAAACTCAACGACGCGGTGTTACAAGCGGCGATGAAAAAGGCCAAGGGCAAGTTTGTTGATGGCCGCGCCGCCGCTGTTGCCGAGGTGGACGTTTGGCAGGACATCCGCACCCATGCGGCAGCGTTGCGCGACCGTGTCATTGCCAACTTGGATGCCTATCTGATCGAGTTCGAGCAGAACGCGACGCTGCGCGGTGCGGTGGTGCACTGGGCCGAAACCGCTGAGGAAGCCAATGCCATCATCGTCGGCATTGCGCAACGCAACGACGTGAAGATTGTCACCAAGTCAAAGTCGATGGTGAGTGAGGAGATCTCGCTCAACGACGCGTTGGAAGCAGTTGGTGTGGAAGTCGTCGAGACCGATTTGGGGGAGTACATCCTGCAACTTGCGAAGGAACCACCATCGCACATTGTGGCGCCAGCGGTGCACAAGTCGAAAGAGCAGGTCGCTGATCTATTCGTCGCGGCACATAACCGCCCGCGGACGCTCGACATTCCATCGATGACTCGTGAGGCGCGCGAGGTGTTGCGCTCGAAATTCCTCGGTGCGGACATGGGGATCTCCGGCGCCAACTTTGTGATTGCTGAAACCGGCACCACACTCACCGTGACCAACGAAGGCAATGCGGATCTGGTGACCACCGTGCCGCGAATTCACTGTGTTGTGACTGGCATTGAGAAAGTCATCCCGACACTCGAAGATTTCGCCACGCTCATTCGTCTGTTGCCACGCTCGGCGACCGGTCAGAATGCCGCAAACTACTTAACGTTGACGACCGGCGTGAAAGACGCGGGCGACCTCGACGGCCCGGAACAAATGCACATTGTTTTGATTGACGCGGGCCGCACCAAACTGGTGGGCAGCGACATGAAAGAAATGCTGCGTTGTATTCGTTGTGGCGCGTGTATGAATCACTGCCCGGTCTACCAGAACGTCGGCGGCCACGCTTATGGTTGGGTGTATCCAGGACCGATGGGGTCGGTGCTGACGCCGACTTATGTCGGCATTGAGAATGCCGGCGATTTACCGAACGCCGCGACCTTTTGCGGTGAATGTCAGGTGGTTTGTCCGGTCAAGATTCCGCTGCCAGACCTGATGCGCAAATGGCGTGAGCGGCAATTTGATCAAGAGTTGCGGCCGTTTGGTGAACGCTTTTCCATTGCGGTCTGGAGTGCATTTGCGACGCGGCCTGCTCTTTACGCGGCGGGCACCAAGATCGCGGCGCGCGCTGCGTCGTGGTGGGGCGGTAAGGACAAATTAATTAAGCGACTTCCCGGTTTGGATGGCTGGACCGACGGCCGTGACATGCCCGCACCAACCGGCAAAACCTTTCGCGAGTTGTATGCATCGCGATCCAAACAGGGCCAAATACGATGAGTGCCCGCGACAACATTCTGGCGCGCATCCGAAAGAACAGTGGACGCAACGGGCTGACCAGCGGGCTGGAGCTTTCACAGGTGCGTACCCATATCGCCAGACGGGAGCGCGGCCCACAG
>JBIIYQ010000180.1:0-5082 GCA_044346745.1 Usitatibacteraceae bacterium | reverse complement strand
AGTCCGCGCGCTGCCACAGCGCGCTCGGCTCAATGTATGGCGCGGCGGCGATGTCGGCCGGCATCACCGCCGGTCTCAAATACGCCGGCAATATCAAAGAGATGTTTCAGAAAGCCGTTGAGCTTGATCCCAAACACTTCGACATGCGACGCGACTTGAATCAGTTTTACCTCCAAGCACCCGGCCTCGCTGGAGGCAGCGTGCGTAAGGCGATTCAGAACAGCACCGATTTTGCAAAGGTCGATCCAGCCCGCGCCCAACTGCTCCGCGCCGAGGTGCACATTTACGAAAAAGAGTTCGATAAGGCCGAGGCCGTCATTTCCAACATAAAGCCGGGTTCAGATAACGATCTGGCAGACTCATTGCGCGGCACGACTTCCAGCCTGGGGTTTGCGATGATCAATGCAAACGAGGCTGCAAAAGCGCAGAAGCTCTTTGAACGCCAGATCGCCGCTGACGCCACCAACGCCAACGCACATTTCGGTCTGGGTCGTTCCTTGCTGGAACAAAAGCAAGTTGACGCAGCCATCACATCAATGGAACAGGCACTGCAAATCGACCCAAAACTCACCGCGCACTATCGCCTCGGCATCGCCTACCAAACCAAAGGCGACAAACCCAAGGCGGCTGCGATGTACAAACAGTTCCTGACATATTCATCCCAAGGACGCGCGGCCGACGACGCACGTAAGCGACTGGACGAAATGAAGGTTAGCTAGTCTTTTCGGCGCGAATGTCAGTTCGCGCCGGCGCACTTTCGGCGGGAGCGACACGGCGTCGTTTAAAATAGCGCCAATGAACGACGTATCTTCTTCGCAGAATAGCGACCTAGCTTCCGCTGGCAGCAACTCCCCGCCGCACCGATTCGACAAATACCTGGGCACGTTGTGGCGTAACCGTGACTTCCGTGTCCTTTGGATTTCGCTGACGATCACCCACTTCGGTGGCCAGATCACGTTCCTTGCCTTGCCTCTCACGGCCGCACTCATCCTGCACGCCACCCCAACCCAGATGGGCATCCTGACGATGATGCAGGCGTTGCCGTACACGCTGTTCGGGCTGTTCACCGGTGTGCTGGTTGATCGTTCACGCAAACTTCCGCTGGTCATTTGGTCTGACATTGGGCGGGGCGTAATTCTGCTGCTCATTCCGATTGCCGCCTGGCTTGGTTTTCTTGGTATGCCCATCCTCTATCTGGCCAGCTTTTTTGTCGGTTTGGGCGGCATCATCGGTTGGGCGGCCTACCAGGTGTTCATGACCGAACGGGTTGGGCGCCCCAATTTGGTCGAAGCAAACTCACGAATTGCCCTGTCAGATTCGTCCGCGCAACTGATCGGGCCCGGCATTGCCGGGGCACTCATCCACGCACTCACCGCGCCCATTGCCATCCTGTTGGACGCGCTGGCGTTTTTTATCTCCGCAATTATGTTGCGCGGCATCAAGCCACAGGAGAGTGACGCCCCCAAACAAGTGGGCCACGCCACATGGAAGAGTATTTGGGGCGACGCGAAGGAAGGACTGGTGCTGATATGGCGCAGCCCGATCTTGCGGGCGATTTCCTGGGGGCTCGCGCTGTGGCAGTTGTTGCGACACGCCTACGTTGCCATCGTCATCTTGTTTGCGGTCCGCGAGCTCGACTTGTCGCCCGGAAAACTCGGCGCGCTCTACATGATTGCGGGCATTGGTTTTCTGCTCGCCTCGTTTACCTGCCAACGCCTGAATGACCGGTTCGGCGTCGGACGGGTGATGCTTGGCGGCATCGGAATGACCGCCATCGCTTGGCTGCTCATCGCCGCCATCGTCAAAAGTAGTTTTGCGTTTTTGCTGCTTGGTGCCGCGCTGTTTTTGTTTGACTTCGGCGCAATGTTGTTTTTCATCAACTATTTATCCCTCCGCCAATCGGCCACACCCGACCACTTACTTGGCCGTGTGACCTCCACGATGATTTTTCTTGCCCTTTCCCTCGCGCCGATTGGTTCCGTGTTGGGTGGGTTGGTTGGCGAATGGCTGGGGTTGCGCGCCACTATCGGACTTTGCGGCGTGGGTGCGGCACTGCTGGTGTTGGCGCAGTTTAAGTTGGGGCCGTTGCCGGGGATGCTCACTCTGCCAACGCCGGATGCCCACCACGGGCCAAAAACGATCCAGCCCGCACCGCGTACGCCGGGTGCCGAAATCGCCGCCTAGGGCAGGTTTGCGATTAAGTGCGCTTGTCTTGCATCCAAAACCATCGGATGCAGCGTCTCACCGTACATAGTACACCTCACCCCTTGGTTTCACCACCTAGTTTCGCCACCAAATTACCGTGAGCGCCGCCATGGAAAACATCAAGCTTCTTATCCCTCTTTCGGGCATTTTGTTTGGCACGCTGATGCCAGTCACGATCGTCTGGCTTGTGTTGAGGTACCGAACATCTCGCAACCAATTGGTCTATGACACGGCGGTGAAACTCGCAGAGAAAGGCCAGCCGGTTCCGGCTGAGTTGTTCACGAACCTAAATCCGACTGGCTCGGACCTGCGACGCGGCTTTCTGCTGATTATGCTGGGCGTGGCGATTTGTATCTGCCTTTACGAACTTGGTGTGCCATGGACATTTGGCCTCATCCCATTATTAATGGGTGTTGGTTTTCTGATTGTCTGGCGTCTGGAGTCGCGCGATGCGGCCAAAACTACAAAAGAGCCGTTGGCCTGAATTCCAAAGAATAACCCGCTGCTCCCCAACCCATGACGTCGTCGCCCGCGCAGTCGGACAACGAGTTGATCGCCCGCGTCGCCGCGCGGGGTGATCAGTTCGCCTTTTCCGAGCTCGTTAAGCGCCATCAATCCACGCTCCGCGCGAGCCTGCGAAGGATGACCAACGGGCACACCGAGTTGGCTGACGACATTGCGCAGGAGACCTTCATTTTGGCGTGGAAGAACATCGGCAAGTTCAGATATGAGGCCAAATTTTCCACCTGGCTTTACCGTATCGCGTTTAATGCGTGGCAATCCGACGTGCGTCGCAAGAGTGAAGTGTTGATGGACGAGGAATCGATGCCGGAACTGGGGTCGGTCGACTCGGAAGCCTCACGGGTCGGCACGCGGCGCGACCTCGAACGGGCCATGGTCGGTTTGAGCGACGCCGAGCGAGCGGCAATTCACCAATGTTTCTACAACGACCTTTCCCACGACGAAGCAGCCTATGTATTAAACATGCCGCTGGGCACACTCAAGACACACGTTCTGCGCGCTAAAGAAAAGATGCGCCAACACCTTGCAGCGTACGCCCCCGAATCCCGCTCAGCCCTAAACACAACAGCCACCAGTCATTCCGCCGCGTAGAATTGTTTCAAGAAGGATGCTTCCCATGACAACAAATCAGACTATCCCGCCCGACGACGCCGACCAGACCACGGTGCTCGCCGCAAATCAGGCGCTTGAAGCCATGCTGCGTGCCGACGCCTCTGATTTGCGTGCGACCTACATCCACAACGACGGATTTAGTGACGCGGTCATGCAACGCGTTGCGCTATTGCCGCCCCCGGCACCGGCGCGCGCCTTCAGTTCATTTGCCACACCGCGGCTGCTAATTGTTTCAACGGCGGCGGCGATCGCCACCGCCATCGCGCTTGTGGGATCAGGCGGCGGCGATATGCTCATTGATGCTGTCATGGACCTGGCCACCTTCACCATCACGCCTTCAGTGTTGGCCATCGGCGGGATGCTGCTGGTGGCGTGTACGGCGGCGATAGTCACGGCCACCACTGAAAGATAGAAAGTCCAAGTTGGGGGAAGTTCTATTTATGCGGCAATTAAACATAGTGAACAAATCGCAAATTCCACCTGTCCCCGCGCAGGCGGGGATCAATTCACCGCGCGCTTGCCACGCAAAATTAGGCTCCCTCCCAGCGCAACCCTTGTGGTTATGCGCGGGCGCGGGGTTTTCTTAATTATTCAAAATTAGTTGCCGAATCAATAGAAGTTCCCTAAGGTATAACAACTAATGGAGACGGTCGTATTCAAGCTCGTCTGAAACCGCCCACGTTCATTAGCCTTTTGACAAGAAAGCCGCCCCAAGGTGGCTTTCTTGTTCGCGTGTTGCCTAAAGCAGGTGTGCGACGCCGGCGCGCTCTTCCTCGAGTTCCTTCAAGGTCGCATCCATCTTGCTACGCGAAAACTCATCGATCGCCAGACCGGTCACACGCTCGTACTTGCCGTTTGCACAGGTGACGGGGACACCGTACATCACACCATCTGGAATACCGTAGCTGCCATCGGACGGGATACCCATCGTCACCCACTTGCCGTTGGTGCCAAGCACCCAATCACGGATGTGATCAATCGCCGCGTTTGCCGCTGATGCGGCCGACGACAAACCACGCGCTTCGATGATCGCGGCACCGCGCTTGCCCACGGTTGGGATAAAGGTCGACTTGTACCACTCTTCGTCGGCCACGACCTGTGGCGCAGGGGCGCCACCGATAGTCGCGAAGCGATAGTCCGGATACATCGTCGGTGAGTGGTTGCCCCAGACGATCATTTTTTCAATCGAATCGACTGACTTGCCGGTCTTGGTTGCCAACTGCGACAACGCGCGGTTATGGTCTAGGCGCAACATGGCGGTGAAATTTTCACGCGGCAGGCTTGGCGCGGACTTCATCGCGATATAAGCGTTGGTGTTGGCCGGATTGCCGACCACCAGCACCTTGACGTTGCGCGAGGCAACCGCATCAAGTGCACGGCCTTGTACGGTAAAGATGGCGCCGTTGGCTTCCAGCAAATCTTTGCGCTCCATGCCGGGGCCGCGTGGACGTGCACCGACCAGCAAGGCCACGTCGATATCTTTGAAAGCGGTCATCGCGTCGGAATGGGCACTCATGCCGGCGAGCAGCGGAAACGCACAATCGTCCAACTCCATCATCACGCCCGTTAATGCCTTCTGCGCTTTTTCGTCAGGAATCTCAAGAAGCTGCAGGATGACCGGCTGATCTTTGCCCAACATTTCGCCGGAGGCGATGCGAAACAACAACGAATATCCAATTTGACCGGCGGCACCGGTCACGGCAACGCGCATGGGCTTCTTCATTTGGAACTCCTGAGGCATAG
>JBIIYQ010000179.1:0-5195 GCA_044346745.1 Usitatibacteraceae bacterium | reverse complement strand
CAATAAACCAGTGGCGGGGTCATGCCGGTCTTCTCCGTGCCCTCGCCGATCTTGGTACCGACGCCATAGTTGACGCCATAGGTCACCACCGGCCAGCCGTAGTTAGCACCCGGCACCATGATGTTGACCTCATCACCACCTTGCGGGCCGTGTTCGTTTGTCCACAGCTTGCCGCTCACCGGATTCAGCGCAGCGCCCTGCATGTTGCGGTTGCCGAGCGTAAAAATCTCCGGCTTCGCATCTTTGGTTTTGACAAAGGGATTGTCTGGCGGCACACGTCCATCGTCAAACAAGCGAATCGATTTGCCCGCATGGTCGTTCAGCTGTTGTGAACGTTGTGCCGCACCTTTTGCGGGGCTGTCGCCGCGGTCGCCGAAGGTGACAAACAAGTAGCCGTCACGATCGAACACAATGCGCGAACCAAAGTGAAACCCGCGATCGGATTTTGGTGCGAGCTTAAACAACACCTGCACGTCCGTCATGGTCGGTGCGTCCTTGCTGCCACCTAATTTGCCGCGCGCCAGTTCGGTGCCGTGCAATCCGCCATCAACAGCGTTATAGGTCCAATAGATCCAGCCGTTCTCAGCGTACTTTGGGTGAAGCGCGACATCGAGCAAACCGCCTTGGCCAAACTCAGTGACTTTCGGCATGCCTTCCACCGCTTTTTCCACCAGCTTGCCGCCGTCTACAATACGCAAGGTGCCGCGCCGCTCGGTCACCAACATCCGACCATCAGGAAGAAACGCGACCGCCCAGGGATTTTTCAGACCGTCCACCACGGTGACCACGTTGACTTTGTAGTCGGCCGTGGAAAGCGACTTGGATTTCTGCGCGAAGGCAGGAACGGAAATGAGGGCGCAGACCGCCGTTGCAATCACAAGACCAACGCCTGATGGTTGACGCAAAATTCGAGAATTCATAAAGACTTTCGTTGAAAAAAATTGGGACTCGATCGGACGCTGCACAGAAAAAATGCTCAATAGCGCACCGCCGCCGCTACACCGAACATTACGCGACGACCGGGGGCACTTTCGAAGAAACGCAAGTTGGCGTCGTTCACAATGACACTTCCCGCATATTTTGCATCAGCCAGATTATCGCCGCGCAAGAACACATCAATTTCAACCGCTGACGCAGCAGGGCCGGATACGCTGAAGGTGCGCCAGCGGTAGCGAACGTCCAACCCAAGTGCGGCGTAACCGGCCGCATAGGTTGTATTGGCATCATCAGCCGCCATGCGGGTGCGCGCCGTGACGTCGGTGCCCAACGACCAGCCGGACCAGCCGGACCAGCCATCACCATCACGACCAGCAGGACGCCAGCGGAGTGCGGCAAACAAGTTACCGCGTGGCACCGCCGTCATCCTGCTGCCACTCGCCACGATTCTTCCGCCCGCCACATAAGCCTGGCCCACTTCTGCGCGAATGGCGGTAATTGCCGCCATCGCGGTTAACGTCGCGCTGGGTTTCCAGTCGATGGTCGCCTCCAGCCCACGTCGATTCGTCGACGCCGCATTCTGAAACGTCGCACGACCGCCTACCGCGCTTGCTTGCACGATTTCATCTTGAGACCGGATCACAAACGCGGCAGCCTTCACCGATAACACCTTGTCGATCCACTTCCAGCCCGCTTCCCATTGTTTCGACGTGCTCGGCTTCAGTGCAAAATTTGGCCCGGCAGCTTGATCGGGTCGATACGCCAGCTCTGCGCCGGTCGGTGTTTCGAAGCCGCGTGAGGCTGACAGATACACCGATGAGGATGTATTCAAGCGCTTTGAAAACCCAATCGCAGGTGTCACAGACGCATAACCAACGCCGCCACTATCGTCGGCATTACCCGGTCGGACATAACGATCTGCCACCTCAAATCGAATTTCACTGCGGCGTACCCCAACCTGCATCGCCGTGGTTTGGTCGATCACCCAATTGGCTTGCGCAAAAACATCGTTGGCGCGCTGGCGCCCTGTCTCATCGCGTCGCAGAGTGCCGCGTACACCGAGTTCGCTCGTTGTCCCCCGCTGAATGAAATTCTCGAAACCTTTGCGTTCATCGCGCGCACGATCCGTGTCAAAACCCAGCGCCCACGTGAGCGGTCCGTTTGCATTAACAACACGCAAACCGACACCACTAAACGACCGATCAAAATCAACCACACCGCCAGCGCTTGATGCCGGCAGCTGCGCACTCAACGGGGTGGCGAGATACTGCACTACCTCGCGGGTACCACCATAAACAATCGCCTTCACATCAAGTCCCGCCAGTCGTGAATCCCAAACCAAGCCCGCCTGACGGTGGCGAATGGATTTGCGTGTATTGAATTGTGTCGCGACAGTCGCCACCTGCCGCGGATCAGCATCGAACTGCGCACGCGTCAGCCCAAGCGGGTCTTGTGTGTCGGGCTGATCAATCGCGTTTGCGGTCAACGTGATTGATGACATCGACGAAAGTCCCAGCACCAACTTGGCGTAGGTCTGATCACGCTGTACGCGACTGTGGTCGCGGTAGCCATTACTCGTTAGACGTTGGGTGGCGACAAAACCGCTGAACATATCAGCGGCGCGGGCGGGCGATGTTGGTGCGGGTGGCGTTGCAATTTGCAAGGTCGTGATTCTGGTCGCGTCGGTGCCCATCAAAGCGCGTGATTCGACACCACCAATGGCGGACGCGCTGCGGGTGGTAGCCGCGACCACGCCACCCGCAGCGTTGCCGTACCCCACCGCCCAAGGCCCACGCAAGACTTCGATGGTGTCCACCGCAAAAAACGGCACCACCGCTCCCTGCCCCTGTCCGTCCGGAATGGTGGCAGGAATATCGTCAACGTAAATTTTGATGCCACGAATACCAAACGTCGCTCGTGAACCGAAGCCACGGATGCTGATCTGTGTGTCCTGTGCGTAGTTCTGCCGGTTTTGCGTGTGGATCCCCGCCAGACGGCCAAGCACCTCGGCGGCATCAATCATCGGTAGCGTGCTACGAAGGTCTTGCAGACGAATGAAATCAACGGCGGCGGGCACGTGTGGATCGGTGGTAGGCACGCGCGTCGCGGTCACAACAACATCTTCAGCGGCAGATATGGCGGGAACAACAGCGGCCGCAAACAATAGGCAAAGTGCAATATTGGCGGGTGTTTTCAGGCACAACCGCTTAAAGATGCCCGTCAAATAAGGACCTTTTATCTTGAATTCAAGAGTCGCCGACGCTAGGGAAGATGGGGCCACGACAACAACTGGGCGGGCGAAGATGAACATGGCGCGAACTTTAGCGGTTTTGCCGGTCCTTGCCATACAACGCAGCACAAGTCTTCATCTCCGGAGACCAAGGTGACACGATTTGTGGGGCCCGCGCACCAGCATCGGCGCACCACTCGTTGCCGCAGAAACCTTGGCGGAGGCGGTGAGATTCGAACTCACGGATGACTCGCGCCATCGCTGGTTTTCAAGACCAGTGCCTTAAACCGCTCGGCCACACCTCCTGATTTACTAAAATTTTACCATTTCACAGGCCAGAGACGGTTTTCTCCATTTCCATCTCGCGCATGGAGGCATGGACGGTGCACACCACCGAATTCCCGTAAAAATAATAGGGTTGATTTCAGTATCTAACTCGTTGAAACTTCGGCAACAATCCGTGGTCTGTAAGCTTGTTGTAAGCTAATTGGACCTTTTTGGCCATTTCCCTAGGAAGACTACTATGCAAAACGACGTTACCGTTTCTTCGAGTTATAGCCCGCAGGCGGGCACAATCGGCGCAGCGCAAAACCGTGTCTTGCGCAATACCTACATGCTGCTCGGACTTTCGCTGGTGCCTACCGTCATTGGTGCCGTCGTCGGCATGTCGATGAATTTCTCGTTTTTCTCCGGCTCACCCGTAATTGGTTTCTTTGCTTTCTTGGCAATCGCATTCGGATTTTTCTACGCGATTGAAAGAACCAAAAACAGCGCATGGGGTGTTGCGGTCCTGCTGGGCTTTACATTCTTTATGGGCTTGATGTTATCGCGCATGATCGGCCGGGTGCTGGGAATGTCCAACGGCGGCCAACTGATTGCGCTCGCTGCCGGCGGTACTGCAGTGATCTTTTTTGGTATGTCCACACTTGCGGCGACCATTAAGCGTGACCTGACCAACATGGGCAAGTTCCTGTTTGTCGGCATGATCATTCTGCTCGTGGCAGGTTTTGCCAATATCTTTTTGCAGATTCCTGCCCTGACCATCACGCTAATGGTTGTCGCGATCGGCATTTTCTCGGCATTCTTGATGTATGACATCAATCGGGTCATCACCGGCGGCGAGACCAACTACATCAGCGCAACGCTTGCGATCTATTTGAGCATCTATAACATTTTCGCCAATTTGCTCGCCTTGCTTGGTATCACCAGCTCGTCGGACTGATGCTGGATTAGAAATAAAAGAAACGGCCATCCTAGGATGGCCGTTTTTTATTCTGCCGAAAATTCCAAACGAGGATCATCGCTCAAACACCGCAATCGACTCGACGTGCGCAGTGTGCGGAAACATGTTGACAACACCCGCCGCCGTTAAACGAAATCCATTCACGTTTGCCAGTACGTCCGCATCACGCGCCAACGTCGAGGGACTACACGAGACGTAAACCAAGCGCCTTAACTCGGGTCTTGCCTCCACGGTCAACAACTTACAAACCTCCATCGCCCCATCGCGTGGTGGATCGATCAACATCTTGGTGACGGCAGGCACACGCCGCATGGCGCTCTCCTGATCGGTATACAAATCTGCCGCAAAAAATGAAGTGTTAGCGGCAAGACCGTTTCGCCGTGCATTTTCAGTCCCACGCTCGATCAAAGACGCACTTCCCTCGACACCAACAACCTTTGCCCCGCGCCGTGCGATGGGCAGCGTGAAATTACCCAGGCCACAGAAAAGGTCTGCTACCGTTTCACCCGGCTGTGGATCGAGTAAATTGAGCGCCCGCTCGACCATCAGGCGGTTCACACGGTGATTAACCTGGGTGAATTCGGTGGGTCGGAACAGGAATTCCAAATCGAACTCGGGCAACAGATACGTCAGCTCCGGCGCATCAAGAGGATAAAACACATAAGCGGTTTCAGGGCCTTTCGGCTGCAACCACCATTGAATCCGGTGTGAGTCGCGATACCGATCTGCGAACGCCACGAGCCTCGCCCCATCGGCCGCGGAGACTGCTTCGAGGTTACGAATCAC
>JBIIYQ010000178.1:0-5197 GCA_044346745.1 Usitatibacteraceae bacterium | reverse complement strand
TGCCTCATTGCTGCAAGCAAGACCGAAGACGGCTGTTGTCAGCGGTTCATCGCACACGAAGAACGCGGGCTGACCTTGAAAAGCTGTATCCATTGGGATTTCGTTGCTAGAGAGCAGTGCAACTTCCGAAAATGTGTAGTCGAAAGATTGGCTTACGCGTTCCTCGAAAAGTGACGCTCCGACGAACCAGTTGAAGCGCGATCCGTTTCCCACAAGCCGAAACTCTTGGCCGAAGGTCTTGTTTCGATAGCCACGAAAGCGCCCGTTGAGCAGTGGTGCCGCCGATCCATCGACGTCAAATTGCCGTTCTAGGCGTGTGTCAAGCCCGGTTGTGACCGATTTCAAAGTCAGCGCATCGTTCAGCGTCCAACGCATTTGCAAGTTGCCCGACCAGAGGTGGCGGTTCTCGAATGTCGGGATATTGGTCGCGTGAAAGCCGTCGAACGGATCGGGCGTGAGTCCTCCAATTGCGGCAAGGGCGGGATCGATTGTCTGCGATGGGAAGCCACCACCTGCATCACGCACATAGTTAACGATGCCAGTGACGTTGAGGCGGGACGAAGGTTCAAACGCGACAACTCCGCGCAACGCTGTCGTTTCGCCGCCGCCCTCGACGCGGTCTAGCAAGACGTTCCGCTCGGTCCCGCCGCGATCACGCTGTAAACCTGCGACACGAACGGCTAACGTTTCTGAAATCGGGATGCTGAACCCGGCACTCAACTCATAACTATCGAATGAGGCGTAGCTCGCTGTAACGTCGCCTTCAAAGTCGAATGCAGGGCGACGAGAAATAATCGAAAGCGCACCGGCCGATGCGTTGCGCCCAAAAAGCGTCGACTGCGGCCCCTTTAGCACTTCGACCCGTTCGACGTCGAAGAAGGGGATGTTAGCACTTTCAAGGCGCCCGAGATAACCTTCGTCCCAGAATACGCCAATGCTCGATTCACCGCCTATGCCGACTGTATTTGTACTGATGCCTCGAACCGAAAAGACGGGTGTGGCTAAGCCTTGAGGCTTCCCGGCCAACCCCGGCGCAAGTGCCGTCAAGTCCCCGACATCGCGAACTTGTGCGCGTTTGAGCGACGCAGCCGTCACAGCGGTGATCGACACTGGGACATCGGTGACGGCCTGGTTGCGCCGCTGTGCGGTAACGACGATGGTCTCTGTCGGTTCCGACTGCGGGATTGTTTCCTGTGCCGCTAACACGGTCGGCGAGGTCGCCGCCAGCAATACGGCTATGTGCTTGCCCTTGATCATTTTCTTCCTCCCTTTAAACCGCCGTGTTTTCACGGTCAGTAATGCATTGGCCGAGTTAGCGACGCGGTCTCCGCTAGGTCGGTTCAAGAATTCTCGTCGGGCTGCCGTTCTCATAAAGGCCGATCATGCCGCCGCGCTTGGAGACGCCGTCGTGCGCGGCATATCCTAGCAACGCTTGCAGTCGCGGTTCGAGCGCGCGGACGGTGTCGATCGGCACGTTGAGAAAGCTATTCTCGACGGGCCGAAGCCAGCCTGCCACATAGGAGATCGAAAGTGCGCGACGCGAAGCGGTCGACGCGTTCTCGCCGCCCCCATGGATCAAGTCGCCACGAAATAGTACGGCATCGCCCGCGTTCATCACCGCACGAGCAAATTCATCCGACTTCGGCTGTCGCCCATTATCCCAGCGCCAACTTCCTGGCGCGATGTAAGTCGCGCCATTAGTCAGGGTGAATGGATCCAGTGCGACAATCGCATTAACGAGGACTGGCGCTTCACCTCGGGCAAGGGCTAACCACGAGTCGGTATCCCTGTGGAGATATTGCGCGGGCTCATCGGGACCGATCTGAATAAGTTCGCCAGCGTTAAGCAAGACGCTCGCCGCATTGGCACCGATTGCGCGCTCGGCCCAAGCAACCAATTCAGGATCGGCGAGTAGCGACCGTGTGGTTGGCACCTTCTCCGCGAGGCCGTGTAGCCGAACCGTACGCGCACCTAGGAATGCGTCATATGTCGGCGATCCGCTTGCAGGCAGTCCGCCATTCTCGCCACGCGCAAGATAGTCATCGATGTCGTCGTTTACTTCGGCGATGCGGTCATCGGAAAGCAAGCCCTTGATGATCGCCCCGCCCTCGTCGGCGACAGCACGATCAATGGCAGCCCAGTCATAAGGCCGCTCGAAAGTTGGTAGGCCGTGCGCGGAACGGGTCGGAGTCGTGACCGTAGCCGACTGCGCAGATTCCACGACGTCGATAGGCAACGGATCGCTATAGGAGATAACCCACCATGAACCGCCCTCGGCTCCGGTTGTTTCCGGGCCATAAGCATGGCCCGCACGGGTCCAGCGAATATCTCCGGCCCGGTAGGTGCCTTCGCCTTCGATATGATGCTCGCCAGCAGTATAAACGTAGACGACATCTCCGTGATGATAGTGCTTGTGTCGCGTCTTGTGCGGTGGATCTTCGACTAAAAAAACGAATGGTTTGCCATCCGAACCCATGCCGTCGGGCATGAGAAAAATATTGCCCGATCCGGTTGTTGGGTCGACAAAAGGCGTAACCCCTTCAATGTTGAATTTCGCTGCATCCTTCATCCTAGACTCCGATTCACCCTTGTGTTATATTTCATCTGTTATATAACAAACGATATGTCAAGGGGAAGCTAATGCCAAGAGTTGTCGATCATGCGGAGCGCCGTACAAAGTTCATTGTCGCCAGTTGGGGGGTCATCGCCAACGAAGGCCTGAACGCCGCAACACTCCGCCGGGTTGCCGCAGCGGCGGGTGTTACGACTGGCGCACTAACGCACTATTTCACCGACCGAGAAGCTTTGTTGGTGGAGGCGTTGCGAGCAGCGCATTTCGCTGCAGGTGCCCGAATGCTGCGCGCGGCAGGAAAACTCGATGATGATCGAAAAAGACTGCTTGCGGTACTCGAGGAAGCATTGCCCCTTGATAATCGCCGTCTGCAAGAATGGCGGGTATGGCTTGCTTTTTGGGGTGAGGCAGTCGGGAGCTTGGCACTCTCGGAAGAAAATCAACGGCGGATCGAGGAGTGGCGCGACTTTGCTGAAACGCTGGTCTTACCATTGGTTCCTCCGGGCCAGTCGACTGCCGTGGTAGCGATGAGCCTTGTCGCACTTATTGACGGGCTGGGCGTGCGTTTGGCGCTCGCGCCAGCGGCCTCGCTTGCAAGCGAGCGTCGCGATGCACGCGCATCGATCGCGCGTGCGGTCGCAAGTCTCGGTGCTGAAACGACCGCCGAACGAAAAGCAACTCAAAATCAGGGGGGCAAGGGCGTATGAGCAAACGTTTAGCCGGTTTGATCCTTGTCACGGATACATTGTTCCTTACATATTGGTTCTTCTCTCTACTCCATATTTTCGGTCTGTTTGAGCTGCCCGCAAGCATGATGTACGGTGACTTCGAAGAGCCTCGCGTTTTCGCTTGGAACTGGTCGTTTTTTCCTATCGACGTTTTATTCTCGCTCAGTGGGTTGCTCGCGGTCAGATTATCGCGTCGGGGCGATCCGCGTTGGCGACCAGTAGCGATCATCTCCTTATGCCTGACCTTTGTTGCCGGATTTATGGCATGTGCCTATTGGGCTATCCTTGGGGAGTTCGATCCTGCCTGGTTTTTACCCAATCTCGCGCTCGTAATCTGGCCGCTGTTCTTCTTGCCCAGTCTCATCAATGCTGCGGCTCAGCCTACATGAAAGGGCGGCGTTCGGCGTTTGTCGTTGCTTGCCTTCTTCATGCGGTCGTAATCGGGGGCGGTTATATGAGCCTCCCTCCACTATTCGCGCCGATGGCCTCAGCCGGGTGGGACGCCACCGGATTACAGCAGGCATGGGCCGCAATTCCTTTGGGCTCTATCTTAGGCGCTCTTGTCGCAGCGCGATGTGTCAAGCGATGGGGCATGCTAAAAGTTATCACGTCGACAAGCGTCTTGGCGGCAGTGGCGATACTGGCACGTGCAGGAACGAGTAACATTGGCGGGCTGTCGGTTACGCTTGCGATCTACGGCGCAGCAACGGGCACATTGTTGGCGACGCTGACGACAGTGGTGGGACAACTCGCAGAGATGCATCGCTCAGGCCTCGCTCAAGGCGTGTTCTTTGGCAGCTATGCGCTCGGGGCGGCTGTCGCTCTGGTGGGGGCTGAAGCAACCGTCCAGCTTTTCGATTGGAAAATGGTTTGTTTAATCACGGGCTCAGCAAGCTTGTTGCTCGCCTTGATGTCTGGACGCGCAGACCATTTTGCACTCAAGTCCGTCGGCGTGGCGCACGAACCCCTGTCAGTGGTTCGCTCGCGCGAAGCAGGCCGACTGTCGCTTCGCTATTCGGCTGCTTATGCAGCCTATGTCGGGGGCTACCTCGCGCTTGCCGGACTTTTGCCATATCAGCTCGAGGGCTGGGGCTGGCCGCGCGACTCTGCCAGCTTGTCGCTGGCCATCACCACCTTGGCATTTCTGGTGGGTGCGGGGATATGGACCGCCATCACGGATGCGCGCGGCAAGCGACGGACCGTGTTTACACTAACTATGTTAGTCAGCGGCGCGGCGACGGCTGCAATCGTGCCACTCGCGGGTACCCAGCCCAATGCTCTGGCTTGGACTTCGATTGTTACAGTTGGCCTGTTTAGCGGCGGGATGGGCGTTTTTTTTCCCATGCTGCTAGGCGATGAGCGGCTGGGACCACTCCGCGGGTCAATCAGCATCGGCCACGCTACCGCGGCATCATACGTCGGCGGCGCAGCAGTCCCCTTCCTTTTCGCTAACTTAAGCATGGCGCATCCGGAGCTATCGATCATACTTTTCGGGGTTACAATTGCCCTTGCCGGCGTTCTCGCGCCTAAGGGAATGCGCAAGATGCCATCACGGCCAATCTAAACAGGGACACTCCATACAGTTTGTTTATCTCGCGGTTGCGATCATTGCTGAGGTGGTTTGTGCTACCGCGTTGAAGAAGTCGAACGGCGTTACAAAGCTGGACGCTTCTTTGCTGACGATGGCCGGTGAAGAGTCCTAAGACCAAATCCGCCCTATTTCTCAAGGTCCGCTTTCGGAAGCGGCTCGATAAGCGATTTCTGACTACTTCTGTGAAGGGTTTCGGATGCCTCTTGGCGTACGAAAGTGTCCAGGGAACGAATCTTGGTTGTTGTCGGGTGGTGCTATGGGGATTTCGCCAAAGGTGGGGGTTGGGCGCGGGTTTTAGGGCCTTGG
>JBIIYQ010000177.1:0-5277 GCA_044346745.1 Usitatibacteraceae bacterium | reverse complement strand
TCGCTTGCAAGTTCTTGAAGTCAAAGAGTCCATGATCGAGCAAATGTGACGGCGAGACATTGGCCAGCGAACGAAAGATGTTTTCGACCCGGCCTGGAAACTTGCGGTCCCATTCATTCAACATCTGTTTGACCTGCTGGCGTTGCAGGTTGTCCTGCGAGCCGCACAAATCACAAGGGATGATGGGGAACTGTTTCCACGCCGCGTAGGCTTCCAGATCACTCTCCTCGACATACGCGAGCGGCCGAATAACAATGTGTTTGCCATTGTCGGACGCTAACTTCGGCGGCATCGCCTTGAGACGCGAGCCATAAAAGGCGTTCAAGAAAAATGTTTGCACGATGTCGTCACGATGATGGCCAAGCGCGATTTTGTTCGCGCCCAACTCCTCGGCCACCCGGTAGATCACGCCCCTTCGAAGTCGCGAGCATAACGAACACATCGTCTTGCCCTCTGGGATAAGGCGCTTGACGGTGGAGTAGGTGTCCTGCGCTTCGATACGGAACGGGATGCCCAGACTCGTCAAGTATTCCGGCAGGATGTGCTCGGGATAACCCGGATGTTTTTGGTCGAGATTAAAAGCGATCAGCTCAAACGGCACCGGTGATTTTTCGCGCAGACCCAGCAGCACATCGAGCAGTCCGTAGCTATCCTTGCCGCCCGACAAACACACCATGACACGATCACCGGCTTCGATCATGTTGTAGTCGGCGATCGCTTCACCGACTTGCCGGCGCAGGCGCTTGGCGAGTTTGTTTTGTTCCAACGTTTGTTTTTGTGTTGGTGTTGTGCTCATAACGAGATCTCGCGGCCGCCATCAACGGCAAGAATCTGGCCGGTCACGTATGGCGCGTCGAGCAGCAAAAATTTGACGGCTCCGGCGATATCCTGCGCGCTACCAACACGTTTGAGAGGAACCTGGTTGATGATGCGTTCGCGCTCGGCAGGCGGATAATCTGCCGAATTTTCTGGCCACATAATGGCGCCTGGCGAAACGCCATTCACGCGTACCTCGGGGCCCAGCTCAAGCGCGAAGGAGCGCGTCAATCCTGCAAGCCCTGCTTTTGCCGCGTTGTACACCACAAAATCCTTGAGCGGATGATCTGTATGAATGTCGACGATATTGACAATGGCACCGCGCGTCTGGCGCAGATAGGGTGCCGCGGCTTGAGACAAGAAAAGTGGTGCCTTGAGGTTCGAGCCCATGATGTCGAGCCAATCGTCCAGATCAATTTTGCCGACCGGCGTGGCTTGGAATGACGATGCGTTGTTGACCAATCCATCGAGGCGGCCAAAACACGAATACGCCTGGTCGATCAGTCCTTTCAGCGCGTTGTCAGCGAGTAAATCTCCGGTGACGACGGCCGCCGATTTTGGCCGCACACGATTCAGCGCGGCGGCGAGTGCATCGGCTTCTACCTTTGAGCGGTTGCAATGAATCACGACGTTGCAGCCTGCAGCATGCAGGGTGCGGGCGATTTCTGCGCCGACACGTTTGGCCGCACCGGTAACAAACACGGCTTTCGGTGGCTGAGTTGAAGAATTGACAGGAGTGGCTGACATAATCGTATTTTAGCCGACCCCTTCAGAACACTCCCCGATACGTGAGTACCCCGAGTCAGACACTTGCTGCGTCGATGCCACTGCCCGGCGCTGACGCCCATCTCCATGCGCAACGCTGTCGGGCGATGTTGCAGGACGAAATTCGCGCCAACGGTGGCTGGTTGTCGTTTTCGCGGTTTATGGAGCTGGTGTTGTACGCGCCCGGTTTGGGGTACTACGCCGCCGGCGCAAGGAAATTCGGCGCGGCTGGTGATTTTGTCACCGCACCGGAGATTTCCAGCCTGTTCGGCGCGTGTGTGGCACGTTCAATTGCCGAGACGCTCATTCAAACGGGCGGCAATGTGCTGGAGCTGGGACCGGGCTCCGGCAAACTCGCGGCCGATGTATTGACCGCGTTAGACGACGCGGGGGCATTGCCCGGAAAATACTTTCTGCTCGAGGTCTCTGCCGACTTGCGCGAACGACAACAACAGCGGCTCGCGGCGCTTCCCGCGCATCTATTTGAGCGCTGTGAATGGCTCGATTCATTGCCCAACACATTTGTTGGTGCGATCGTTGCCAATGAAGTTCTCGATGTCCTCCCCGTGAGTCTGGTCAGCTACGGCCCTGAAGGGAGTTGCGAGCGCGGGGTTGCGTTGCAGGGCGATGAATTTGTCTGGCAGGACATGCCAAAGCTGCCGGCCGATGTACAAGTCATGGTCGATACCGCCAATCGCGAAGTGTTTGCGAATGCACCGCCAACGGAATACTTGACCGAGTTCGCTCCTCAAGTGCCGGCGCTTGTTACCGCAGTCGCCAATTGTTTGCAGCAAGGCGTGATGGTGTGGATCGACTACGGCTTTCGCCGTACGGAGTACTACCATCCGACGCGTACCACTGGAACCTTGATGTGCCATTACCGCCATCATGCACACACCGATCCATTTTTGTATCCGGGTTTGCAGGACATAACGGCGCACGTTGACTTCAGCGCCGTTGCGGAAGCGGCAATCGGTTCTGGGGCAGAGTTGATCGGGTACACAACCCAGGCCAATTTCCTGCTCGCGGCAGGCATTACGGATTTGTTGGCCGAACACGACCCTCGCGACGCGGCACACTATCTGCCTCTGACCAACCAGTTGCAACGGCTCGTTTCGCCCGCTGAGATGGGGGAGTTGTTCAAGGTGATTGGGTTTGCCAAGGGCGGCGCGGGTGTCGCCGCGCTGGCCTCGGCAAGGCAGCTGCCGCTCTAAGCGCAGGCAGACCGCAGCATGAAGGTGATGCGTTAGACTTACGCATCATAAGTTGCCAAGTTGTGAATACATCGGAGAGAACAAGATGGGACTAACCATTGGTGTGCCGCGGGAGGTTTTTCCGGGCGAAAAACGCGTAGCGACGGTGCCGGAAGTCGTCGAAAAGCTGATCAAGCTTGGGTTTCGAGTGGCTGTTGAATCCGGAGCCGGTGCAGACGCCAACTGCGACGATGCGGCTTACACCGCTGCGGGTGCCTCGATTGCCGATGGCGCGTCAGCGTTGTGGGCAGCGGCGGACGTTGTATTCAAGGTGCGCGCTCCTAGCGCTGATGAGGTCGGCCTAATGCACGAGGGCCAGACCTTGGTGAGTTTTATCTGGCCTGCGCAAAGTGCTGATTTGATGGCAGCCCTCTCGGCAAGGAAGGTTACCGTGCTGGCAATGGATTGCCTGCCACGTATGCTGTCGCGCGCACAGAAGATGGATGCGCTGACCTCGATGGCCGGTATCAGCGGATATCGTGCGGTGATTGAAGCGGCCAATGTATTCGGCCGATTCTTCAGCGGCCAAATCACGGCTGCAGGCAAAGTGCCACCGGCCAAAGTTTTCATCGCCGGTGCAGGTGTTGCCGGCTTGGCCGCCATCGGCACGGCCGCAAGCATGGGTGCCATTGTGCGCGCCAACGACACCCGCGCCGAAGTTGCCGACCAGGTCAAATCGCTCGGTGGTGAATTTGTTGCGGTGGACTATGCGGAAGAAGGTGGCGGCGGGGGCGGCTACGCCAAGGTGATGAGTGAGGGCTTCCAGCAGGCGCAACGCGAAATGTATGCCAAGCAGGCACGTGAGGTCGACATCATCATCACCACCGCGCTGATTCCCGGCAAGCCTGCACCCAAACTCATTACCGCTGAGATGGTGCAGTCGATGAAAGCCGGCAGTGTGATCGTGGACATGGCAGCCGAGCAGGGCGGCAATTGTGAGCTCACCGAGCCGGGTAAGGCGGTCGTTAAACACGGCGTGACAATCGTCGGTTATACCGACTTGACGAGCCGACTCGCCAAACAAGCGTCAACGCTTTACGGCACCAACCTTTTCCGACTTGCCGAAGAACTTTGCAAGACCAAAGACGGCATGATTAACGTCAACATGGAGGATGACGCGATTCGCGGCCTCACGGTGATTAAGGACGGTGCTGTCACCTGGCCAGCGCCACCACCAAAGCTGCCGCCAGCACCCGCGCCGAAGCCTGCTGCCGCGGTCGTCGCTAAAAAGGGGCACGGCCATGGCGCGCCGTCTGAACCGATGTCCGGTGGCAAGCTCGCTGTTATGTTTGCAATCGCTGCCGCGCTGTTTTGGTTTGTCGGGGCAAACGCACCGCCGGCATTCCTCGGCCATTTCACCGTATTTGTGTTGGCGTGTTTTGTCGGCTACATGGTGGTGTGGAACGTCACGCCGTCCCTCCACACCCCGCTCATGAGTGTGACAAACGCGATTTCGTCGATCATCGTCATCGGTGCATTGGTGCAGATCGCGCCGCCAGCCGTTGCCGGTATCTCTCGACCGGATGAGTTGATACGCTGGATCGCGCTCGTTGGTATCGCACTCACTGCAGTCAATATGTTCGGTGGTTTTGCCGTGACCCGCCGCATGTTGGCGATGTTTAGAAAATAGGGAGAAGACCATGTCAGAGAGTCTAGTCACGGTCGCCTATATCGCGGCAATTATGTTGTTCATCACGAGTTTGGGCGGACTGTCCAACCCGGAAACCTCGCGCCGAGGTAACCTCTACGGCATGATTGGGATGGGGCTCGCCGTGCTCGCCACCATCTTCGGGCCGCGCGTGACGGCTGCCGGTATTCCTTGGATCATTGGCGCGATGGTTGCTGGCGGTGCCATTGGCCTGTATGCCGCACGTACGGTGCAGATGACACAGATGCCCGAACTGGTCGCGCTAATGCACAGTTTGGTGGGCTTAGCCGCCTGTGCCGTCGGATTCGCGAGCTACATCGATCCCGCCTCACTAGTGAACTTTAGTGATGCCGAAAAGACCATTCACCACATTGAAGTCTACATTGGCATTCTGATTGGCGCGGTCACCTTTTCTGGCTCCATCATCGCCTTTTTGAAGCTCTCAGGAAAAATTGGCGGCAAGCCGCTGTTGCTGCCGGCGCGTCATTGGTTGAATCTGATCGGGCTGATTGTCGTGATTGTGTTTGGTTATCAGTTCATGAAGGCACCAACCATCGAAGCAGGCATGGTGCCGCTGATTGTGATGACTACCATCGCGCTGCTGTTCGGCATTCATATGGTAATGGCAATCGGCGGCGCAGACATGCCGGTAGTGGTGTCGATGCTGAACAGCTATTCCGGTTGGGCCGCTGCCGCGACTGGCTTTATGCTGTCTAACGACCTCTTGATTGTGGTTGGCGCACTCGTCGGTTCAAGCGGCGCGATTCTTTCCTACATCATGTGCCAGGCGATGAA
>JBIIYQ010000176.1:0-5329 GCA_044346745.1 Usitatibacteraceae bacterium | reverse complement strand
GCCAATACGTTGTTGCAAATCCGCTCGGGCTGCTCATGTATCACCGCATACACTCCGCGCCCTCGCGAATTTGCGCCTAGTCTTGGCTTCGCTCGCGACGTTTTTCAATCTCTCAAATTATTGCTCTCGAATCTGAATGCCCGTCACAAAGAAAACACCTACCGCCAAATCTCCAAGCTGGGCCTGGCCCAACAAAGCCAAGGTCGCGTTGTCGGTCGTCGTCAACGTCGAAGAGGGCTCGGAGTATTCGCTTGGTGACGGCGACAAAATCACCGAGCCGTTGGACGAGCTTGGCGTCTCGCTGAAAAAGCCGATTCGAAATTACGGCAACGAGTCGAACTATCGTTATGGAATTTTGGAAGGGCACGCACGCGTCGCGGCACTGCTCGACAAATACAAGGTAGCCGCAACCTATACCGCGGCGGCTGTGGCGCTTGAACGTGCACCAGAAATCGCGGCATATATCAAAGCGCGTAAACACGAGACGTGTTGCCACGGTTATCGTTGGGTGCACCAGTTTTCGTTTGACGAGGCGCGTGAACGCGAATTCATCAAGAACGGTTTGGACAGCATCGAGAAATCAACCGGTGTGCGTCCGCAAGGTTGGCTGTCGCGTTATCTGCATACCGAAAACACCCGCCGCTTGTTGCAAGAAGCGGGTTGCCTGTATCACATGGACGATTACTCTCGTGATACCCCGTTTTGGGGTGATGTCGCTGGCAGCAAGAAGAAGATGATCATTTTGCCGTATCAGTTGGATACCAATGACATGAAGATGTGGCTGGCACCGGGCTATCTGCCGTCGCATTGGCTCGAATATGCGGTCGATACCTTGGATCAGATGCATAAAGAAGCGAGTAGCAAGGTGCGAACCACGCCGATCATGATGTCGTACGGCCTGCATCTGCGAATCGTCGGCCGCCCGGGGCGAATCGGCTATCTTGAAAAGTTTCTAAAGTACGCGTCGCAAAAGAGCGGCGTTTGGTTCGCGCGCCGTGTCGACATTGCGAAGCACTTTCAGGCGAATGTGAAAGCATGAGCCTGGCTCTCAATCCTCGTCGTTGCTTGCTCTTCGTGCCGGGTTCACGCCCAGAGCGCTTCGAGAAAGCATTGGCGGCTGACGCCGACCAGGTATGTATCGATTTGGAAGACGCGGTGCCGCTCGCCAACAAAAATGCTGCAAGAGCCTCGACGTTTGCGTTTATCGCAGCCGCCCCTGCCTCTCGCAGCGAACTGGGCTTCCGAATCAACGCGATCGCAACAGATCAAGGCAAAGCGGATTTACGTGCGATGGTGGCAGCGGGAATAAAGCCAGCGTTTGTGATGTTGCCGAAGGTTGAAGATGCGGGCGACATCCAACTGGCACTATCAATACTGGGTGCAAACCTGACTCCCATCGTTGCTCAACTGGAATCGCCGCGGGCGGTATTCGAAGCTCGTGCGATTGCGAAAGCCGCCCACGGACGTTTGCAGGCGCTGATGTTTGGGGGGTTTGACTACGCGGTGGCGGCACGGGCGAAGCCAGGAGCGAGCGGGTGGGCGTGGGCGCGAGGCATGATTGCGGCGGCTGCGGCAGAAGCAGAGGTCGGCGCGATTGATGTGCCGAGCCTGGAAATCAAAGAGGTCTCGACGGTGGGCCGGGAAACGCTCGACGTGATCGATATCGGCTTCACGAGTAAGTCCGCGATCCATCCTGCACAAGTCGATGCGATTCAACGCGCATTCCTGCCGACGACAAATGAGGTCGCGCACGCCAAGAAGGTAATTGACGCAATCGACGCGGCCAACGGTGCCGCCATTGCCGTCGACGGGAAGTTGGTCGATCGACCCATTGAGTTGGCTGCACGTCGCATGGTGGCACTGGCTTCCCTAGGGCTCCGGGATGCGCTCGCGACAGCAGCATAGTTGAAAAGTTACAAGTCGCCTTTAGCGAAATACGCACAAACACCGGGACAAAAAACATGGTTCAAAACGTTAAACAAGTCGGCCCTAATCGGTTTCGTGAGCACTTTGGGCGCTACTTCGAAGACTTCAATGTGGGCGACATCTACGAACATCGCCCGGGTCGCACGATCACCGAGACAGACAACATTTGGTTCACGTTGTTGACAATGAACACGCATCCGATGCACTTCGACCCGGAGTACGCGAAAGCATCTGAATTCGGCAAATGCATCATTTGTTCGCCACTCACCGTCGCGTTGATGGTGGGCATGAGTGTGACGGATGTGAGCCAAAAGGCGATCGCTAATCTTGGTTGGACAGACATCAAGATGACGCATCCACTTTTTGCAGGCGATACCCTGTACGCGGAATCTGAGGTTCTCGATAAACGCGAGTCGAAATCGCGACCTGGCGCCGGCATTGTGAGCGTGAGGACAGACGGTTACAACCAGGACAAGAAACTGGTTTGTACCTTCAACCGTACGATGTTGATCGCACGACAAGGTCATTCCGTCGAAGACAAAGTCAATTACTAGGATCAGTACTTAGCAAATGTAATTTAGTAGTGGAAACCGTAACGAGCGGCTCGATAGCAAGGCGCACGGCGCGCAGGAACCGGAATGTACGTGTGGGTACATGAGGATTCCCGCAGTTGCCAAACTCGCCGCGCAACGCAGCAAGTGAGTCGCGCAGTAGGTTTACGCGGACAAAGTTGAATAGCGGCGGGCACTTTCAAGCATTTCTGCCCGAAAAACCGCGCCAATGCTTGTGTTTATGTTTTGAGATAACGCTATGAACGCAATGACAGAAACCAATAACTTCACGGCCGATGACGAGCGCATGTTGCTTGATGCGATCGACAACTGGGTTGAAAAATCGGTGAAGCCGATTGCGAAAGAGCACGACCACGAAGACAAGTATCCGCACGCACTGGTCGAGGAAATGAAAGAGCTGGGGCTATTTGGCGCCACCATCGGCCAACAGTACGGCGGGCTTGGATTGCCCGCCAGCGTTTACGCCAAGATTGTCACCCGCGTGTCGTCGGTATGGATGGCGCCAACAGGGATTTTCAATTCGCATCTGATCATGGCCGCCGCAATCGAGCGTGCGGGAACTGAGGAGCAAAAAAAGAAATACCTACCAAGAATGGCCAGTGGCGAATTGCGCGGCGGGCTGGGCTTAACAGAGCCGGACTGCGGTACGGATTTGCAGGCCATCCGTACCGTCGCTAAAAAGGACGGCGATCATTACGTCGTCAACGGTAACAAGATTTGGATTACGAATTCGGGAAATGGCGGCGGCATTTTGCTGTTGGTCAAAACCGATCCGACCGCTGAGCCGCGCCACAAAGGCATGAGCATGCTCATCGCCGAAAAGGGCGAGGGTTTCATCGTGTCGAACAAGATGAAAAAGCTTGGCTATAAATCCATTGATAGCTGCGAGCTTGCATTCCAAGACTATCGGGTGCACGAGAGCTGTCTCCTGGGTGGCGTCGAAGGAAAGGGCTTCCAACAAGCGGTCGGCGGCCTTGAACTGGGTCGAATCAACATTGCTGCCCGTGGCGCGGGCATTGCCGAAGGTGCGACTCGCCTTGCTGTTCGTTACGCGCAGGAGCGCAAAACATTCGGCAAGCCGATTTGCGAACATCAGGCTATCCAGTTGAAGCTCGGTGAAATGGCGACACAAGTCGAAGCCGCTAAGTTACTTGTTGAGAGCGCCGCGCGTGCATACGACAGTGGTCAACGCTGCGACATGGAAGCGGGAATGGCGAAATACTTCGCGTCAGAGGCCGGCGTGTTTTGCGCTTCCGAAGCCATGCGTATATTTGGTGGTGCGAGTTATTCAGTCGAGTACGAGATTGAACGGTTTTATCGCGACGCGATGCTGATGTGTATTGGTGAGGGTACCAACGAAATGCAGCGCATCATTATTTCGAAGCAGTTAGTAGCGCGGAATGCTGTTTAACGGTGTCGTACCGGCGCAGGCCGGTACCCAATCTTCTTTGCGCCCTAAGGCTGGCAAAACTTGGATCCCGGACTGCCACTGCGTGGCCTCCGGGATGACATTTTTTAAGTCTCAGGCTAAGCGATCAGCTGGGCGATGGTCATGACACAAGCGCGAGCAGATTTGCCCCTCACCGGAATCCGTATTGTTGCTGTTGAACAATACGGCGCGGGCCCCTATGGCTCTATGTATCTGGCTGACCTTGGCGCGGAAGTGATCAAGATTGAAAACCCGACAACGGGTGGTGATGTTTCACGAGCGAATGGGCCGTTCTTTTTAGGCGAGGGTGACTCGGAATTCTTTCAAACCTTCAACGCCAACAAAAAATCGTTCGCGTTGGATTTGAAAGCACCTGGTGGTCGGGCGGTCTTCGAAAAGCTGGTGGCGAATAGTGACGCGGTGTTGAACAACCTACGTGGTGATCAACCTAAAAAACTCGGGCTCGATTACCTCACCCTGTCGAAAATAAAACCTTCTATTGTTTGTGCGCATCTCTCAGCCTACGGGCGCGATAACGATCGTACTGATTGGCCTGGTTACGATTATTTGATGCAAGCCGAAGCGGGCTTTTGTATGTTGACCGGCGAGCCGGATGGCCCGCCCGCTCGCTTTGGTTTGTCGGTCGTTGACTTTATGACCGGAATGACCATGTCAATTGCGTTGCTTGCGGGTGTTGTCGGCGCGTTGAAGACTGGCAAGGGGCGCGATGTTGATGTGTCGTTGTTTGATGTTGCACTCCATCAGCTAAGCTACCCAGCCACATGGTATTTGAATAACAGCCACGTCACCCAGCGTATGCCACGGGGTGCACATCCGGCCACTGTCCCCGCGCAGATGTATCAGGCCAAAGATGGCTGGGTATTTGTGCTTTGTATGATCGATAAATTCTGGGTGGCACTCTGTGAGGGTGTTGGAAAACCTGAGTTGGCGCGTGATCCACGCTTCGACTCCATTCCGAATCGCCGTGTGAATCGTGAAGCTCTCACGCCGATCTTGGATGCCGAGTTCATGAAACATACGCCTGACGAATGGATGCAGAAGCTGGGTGGAGTGATTCCAATTGCACCAATCTACGATATGGCAAAGGGGCTGGACAACCCGTACGTTGCGCAGGTCGGCATGATTCAATCGCTGAATCATCCGGCCAATCCGGCGCTGCGGCGGTTGGCGAACCCGATTAAGGTGGACGGCCAGCGTCTGCCCGCGCAACCGGCAAAAGCATTGGGTGCGGATACCGAGGCGATCATGCGCGAGATTGGTTACGGCGACGCGGAGATCTCGCAGTTGCGCTCAACCAAGGCGATTGCGTGAGCAATACCCAATGTATTGGAATTGTCGCCCCGGCGCAGGCCGGGGCCCAATTTCGTAGCGCAGCGCCGGC
>JBIIYQ010000067.1:0-16713 GCA_044346745.1 Usitatibacteraceae bacterium | reverse complement strand
AACCCCCGACTGATCTCTTCTCGAACCGATAGGTTCATCGTCTTGTAACAACCCGACTTGCTTTCCATCGCAACACTCCTTTGTAGACTTCACAATATTGTGTTGCACTAATTATTTGAAACCGCCAGTTGCCGAATCAATAAATACTCAGCCTTAGCGCCGCGTCACGCTCTCAACCCCCGCAATCTCACCCACGGCGCGCATCACTCGCGCCAAATCCTCACCCCGCCGCAGTTCGACAGTGAAGCGCATCGATGCCAGGTTGCCACGCGACAGCGTATTCACCCCCACCACGTTGATCCGTTCTTTGGTGAGTGCGTCTGAGATGTCGCGAAGCAGCCCCTGTCGGTCAGTCGCCGCAACCTCAATATCCGCCGCAAACGGTTGGTCACCGGTGTTGCCCCACTGCGCGGGCATCAGGCGCTCGCGCTGGTCGGGGGTGAGGCTGGTGATATTGATGCAATCAATACGATGCACCATCACACCGCGGTTCTTGGTGACAAACCCAACAATCGGGTCGGATGGCAAAGGCTTGCAGCATTTGGCGACTAAGGTCTGAATATTGTTTACGCCGAGCACCAATACGCCGCCGGAAGTTTTGCTTGTCAGCGAAGTGGCAGGTGACGTAAACGCGGCCCCAAACAATGGCGCAGCTTCGGCTGGGGCGGCAGGGGCTTGCAGCCCGCGCAACACCACCTCAATCTGGTGCGGGGTGATTTCGTTGCGGCCAATGGCGGCACAACACTCGTCCAAGTCTTTATGGCCTAACGCGAGGCTGACTTTCTCCAGCGCCATCGCCGTTGCACCTGCACGAGCGAGCTCTTTTTCCAGCGTCTGCCGGCCGTGTGCTTTGTCCACTTCGAAATATTCTTGACGGAACCAAGCGCGCACCTTGGATTGGGCGCGATGACTGAGCAGGAAACCCAGTTGTGGATTCAGCCAGTCACGCGACGGCCCACCAACTTTGGCCGCGAGAATATCCACCATCTGCGCGTTCTGCAGCTTGGTGGATAGCGGCACGATGTGGCCGTCTATCTTCGCGCCACGGCAGCGATGACCGAGATCGGTATGTACGTGGTACGCAAAGTCCACCGGCGTGGAGCCCGCGGGTAAATCAATCACCCTGCCCTGCGGCGTAAACACATACACGGTGTCGTTGAATAGGCCTTCTTTGACCGCTTCGGAAAAACCGGAGTCACTAACCAACTCGCGGTTCCATTCCAATACTTGGCGCAGCCAGGCAATTTTGGATTCGAATTTTTTGTCCGCAACTGTTCTCGCGCCCCCGCCCTCTTTGTACCGCCAGTGTGCCGCCACACCATGTTCAGAGGCTAAATGCATGGCGTGGGTGCGGATTTGGACTTCCAGCGTCTTGCCTTCCGGGCCAATCACCGCGGTGTGGAGCGATTGATAGTTGTTGGCTTTGGGCTGGGCGATGTAGTCGTCGAATTCACCCGCAATCGGTTGCCAACGATCGTGGATGAAGCCCAATACCGCATAACAGTCGGCAATGTTATCCACCAGCACCCGCACCGCCCGAACGTCGTAGAGTTTCTCGAAGGGGATGTTCTTCGCCTGCATCTTGCGGTGAATCGACCAAATGTGTTTTGGTCTTCCGGCCACCTGGCCGCTGATACCGAGTTTGCCCATATCGGCTTTGAGTTCGGCCAACACACTCGTAATGTAGGCCTCACGTTCGCCGCGTTTGCCATCTAAATAACCAGCGATTTGTTTGTAAAGCGCCGGCTCCAAGAACCGAAAACTCAAGTCTTCGAGTTCCCACTTGATTTGGAACACGCCCAGCCGATTGGCCAGCGGCGCGAATAACCCACGTGTGGTGATGGCAGCAGCACGACGAACCGCCTCGTCAGCCTTGGTAATGGCGCGTAGATAGACCGCGCGTTCGGCGAGCTTGATCAAAATCACGCGGACGTCGTCAGCCATCGCCAGCAACATCTTGCGAAGGGATTCGGTGGCGGACGCATCGTTGGCACGGCCGGGTAGGGTTTCGATCTTGCCGGCCCGTGCCAAGCCGCACACCAGCCCGATTACCTCATCGCCGAACGCGCCGGTCCACAGTTCGTAGTCGCGATCCTTTTCTGGGATTGAGAGTGCCAGCAACGCTGCCACGACAGTGGCTTCATCGACGTCAATTTCCAGCAACAGGACGGCTACCTCAAATGCCCTTTGCACCAAATTGAGGCGCTCGGCGGCTTTGGCTGACGCCGCAATGAATCCAACTGCCTTCTCCACTCTGGCGGCATGCTCTTCGGCATAGGCGCGTTTGGCGCGCGCAACCACCTCTGACGCGAGTGCATCAGTGGCGGAAGTAGCCGGGATGAGAATGTCAGACATAGCCAGAGAGCCTGCAAAAGACTGGTATTCGGATACCCACCATTTTACGGTAGCATGGTGTGAGCACGATTTCTCGAAAAGTCTCCACTATTGTCTCGGCACACGGGTTGCTTGGCATGTGTATCAATTCGGGCAAAAACTCACACTAAAGCCAACAAAGACATCCATGGCGCTCAAACCGTTTTTTAATGAAATGTACGATACCGAAGGTGTCGTCCGGCCGCACTACGCGGCCTTTGCCGATTGGCTGAAGAACACCTCGCCGGAAAAAATCGCCCAAAACCGCCAAGCGGCGGATTTGATGTTCCACCGCGTCGGCATCACCTTCGCCGTTTACGGCGAGACCACCGGCGCGGAGCGCCTAATCCCCTTCGATCTGGTGCCGCATGTGATTCCCGGCGACCAATGGGAGATGGTCTCGCGTGGGCTGAAGCAACGGGTCGCGGCGTTAAACGCGTTCTTGCACGACGTGTACCACGACATGGAAATCCTGAAGGCTGGCAAGATTCCGGCTGATAAGGTGTTGGAAAACTCGCAATTCCGCAAAGAGATGGTCGGTATTGATGTGCCGGGCGACATCTACGCTCACGTCGCCGGTATCGACCTCGTCAAGGACAGTGACGGCGAGTATTACGTGCTTGAAGACAACTTACGTACCCCATCGGGCGTTTCGTATTTGCTGGAAAACCGCAAGATGATGATGCGGCTGTTCCCCGAACTGTTCGCGCAGCAACGCATCCGGCCTGTCGATCACTATCCTGATCTACTGCTTGAGACACTGCGCAACGCCGCGCCGCTCGGGGTCGACAATCCCACCATTGTCTTGATGACGCCCGGACACTTCAACTCCGCCTATTTTGAACACGCCTTTCTCGCACAACAAATGGGCATCGAGTTGGTCGAGGGCGTCGATTTGTTTGTGCAAGACAACACCGTCTTCATGAAGACCACACAAGGTCCGCAGAAAGTAGACGTTATTTATCGCCGTATTGACGATGACTTTATCGATCCACTGTCCTTCCGCCCGGATTCAATGCTGGGTGTGCCCGGGCTGATGAAAGCCTATCGCGCAGGTAGAGTGACTTTGGCCAATGCCGTGGGCACTGGCATCGCCGATGACAAGTCGATTTACCCGTATGTGCCAGAGATGATTCGCTTCTACCTCGGCGAGGAGCCAATCCTCAAGAATGTACAAACTTATATGCTGGGCAACAAGGATGACCTTGATTACGTCATCGCCAACATGAAAGACCTCGTCATCAAAGAAGCGCAGGGTTCCGGCGGTTACGGCATGTTGGTCGGTCCGACATCGACCAAGGAAGAGCGCGAAAAATACAAACAACGTGTGCTCGACCAGCCGGAGCGGTTCATCGCGCAACCCACGTTATCCCTTTCGGCAGTCCCGACGTTTGTCGACAACGGTTTGGTGCCGCGCCACATTGACTTGCGACCTTACGTGCTGTCAGGCAAGACGGTGAATTTTGTGCCGGGCGGGTTGACCAGGGTTGCACTACGCGAAGGATCGTTGGTCGTGAATTCGTCCCAAGGTGGGGGCGTTAAAGATACCTGGGTGGTGGATTGATATGCTGAGTCGAACCGCTGCAATGCTCTACTGGATGGCACGCTACGTTGAGCGTGCCGAAAATCATGCGCGTATTCTGGATGTCGCCTATCGGATGTCACTACTGTCCAAAGATCCCGATCTGCAAGATCAAGAATGGTTCGCGCCGTTGAATATCACCGGCACACTATTCCCCTTCAGCGGCCGCCACAGCTTAGTCTGTGCCAAAGAAGTTCTGCACTTTATGGCGCTTGACCCGGAAAACCCCACATCGATTTACAACTGCGCCAAACAAGCCCGCGAAAATGCTCGGGCCGTGCGCGGCACGATTACTTCCGAGATGTGGGAAGTGCTCAATAGCACTTGGATAGAGATGCAAAACATGGACGAGGATCGTCTTTACGCGAGGGGCGTATCCGCGTTTTTTGAATGGGTGAAAGAGCGTTCGCATTTGTTCCGCGGCGTCACCTTCGGCACGATCCGCCGGGATGATGCCTTCCAGTTCCACCGCCTCGGTACGTATGTCGAGCGCGCCGACAACACCGCTCGCATCATCGACGCGAAGTACCATATTCTATTGCCGTCAGTTGATGATGTAGGCGGCGCGGTGGACTACTATCAGTGGTCCGCCGTGTTGCGTTCAGTATCCGCCTTTGAATCCTACCGCAAGGTCTATCGCGACGTCATCACACCGCTGCGTATTGCCGAATTACTGATTCTGCGAGTCGATATTCCACGCTCACTGCATTTCTGTATGCACGATGTCTACGAGATTCTGCGCGCTGTGCAGAACACGTCTTCCCATGAGGCAACCCGTCTCGCCGGTGAAATATACGCATCGTTACAGTTCGGACGGGTGCAGGATGTATTTGCCCAGGGCTTGCACGAGTACCTCACGGATTTTCTTGCCGACACCGGCCGCCTGAGCAACGAAATCAACACCGCGTTTTTTGCGCCGACCCTGCCTACAGCCACCGCACGTAGCCAAACGTCTTTTGCTAGCGCGTGATCCCCCTTTCATGGATAACGATTAGAGGAGAACATGACTTACTGTGTCGCCCTTCGTCTCGATTCTGGGATGATCTTTGCGTCCGACTCACGCACCAATGCTGGCGTGGATCAGATTGCCACTTTCTGCAAAACCCGCGTTTATGAACGCCCGGATGACCGTGTCATCGTCGTGTTGTCTTCTGGCAATCTTGGCATGACACAGGGTGTCACCAATATTCTGGATCGCCATATTCATGTATTGCCAAAAGAGGAAAAACCAACTATTTGGAATGTGCCATCCATGTTTGATGTCGCCACACTTGTCGGTGAAGCATTGCGCGAGATGGTCAGGCGGGATGGTCCTTCTTTGAGCGCGAGTGGTATCGACTCATCGTCGAATCTGATTGTCGGCGGGCAAATCCGCGGGGAAGGTCAGCGCCTGTTCCATGTTTATCCGCAGGGTAACTTCATCGAAGCCTCCGATGAAACGCCCTACTTCCAACTGGGCGAGGCGAAATACGGCAAACCGATCCTTGATCGTGTACTCACCACCGCGACCCCGCAAAAGGAAGCAGCGAAGTGTGTACTGATATCGTTTGACTCGACCATCAAGTCAAACATTTCAGTTGGGTTACCCATCGACATGTTGTGGTATCCGCAGGATTCGTTGCGGGTTGGTGTGCAGCAGCGGATTCGCGAGGGCGATCCCTATTTTTCGATGGTTCGGCAGCGTTGGGGCGGTGGGTTGCGCAGGGTGTTTGGTGAGTTGCCTGATCCGGATTGGATGGAATGATGCTGTTTGGCCATCGACGCGATTGCTAAGCTGCGCTTAAGGCGCGAAGAAAACATGCCACGCGCGGTTTACATCATGGCAAGTGATCGGTACGGAACGTTGTATGTGGGTTACGCAGATGATTTGCTAAAACGGGTCTGGGAACACAAAACGAAAGTCGTTGCCGGATTTACGAGCGAGCATCGGGTCGATAAGTTGGTTTGGTTTGAATTGCACGAAAGTGTCATTGCGGGAAGAACCCGCGAACGACAGATCAAGAAGTGGAATCGCGATTGGAAGGTGAATTTGATTCAATCTACCAACTCAGAATGGAAGGATTTGTATTTGGATTTCACGGCATAGCGTTGGTCCCCGCCTGCCGGGGTGGGTCAACTTGGGTCCCCGCCTGGGCGGGCGGGTCAACTTGGGTCCCCGCCGTCGCGAACAGATCAACTTGGGTCTCCGCCTGCGCGGGGATGGGGTTAGCTGGCTAGATAATCTGCCGAAACATATGTGTTGAAGCATCATGGTTTGTTCTCCAAACAATCAATTTCCCCCCGCTCCCGCGAACAACCACAAGGGTTGCGCCGGGCGGGAGCCTAATTCTCCCAATTCAGTACGTTACCCAAACTGGGACACCCAAAAAAATGACCATCCGCGTCGCCCTCCACCACAAAACGCACTACATCTTTGACCGGCCGGTCTCGCTATCGCCGCACGAGGTTCGCCTGCGGCCCGCCGCCCACGTGCGCACGCCGATCGAAAGTTATTCGTTAAAGGTTCGTCCAGAGAAACACTTCCTGAACTGGCAACAGGATCCCTACGGCAATTGGCTTGCACGCCTGGTGTTCCCGGAAAAATCTACGGAACTATGTATTGAAGTGGATCTCGTCGCAGACATGACGGTGATCAATCCGTTTGACTTCTTTATGGAGGCCTACGCGGAGCAGTTTCCGTTTACCTATACCCACGACAACAAACGCGAGTTGGCCGCATATTTGGAAGTTGACCCTGCCGGTCCGCTCTTAGCCAGGTGGCTGGCTTCGGCGCGCGCAGAGTTGTTGGGTAAACCAATCAACACAATCGACTTCCTAGTTGCGCTCAACGCAAAAGTACAACGTGACATTTCGTACTTGATTCGCATGGAGGCAGGTGTGCAAGCCCCGGAAGTCACTCTCGAGCGTGCACAGGGTTCGTGTCGAGATAGTGGCTGGTTGCTCGTGCAAATTCTTCGCCACTTTGGAATTGCGGCGCGATTTGCCTCCGGCTACCTCATTCAGCTAACCGCCGATCAAAAGGCGCTCGATGGACCTTCCGGCACGGATCGCGACTTCACCGACCTACACGCGTGGTGCGAAGCCTATCTGCCGGGTGCGGGCTGGATTGGGCTCGACCCGACCTCCGGTCTGTTGGCTGGTGAAGGTCATATCCCGCTGGCTTGTACCGCCATTCCCTCCTCCGCCGCGCCGGTCTCTGGCTTCACTGATGTATGTGAATCGAAGCTAGATTTTTCGATGACCGTCACACGCATCCACGAGGACCCGCGTGTCACCAAACCGTTTAACGAAGCCCAGTGGCAGCAGGTGCTCAAACTTGGCGACCAAGTCGACGCGGAATTGGTGGCAAACGACGTGCGTCTCACCATGGGCGGCGAACCTACCTTCGTCTCGGTGGACGATATGGAAGGTGCGGAGTGGAACTACGTTGCGCACTCACCAAAGAAGCTCGAGTTGGCGACAACACTCTTTCTGCGTATGCAAAAGTTGTTTGCGCCGGGTGGTCTGCTGCATTTTGGTCAGGGTAAATGGTATCCGGGGGAACCCCTCCCGCGTTGGGCGCTCTCGTGTTATTGGCGGCCTGACGGCACACCGCTTTGGCACGACCCGCTGTTTGTGGCCACAGAAGCGACCAAACACAGCGCTGACATCACCAAGACCTTCGCCCGCGCGCTTGCCCTTGAGCTTGGCCTGCATCCCGATTACGCCATGCCCGCCTACGAAAGTATCTGGCGGACCATTCGAGACGAGTCGCAGCTGCCGGTGAACATCGATCCCACATCAGCAGAATTGAAGGACCCAAGCGCGAGAGCGTTGATCACCGAGGGGCTTCTCAAACAGTTGCAAGGAAAAATCGGCGAGCCGACAGGTTATGTGCTGCCGATGAAACCGAGTGCACGCAAGAAACCCGCAGAAGCAACCGAGTGGGCCTCGTCCCTCTGGCCGCTGGCAACGAATCATCTCTATCTTGTGGAAGGCGATTCACCAGTCGGCTTTCGGCTGCCACTGAACAGTTTGCCGTGGGTGGCACCGGCTGACATGGAAATCATTCTCGCCGGTGACCCGTTCGGTGAACGTGAGGCGCTGTCTACACAGATGAAACTCTCCAGTAAAAAAGACATGGAGAAGCCGAAAAAGACGAAGCTCAAAAAAGGCGCGTCCGCCAAGGACGTCGTGCGCACCGCGTTATGTGTGGAAGTTCGCAACGGTATCTTGCATGTGTTTTTCCCGCCTTTGGAATTGCTCGAAGACTATCTTGCGCTGGCGACCGCAGTAGAGGCCACTGCAAAACAAACCGCCACACCGGTGCGCATCGAAGGTTACGCGCCGCCGCCTGATGATCGTGTGAAGAAATTTGCGGTGACCCCCGACCCCGGCGTCATCGAATTCAACATTCACCCTTCCACCACGTGGCGCGAACTCGTGAGCAATACCAAGACACTTTACGAAGAGGCACGTCTTTCTCGTCTTGGAACCGAGAAATTTATGCTCGACGGCAAGCACACCGGCACGGGTGGTGGTAACCACGTCACCGTTGGTGGTGTGACACCCAAAGATTCACCGCTGTTGCGTCGCCCTGACCTGCTGCGTTCACTCATCACCTATTGGCAGAATCACCCGGCGCTTTCGTATCTATTCTCCGGCACGTTCATCGGGCCGACCTCGCAGAGCCCGCGCGTGGACGAAGCGCGATCTGACACACTCTACGAGTTGGAAATTGCCTTCGAACAAATGGAAGCGAAGCTCACCGAGGGTGATGAAAGCGAGTTCCCATGGCTTGCCGATCGAATCCTGCGCAACTTCCTAGTAGACCTCACGGGCAATACACACCGCGCAGAGTTTTCCATCGACAAACTTTATTCGCCCGACGGCCCAACCGGACGGCTAGGCTTGCTCGAATTCCGCGCCTTTGAAATGCCGCCGCACGCCGAGATGAGCCTCACTCAGACGCTGCTGTTGCGGGCGTTGATTTCGCGATTCTGGAAAACGCCCTACAAAGCAAAACTCATCCGCTGGGGCACCGAGTTACACGATCGATTTATGCTGCCCTACTTCGTCGCGCAGGACATGAAAGCGGTGGTGGACGACCTCAATGCAGCCGGTTATGCGTTCAAAATGGAATGGTTTGCCCCGTTCATTGAATTCCGTTTCCCGCGTTTTGGCACGGTGGCGTACCAGGGAGTTGAAGTCGAACTCCGGCAAGCCATTGAGCCGTGGCATGTGTTGGGTGAAGAAATGGCAGGCTCCGGCACCGCGCGTTATGTCGATTCCAGTCTCGAGCGGATGCAGGTGAAGGTGTCGGGCATGGTGCAACAGCGCCACGTGGTGGCGTGTAACGGGCGTGTTGTGCCACTGACACCCACCGGTACTCCGGGCGAGTTTGTCGCCGGTGTACGGTATCGCGCGTGGGCGCCTTATTCCGCCTTGCACCCAACGATCGGTGTACACGCACCGTTGGTGTTTGATCTCGTTGATCTTTGGTCCGGCCGATCGGTCGGCGGCTGCACGTATCACGTCAGCCATCCGGGTGGGCGCAACTACGCAACCTTTCCGGTTAACGCCAACGAAGCGGAGGCGAGACGTGTCGCACGCTTCCAAAAAATCGGCCACACGCCGGGGCCGCTCGATCTCAAGCTCGAAGGCCGTAATCCCGCGTTTCCATTCACGCTCGATTTACGACGCGCTCCGGATTTCGACGGCGCACAGCTGATGCCCAAGCGATTGCACGGAGGGCAATAAATCTTCGCCATCGGCTGTTTCTTTACGGCTACGCCGCTACGGTTCACCGACAATTTTTTTCTCCGGCATATCCGTCCAATACCGCTGGCGTTGGCTTCGATATGTTTCGATGGCAGGTTCACCCTTCGCATCGGCGGCGAATTTCAACGTGATGGCACCTTCCCAATCGGTGCGTCGAATCGGAATGTTTCTAGCCGCATACCGTGCTTCCACATCAGCATGCGGGTGGCGAAAACGATTGCGGTAACCAACCGGCAAGGCGGCAAGCTTGGGTTGCACGGTGTCGAGCAAGGCTTCGGTTGAAGATGTCTTACTGCCATGGTGCGGTACGACTAGGACATCCGATTTCAACTCATGCCCAGCGCGCGCAACCAATTCCGACTCGACCAACTTTTCAATATCTGCTGTCATGAGCACGGTGCCACCCGGCGCGGTAATTTTGATCACACAGCCCATGTTGTTTGTCTTGCGGTTTTCGTCATACGCGCTGGATGTCGGGTGCAACACATCGAACTCCACACCATCCCAACGCCAACCGTCGCCGACTTCGCAACGCATCACTTCGCCTGCGTTTGCCAGATAGTCCCGATCTTTCGGTACGGAGGTCAACACCCAGCCGGGATTGCGCGCATCGATCACTGATCGCGCCCCACCGGCGTGATCTTCATCGTCGTGTGTCACCACCAATGCGTCGAGTTTACGAACACCTTCACCACGCAAATAGGGCACCACGATTCGATTGCCTGAATCGGCATCCGGATTCCACTTTGGCCCGGCGTCATACACTAGCGTATGGGTGGCGGTGCGAACCACGGTCGCGAGTCCTTGGCCTACATCGAGCAACGTCACCCACAATTCGCCGGGTTTAGGCGTAGCAGGAAACACAAAAAACATTGGCAGGATGGCAGCTGCGCCAAACCAGCGCATCGGCAAGCCCCGCGGCATCATCACCACGACTACGCCGATCATTGCCAGCGCGACCGTCCACATGGCAGGCGCGTGTGACTGCCAAACAGCATTCGGCATCGCCGCGAGCCACGCAAGACAATCGTAGGTGAGACTCATGACCCAGTGTGCGAGTAGCAACATCAGATCCGACAACCCTGCCGGCAACAATGCACCCAACAGTGTGATCGGTACCACCACCCAACTCACTACCGGAATGGCGATTGCATTGGCGACGGGGGAGATAATCGACACTTCCTGGAACAGCGCGAGGGTCATGGGCAAGAGACCGAGTGTTACGGCGAACTGCGTCATGACCGCCGTACGCACCACGCCGTGATCACCGGTGCGATGGGCGGTGACATAAAGGATCATCGCCACCGCGCCGAACGACAACCAAAAACCCGGTGCCAATACACACCACGGGTCAAGCAGCACAACACCAAATAGCGCGAATGACAGGATACGCGACACCGAGATGCCACGACCAATCGTCAATGCGATGGCGACAACCAACAACATAAAGAACGTACGTTGTGTCGGCACAGAGAAGCCAGCGATAAGTGAATATGCGAGAGCTGTTACTGCGCCAACAATAGCAGCGACGCGTTGTGCCGGAATGCGCGACGTCAGCTGCGGTAGCCGCGCCCAGATACGAAACGCCAGCCAATACAAGAGTGCCGCCACCATCGTGATGTGCAGCCCGGAAATCGACATCAGGTGTCCGGTACCGGTGCGCCAAAAAGTCTTCCACTGTGCAGCCGGAATGGCGTTTTGTTCACCAATGGCGAGTGCAATCAACACTCCCGCATACGGCTGCTCCTTGAGCGCCGCGTGCATGCGCTCCCGAATCGCCATGCGCATTTGATCGATGGTGATCATCGGTCCGCTCGCCGCGATTGGCTCCTGTTTGTTGATTCCTTTTGCACGCACATAACCGGTCGCGCGAATGTTGCGTTCTAGTGCCCAAGCCTCAAAATCAAACGCATGTGGATTTGCGGTGCCATGGGGTCGGCGTAAGCGCACCGTGAGTGTCCAGCGTTCACCGGGGCTCAAGGTCGGTGGTGGTTTCGCCGCCTCACCATTGCGTGGCTGCTCGACATACCAAGTCAGGCTGATGTTGCGCGGCACGCGCGCATCGGTGACCGCGCTACTTTCAACTTCAAAGTAAAACCGCGTGCCGCGCTCGGTTAAGGTCGGAAGTGAAGCAACCGAACCGACTAGCTCGATATCGCGCCCCTCCCATTCACGGCTCAACGCATCAGCCATCCGCGTTTCTGCCCGGTGCTGTGCATAACCGACCCCCAACAACGCACCAGAAATCATCCATGCGGAACTTGCCAGCAATAAAGTCATCCACTTAATGCGGATTTTTCGGCTGTCCGTGCCAGCCGAAACAAATCCCAGCGCACAGAGTGCCAGCAATAGCGACAGCAAAATAGTCGCCCATGCTGGTTGATCGGGTAACGCAGTGCCGCTCTGAAGATATAGACTGCCGAGCACCAGCCCGACGACAAATGAACGCATACAACGTAGCCACAGTGTTAATCTTGGAACCCGCTTTTCTTCGTTTTTTAACGCTCCTAACCGCGATCTCGACGACAGCCCGTTCATAATCGGCTGGCAAACGCGCTTCAATAACAAATGAAAGCTGCATGAAACGATTTTTGCGCGACCGGCTACCGAAGCCGGAAGTTATCCTCGAGAACAAATATCTGCTTTGGATGAAGCCGTGGCTTGGGCACCCCCGTCTGTGGCATATGCACCGCGGCAGTGTTTCCCTAGGTATCGCCATCGGGGCTGTCACAGGGCTGATTCCGGGGCCGGTGCAGATTCTGCTCGCCATTCTCATTTCCATCCCACTACGCGCCAACGTGCTTGCAGCCGCTGCTGGAACATTCGTCACCAACCCGCTGACGATTATCCCGCTGTACATGTTTGCCTTCTCCATGGGCACGGTGGTGACCGGGGAGAAGATGTCGCTGCTGGCACCGCCTGATCTTTCATTTTCGTGGACCGAACCTTGGCTCATCGTGCCTGCCATGTGGCACTGGTTTGTTTCGCTTGGCCCCTCACTGCTGGTCGGTCTGGGCATCCTTGCCGTTTTGCTGGCGTTCCTTGGCTACTTCGGCACGCGTATTGTTTGGCGCATCGTTGTGACCCGAGTGTGGCACCGCCGGCACCTCACCAAACGCTGGTGAACTCAACACATGACCCCTGACTACTGGCACGACGCCACCAAACATCTGAGCCGCCGTTGCAAGGTGATGCGTGGCCTCATTAAGACTTATCCAGAGGCAACTCTGCGCACTCGGGGCAATGCATTTTCAACACTCGCACGCGCCATCGTTGGCCAACAAATTTCAGTCAAAGCCGCACAGTCGGTTTGGGATCGGACGGTGGTGGCAGCGGGCGCAATTACACCGCCACGTTTGTTGGAGATGTCCGTTGAGGAGCTGCGTGCGTGTGGGCTGTCGGGCAGCAAGGTGGTCTATCTCAAAGACCTTGCGCGGCATTTTGAAGAAAAATTGGTCAATCCCCGCCGCTGGCCGAAGATGACTGACGACGAAGTCATTGCTGATCTTGTGCGTGTCAAAGGCATCGGCCGTTGGAGTGCTGAGATGTTTTTGATTTTCTTTTTGATGCGGCCGAATGTGTTTCCGGTTGATGATATCGGCTTGATACGCGGCATTGAAAGACACTTCCATGAGGGCGAGCGGCTGTCGAAGGCGGAGGTATTGGTCTATGCAGAACGTTGGGCGCCTTGGAACACGGTTGCAACGTGGTACCTGTGGCGGTCGTTGGATCCTATCCCGGTCGAATACTAGGCTTCGCACGCAAGCGATGTTGGACACGCTGGCCCTCTACAAACTGGTGCGACGGATACCAAAAGGCAAAGTCGCCACCTACGGGCAACTGGCAAAACTCATCGGTCTGCCGCGCCATGCACGCCACGTCGGCAACGCTCTCGCCAACACACCGGAGAACGTAAAGATTTCCTGGCACCGTGTTGTGAATGCACAGGGGCGTATCAGTTTGCGCCGTACCAATTGGCAAAGCGGCTCGGATGATTTGCAACGCATTCTGCTGGAAGCCGAGGGGGTGGTGTTTGGTGACAGCGGCAAAATACGGCTGCGGGATTTTCAGTGGGTGCCGAGGCGCTCAGGCGAGGAATAGGGACTTCATCGCGGCAGTCACGCGCTTCTGATCATTGGTTCCAAGCACGCCGACTTTTCGCAGTACCAAACGCTGGTCTAGCGTGAATAGCTTGAAGCGGACTGCACACTCGACATTCAGCCCAGCGCTCTTCAGGTCTTTGATTGACACATCAAGCGGCCAAGCCGCATCCGTGGCACTCGTAACCATCGACAGGACAAGATGCTCCGCACTTCGATTGAAGCCTTCCGCGCTACTCAGCACTACAGCGGGGCGACGCTTGGTGGCCGCCCGATCGGTAAACGGGAACGGCACAACGAGAACATCGAAACGATCAAAGATCGCGGAAGGCATCGTTATCTGCCGCGCTATCCCACTCGGTCAGCGTTTTCTCGACAGCAGCGAGGTAAGCCAAATCCGGGGTGGTAACTCGCCTCAGTTTCACCTCGCCGCGCTCAATGAGGTATTGCACCGCGTCGCCTTGACGTACGCCCAAGAACTCCCGCACTTCCTGTGGAATCGTGGCTTGATACTTGGTAGTCACTTTTGAGATTGCAGACACGATGGGCTCCACAGCAGAATCGTTTTGAGCGACAGGATGGTACAACTGTAATACGGTATGTTGATACTACGCACCGCTTAGGGTTGTGTCAAGCTGATCTTGGCGCAACTTGTGCTGACGCCAAAAGACTCTCGCCCCGGCTTAGTTACCCAACTGCGCCGGGGCCAAGTTAATTACGCCGATTTGAAAATGCACCTCGGGTTCCGGCCTGCGCACTCAACTGTCCGGAACGTTTGAAGCATTGGTGTTCATTGGTATTTAGTGGTCTTCGGTTCGGTTTACAGCGATGATCCGTTAATGCGCAACCGACCGCAACCACGCACTGTGTCATTCCGACTGGACCCCGGACTTGATCCGGGGGATCAGAGGAATCTGCTTTTATGGTTTCAACAGCAGATCTCTCGACTTCGCTCGGGATCTCAGAGCTCTTTTAAGCGACGTGCAAGGTTTGAGTGTCAACCTCTCCAACTTGACTTAAAAAACAAAAGACAACGGTGATTTATGATCAATCCGCATAAATGTTCCGGACAGTAGTGTGCTTCTGCCGGGAAGACGTCCTTAACCTTGTCCCATGAGGGGCGAGGTCTTTTTTTGTCGAAAGCGCGTTGAGCAAATACCAAAACTCCTTTATCGGCGGTCATCTTCAGACATAAATGCTCGTAGATTCCCGTGTTTGTTAGGGTTTCATTTTTCTCAATGGCGTGGGTCGATTCGGCAAATTCCGTCAAATCGACCGAATTGACCGCATTGACCGAATTAAGCATAAAGCCTAATATGGCTCCCATCAATCCCCAGATGGAGCCAAACATGCAAGCCCTGACATTTCGCAACCAGCAAGGTGACCTTGTTGATCTCACGATAGTGGCCGCGAGCGAAATCAAACTTCGCTTTGGTGCGTTGCTTGACAGTGTGGTGCATGGTGCACCAGTGGCGATTTCCAAACACGATGAACCAAAGGCGGTGCTGCTTTCGATGGATGAATTTCGTGCACTGGTGGCGTTGCGGCAATCTAGCTTGGACGTGATGACATCCGAGTTTGACGAGCTACTTGAATCGATGCAGACCAAGCAGGCCAAAACCGGCATCGCAAGAGCGTTCGCTTCTTCGCCGAAACAGTTAGGCGCGGCTGCGGCCGCAGTTACGTCTCCGGCTGTGGTTACGTCTAGGGCTCAGGGGAAAACAAAACCTCGCGGCAAGGCCGAAAAAACAAGCGCAAGGGTATTGCCAAAATCGACAGGCGCGACACGCTCAACACACGCTAAGCGCTGACAATCGGCGTGGTGCAAATGGCTTCAACGCCTCCCAAAATTTATGTCCTCGCGGGTGTAAACGGTTCAGGCAAAAGCAGTATCGGCGGTGCCGCGATTCGTGCCGCCGGGGCGGCTTACTTCAACCCCGATGAAGCCGCTGCCAAGCTGCGCCAATTGCATCCCCATCTCGACCAAGCACTCGCCAATTCGACCGCGTGGCAGATCGGCAAACAGCTACTTGAACGAGCGATTGCCGAACGCAAAGAATTCGCCTTCGAATCCACACTTGGCGCAAATACGATGACTACTTTGCTGATCACAGCGGCGAAGGCAGGCTTTGAAGTGCATATTTGGTACGCCGGCCTTGATAGCCCGGAGCGCAACATCGCGCGCGTGCGGCAACGTGTTTCCCGTGGCGGGCACGATATCTCGGAGGCGGCAATTCGTAAACGCTACGAAACAAGCCGTTTGAACTTGATCAAGTTGCTGCCGCATGTCACCTCACTTCGGGTTTTTGATAACAGCGCAGAGGAGGACCCGCATAGCGGTGTTGCCCCGCTTCCGGTATTAGTCTTGGAGGTGCAGCGCGGGGTCATCGTGGCGGTTGATCTCACCAGAACACCGCAATGGGCAAAACCGATTGTGGTTGCGGCGATGCGGCAATTTGGTGCCGACTGACTGGGGCTTCCGAGTCAATGTGACTAATCGCGCTGCTGTACGGAAGGTTTTTCAAACTACTTTGTTACCACTGATCGTGCCTAGCGCGAAGCACTTCGCTCTTTTCTAAAGAGGGTTTGAGTGAGAATTTTAGGCGGGTCATACGGCAACCACCGCGATCCCCCTCGGTCCCCTTTTTCCAAAGTGGGACGACCCCAACCGCGACCACGCTTGTTGATTGATTCGAGAGAGCCACAAACAGCCGCCTTGTCATTCCGACCGGACCCCGGACTTGATCCTAGGTCGTGGAGGAATCTGCTTTGTCGGTTTCAACCTAAATCCGGCAGTTACCCTGCCGCTGTAAGTTGGGCTGACGGTAGCCAAGGTGGCAGTGGGCGCGTGATTTTGGCCACCACGTATTCCAGAAATGTCTTCCATCGATCCGAAAA
>JBIIYQ010000066.1:0-16840 GCA_044346745.1 Usitatibacteraceae bacterium | reverse complement strand
GTGGCTCCCGATGCGCTAAGAACCGGCGCAGAATTACGCCGCTAATCGCTCAGCGAGGTGGGGGAATTTGAAGTGGCCAAGGGTGGGGGAATTTGACCGGCCAACGGGGGATATTTGGGAACCTGAACAGGACATCAATTGGGGCTTTGAAACCAAATGGCTCGCGTCGAGCAAAGACGCCAACAGCCGTTACAGCGGCGAGCGTGAACTTGCCAGCCCGTTCGGTGCCGTGCAGATGGGCTTGATCTACGTGAACCCGCAGGGACCAGACGGCAATCCTGACCCAGTCGCGTCCGGACGCGACGTTCGTGAGACCTTTGCGCGTATGGCCATGAACGATGAAGAGACCGTCGCCTTAGTTGCCGGTGGACATACGTTTGGTAAAGCGCATGGCGCTAGCCTTGAGGGCCACGTGGGTCGCGAACCAGAGGGCGCCAGCATCGAGGAACAAGGCTTCGGTTGGAAGAACAGCTTCGGCAAAGGCCTCGCGGGCGACACCATCACATCAGGAATGGAAGGCGCGTGGAAACCCAACCCCACCACTTGGGACAACGGCTATTTCGAAACCCTGTTCGGCTACGAGTGGGAACTCACCAAGAGCCCTGCGGGCGCTTACCAGTGGCGGCCGAAAGATGATGCAGGGGCTGACACCGTCGTCGACGCACACGACCCAACGAAGCGTCACCAACCCATGATGACAACGGCCGACTTGTCGCTGCGCTTTGATCCAATTTACGAAAAGATTTCGCGCCGCTTCAAGGACAACCCGAACGAATTCGCCGACGCATTCGCACGCGCTTGGTACAAACTCACGCACCGCGACATGGGGCCACGTGCGCGTTACTTGGGTAAGCTGGTGCCGGCTGAAACCTTGATCTGGCAGGACCCGGTCCCTGCTGTCGATCATCCGTTGGTGGATGCCAACGACATTGCGGCGTTGAAAGCGACGCTACTCGACTCAGGACTCACGCCAACGCACCTTATTCAGACCGCATGGGCGTCTGCGTCATCGTTCCGCGGTAGTGACAAGCGTGGTGGCGCAAATGGCGCACGCATCCGCCTTGCGCCGCAACGCAATTGGGAAGTTAACCAACCCGAGCAATTGGCAAAGGTGCTGGCGAAACTTGAAGAGATTCAGCGAGCCTTCAACGCTTCGACCGCAAACAAGCGCCGCCAGAAGATCTCATTGGCAGACCTGATCGTGCTCGGTGGCAGCGCTGGCATTGAAGCGGCCGCGAAGGCTACAGGGCACAACATCACGGTACCATTCACGCCCGGCCGCACCGACGCGAGCGAAGCGCAAACCGATGTGGCATCGTTCGCCGTGTTGGAACTGAAGGCTGACGGCTTCCGCAACTTCAGCGCCAAGGGTTTTGAAAGCGCTAGTGCAGAGCGATTCATCGACCGCGCGCAATTGCTAACGCTTACCGCGCCTGAGATGACCGTGTTGCTCGGTGGACTACGTGCGCTGAATGCGAACACTAACGGTACGCAACATGGTGTATTCACTAAGCGTCCGGGTCAGTTGACGACCGACTTTTTCGTCAACCTACTCGACATGCGCACCAAGTGGACACCGTCTGCTGGCAATCCCGGCGTACTCGAAGGACGTGACCGCAAGACGGGCGAACTCAAGTGGACAGGTACCGTGGTCGATTTGGTGTTTGGCTCAAACTCTCAGCTGCGCGCACTCGCCGAGGTATATGCACAGAGCGATGCGACTGAGAAGTTTGTGAACGACTTCGTAGCCGCTTGGGAGAAGGTGATGAACCTCGATCGCTTCGACTGTCGCTGATCAAGCACGCAAGCGACAACGAAAGAGCAAACGAAAGTGCAAACTCTAAGTGGGGCGCGGTGTTTCAGGAATTTTTTGCCCGAAACACCTCGCCCCGCTTGCACTTTGTGCCTCAGCCGCTGCTTATTCAGCCGCGACCGTGTCAGACGCGTACGCCTCCATCGGCGGACACGAGCACACGAGGTTGCGATCGCCGTAAACGTTGTCGACGCGCGCCACCGGCACCCAGTATTTGCCCGCCTTGAGCGCGGATAACGGATATGCCGCTGCTTCGCGCGTGTAGTCGTGCACCCAGTTCTCGACGAGCAGCATCTGCGCGGTGTGTGGTGCATTGCGCAGCATGTTGTCGTCGCGGTCAAGGTGCCCTTCTTCGATGGCGCGAATCTCTTGGCGAATCTGAATCATCGCATCACAAAATCGATCCAGCTCCTGTTTAGACTCGGACTCAGTTGGCTCGATCATCAGCGTCCCCGCGACCGGGAAACTCATGGTTGGCGCGTGGAAACCAAAATCGATCAAGCGTTTAGCGATGTCTTCGTTGCTAATGCCGGCGACTTCTTTAAGTGGCCGAATGTCGATGATGCATTCGTGCGCCACCAAGCCTTCATTACCTGCGTACAACACCGGATAGTGTGGTGCCAAACGTTTCGCTAAATAGTTGGCATTCAGAATCGCTATTTCGGTGGCGCGCCGCAAACCGGATGCGCCCATCATGGCGATGTAGGCCCACGAGATTGGCAGAATCGACGCCGAGCCGAACGGTGCGGCACTCACCGGACCTACTGCGTTCTCAAGTTTGGAAAACTCGTTCATCGGGTGTCCGGGCAAGAACGGCGCGAGGTGTTTGCCAACGCCGATTGGCCCGACACCCGGCCCACCGCCACCGTGTGGAATACAAAACGTCTTGTGCAAATTCAGATGCGACACATCCGAGCCGAATTTGCCCGGCTGCGCCACACCGACCAACGCATTTAGGTTAGCACCATCCATGTACACCTGACCACCGCGGTCGTGGATGATTGCGCAGATTTCTTTAATCGCGTCTTCAAACACGCCATGAGTTGATGGGTAAGTCACCATCAATGCCGCCAGTCGATCTTTGTACTGATCCGCCTTAGCGGCCAGGTCGGCCACGTCGACGTTGCCGTGTGGATCGCAAGCCGTCACCACCACTTCCATGCCGACCATCTGTGCTGAGGCAGGATTGGTGCCGTGTGCTGAGGACGGGATCAAACAAACATCTCGATGCGCCTCACCACGTGAACGATGGTAGGCACGAATCGCCAACAAGCCGGCGTATTCACCTTGTGCACCGGAGTTTGGCTGTAATGAGACCGCGTCATAGCCGGTGATTTCACAAAGCTGTGCTTCGAGTGTTGAAGTCAGCTCTTGATAGCCGAGTGTTTGATCAATCGGCGCAAACGGATGAACGCTATTGAAGCCAGGCCATGTCACCGGAATCATCTCGGTAGTGGCGTTCAGTTTCATGGTGCAAGAGCCGAGCGGAATCATGGTCCGATCCAACGCCAAGTCTTTATCCGACAGGCTCCGAATGTAACGCAGCATTTCCGTTTCCGAATGATGCGTGTTGAACACCGGATGCGTCAGGAAGGCCGAGGCGCGTTGAAGCGCCGCCGGGATCATCGACGTTGCCTTGATGTCGGCAAACTTCGGTGCCGTCTTGCCAGCGACGCTCGCAAAAATCGACAGCAATTGCTCAACATCAGCCGGGCCATGTGTCTCGTCAAACGACACACCAACCACCGGATACTCCGCAAAGTCGCGCAGATTGATTTCAAGTGCGAGCGCCGCATTCAAAATCTGTTTTTGCTTTTCCCCCACCCGAACCGTGACGGTATCAAATAGATGCGCCGGTATGACTTCGTAACCGAGCTGCGCCAGTCCAGCGGCAAACGTCGCCGCAAGTGTATGTGTACGACGCGCGATCTCGGTCAAACCACGCGGCCCGTGATACACCGCGTACATACTCGCCATCACCGCAAGCAAAACCTGTGCGGTGCAAATGTTTGATGTCGCCTTCTCGCGCCGGATATGTTGTTCACGCGTCTGCATCGCTAGACGCAAAGCACGGTTACCCTGTGCATCAACAGACACACCAACCAAACGCCCCGGCATCGAACGTTTAAACGCGTCTTTACACGCCAAATACGCGGCGTGCGGGCCGCCGAAACCGAATGGCACACCAAAGCGCTGCGAGGTACCAACGACAATGTCTGCACCCCACTCGCCCGGCGGCTTCAGAAGCGTCAGCGCAAGCAGATCAGCGCAAGCGATAAACAACGCGCCCTTTGCGTGGGCTGCCGCGGCGTAAGGTGCCATATCGTGAATCTGGCCGGACGTCGAAGGATATTGAACCACTACACCGAAGTAGTCGTTATCTTCCATGAGTTTCGGCGCAAATCCGACCTTCACGTCGAGCCCCAATGGCTCGGCGCGGGTTTTGATCAAGGCGATGGTCTGCGGATGGCAGTCACCCGCCACGATGATGGTATTGGATTTTGACTTGGCCGAACGTTTCGCCAGTGTCATTGCTTCTGCCGCCGCAGTAGCTTCATCGAGAAGTGATGAATTGGAAATCTCCATGCCGGTCAGGTCACAGACCATGGTCTGGAAATTGAGAAGTGCCTCCAACCTGCCCTGCGAAATTTCCGGCTGGTAGGGTGTGTACGCGGTATACCAAGCCGGGTTTTCGAGAATGTTGCGCAGAATCACACCGGGGGTGTAGTTGCCGTAATACCCCTGCCCGATAAACGACTTGTAAACCTTATTCTTTGCCGCGATCCGTTTTAAGTCCGACAGCACGTCTTGTTCGGTGCGCGGACCATTCAGTTCCAGCAAACCGTGTTTCAAGATTTTTTTTGGAACGATTTTGCCGATCAGATCATCCAGCGATGCGGCACCGACTACCTGGAGCATTGCCGCCAAGTCAGCGTCATTCGGACCGATGTGGCGGGCGTGGAATTCGCTGCCGTTGGCGAGTTCTGCAGGGGACATCAAATTCATCATGACTCCTGATTAACCGGCAGTGGCAACCGCTTGATAGGCGGCCGCATCGAGCAGCTTAGAAACATCTTCTGCGTTAGCGGGCTTCATTTTGAAAATCCAGTTGTCGTACGGAGCACCGTTGAGCGACTCGGGTGCGGCATCGAGTTCGCCATTAAATTCTGTAACTTCACCGGTCACCGGCGCATAGATGTCGGAGGCTGCTTTTACCGATTCCACCACGCCGGCGGTCTCACCAGCGCTCAACGTCTCACCGACTTTCACTTCACCCACAAACACTAAATCCCCAAGCATTTCCTGCGCGGGATCGGTAATGCCGATGGTGAGCGTGCCGTCGGCCTCCAAGCGGATCCACTCGTGGCTTTTGGTGTATTTGAGATTGGCTGGGATGTTCATATGGTCTCCAGAAAAAATGAATGACGTGATTGCAGGATTAAGAAATGAGGGCTTTGCCGTTGCGCACAAACGGCATTTTGACAACTAGTGCTGGCATCAATTTGCCACGAATATCGACACTGACGGTGTCGCCGATAGCGACGCCAACAGGGACACGCGCCATCGCCACTGAGAAGCCCAGCGTCGGTGAGTGTGTGCCGCTGGTGATTTCACCGTCGCCGAGCGACGTGACGACTTTCATGTGGGCGCGTAACACGCCGCGATCGAGTAATTTCAAACCGACGAACGCACGCTGTTTGCCGTTTGCTTCCAAGACATCGCGGCCAATAAAGGCACGCGGTGTTTTCATGTCGACGGTCCAAGCCAACCCCGCATCAAGCGGCGAAACCGATTCGTCCATGTCATTACCATATAGATTCATGCCTGCTTCCAAGCGCAACGTGTCGCGTGCGCCGAGACCCGCTGGGGCGACCCCCGCCACCTTCAATGCGTTCCAGAGCGCTGGCGCTTCGTGTGCGGGGAGCGCAATCTCAAAACCGTCTTCGCCGGTGTAACCGGTGCGGGCGATCATCACGTCAGCGTTCACCTGCGCCGAGAATGGCACCAATCCTTCCGTGACATCGCGCGTCTGCGACCATACCGACCAAACCGCCTCTCGCGCTGCGGGGCCCTGCACGGCGATCATGGCGAGGTCGCGCCTCGGGGTGATGGTCAAACTCGAATGGGTCGCAGAGGCTTGTTGCTGCATCCACGCGACGTCTTTCTCCGCAGTCCCCGCATTCACGACAATACGAAAGTGCGATTCACTCAGGAAGTAGATGATGAGATCGTCAATCACACCACCCTGCGGGTTGAGCATGCAGGAGTACAACGCCTTGCCCGGCATTTGCAACTTATCAACATTGTTGGCGACCAGCATGCGCAAGAAACCGCGCACGTCGTCCCCCCTGATGTCCACGTTGAGCATGTGCGAAACATCAAACATGCCGGCGTGACGGCGAACCTGATGATGTTCTTCGACTTGGCTGCCGTAGTGCAACGGCATTTCCCAACCGCCGAAATCGACCATCTTCGCGTTGCACGCGAGGTGGGTTTCAAAAAGAGGGGTGCGTTTGAGCATGGTGTGGGTCCTAAATGGATGACCCCTGCGCACCGAAAGGTGTCGGCACCGTCGCGAGCAGCGCGGAGCGGCGTTGAGGAGCGGACACGTACGGACTGTACGGCGAGCACCGCAGACGGCGATCCCGCGCTGCACAGCAGGTGAAGTCACCTTACCGTGCGCAGGGTCCCCTCTGTCCTTGATGCCTGAGAGTTTCCCGGGTAACTGATCCGGTATCACCTTCGGCGAGCCGCATGACATCTGCGACCTCTCTCCAGAGTTGCCCGTCTGTGTGGTTCTCGGTACCTGAGCGATTTCGGGTGATTACGCCTTCGGCGGCTGCCCGGTTGCGGCAGCGCTCTCCCACACGACGTGAAAGCCTCGGCATTCTAGCTGATTGAGGGGTTTCATAGTTCGGAATTAGGTGCGATTAAGAAGAAGGCAAAGTCGACTATTGGCGGGCACCTCCGCGCATTTTTTGCTGAAGATGCCCGTGGAATGGCGAGTTTCATTTTCTAATCTATATCGAATCAGCTTCCCGAGAGAGGCTTGGGCTGGCTTGTAATGCGCATGCCATCCCCCACCTGTAGAACGACCGCAAGATTGCTGTTCAAGCGTCCACTCACGCCCGACTCACGACACTTCCCGCCTCCCAATCCCGCTACTCCCCCATTTATTGGAAAAACATGTCCGCTACCAAATTGTTTACACCCGTCAAAATTGGCAACATCACTCTCGTCAATCGTGCTGTCATGTCGCCCATGACGCGCAGTCGCGCCGTTGATGCCAACACCCCAAACGCGCTGATGGCGGAGTATTACGGCCAACGGGCCAGCGCAGGTCTCATCATCACCGAGGGTTCATCCCCATCACCTAACGGCATTGGCTACCCGCGTATCCCAGGGCTCTATAACGCCGCACAAGTCGCCGGCTGGAAGCTCACCACCGATGCCGTTCACGCCAAAGGCGGCAAGATTTACATCCAGTTTATGCACACTGGCCGCGTGACCCAAGCCGCGAATCTTCCGGCAGGTGCCGAAGTGGTTGGCCCAACCGATGCCATCTGCCCCGGCGAAATGTATACCGATAGCAAGGGCATGCAACCGCACAGCCAACCACGCGCGATGACCCAAGCCGATATCGATCACGCTGTGTCTGAATACGCAATGGCCGCCAATCTCGCGGTTGAGGCAGGATTTGACGGTGTCGAGTTACATGCGGCCAATGGTTATCTGATCGAACAATTCTTGAACGCCAACGTCAACACCCGTACTGACGGTTACGGTGGCTCTAGCGCCGCGCGGAATCGTTTTGCCCTCGAGGTTGCGCGTGCCACAGTCGCCGCCATTGGTGCCGAGCGTGTTGGTATCCGACTCTCACCTTACGGCGTCTTTAACAGCACTGGACCGTTCTCTGATTTGGAGCCACAGTATTTGGCGCTGGTGAACGAGCTCTCGGCAATGAAATTGGCGTACCTGCACGTACTCGATCACTCAGCGATGGGCGCACCGCCGGTGCCGGAAGCGTTCAAACTTGCGCTGCGCAGAGCGTTTGATGGGCCGTTCATTCTTGCGGGTGGATTTGATGCCACGACTGGAGAAGCCGCGTTGAATGATGGCCGCGCCGACATGATCGGCTACGCGCGTGCCTTCTTGGCCAACCCTGATCTTGTGGCTCGCATGCAGAAAGGTGCGGCGCTGAATGCCCCAGATATGTCGACGCTTTATACACCCGGTGCAAAAGGCTATACCGATTATCCCAGCGTCTGAGTTTCGCCTGTTGTCCCATCAACAGAAACCCAGCTGGGTTTCTGTTGATGTTTCAGCGAGGGCCGATAGAACAATGTGCGCAATTTTCGCCAGCAGGATCTCGTGCCAGACAATCAGACACGGACGCAGTCCACGAAGTAACGCAACTCGCCATCGACCTCATCTTCGACCAATCCGTGAATGTCGGTCTCGAAGCCAGGGAAACGAGCATTGAAGTCGCGAGCGAACTTCAAATACTGAACGATGGTCTTGTTAAAGCGTTCACCGGGAATCAGCAACGGAATACCCGGCGGATACGGCGTCAGCAAGATGCCGGTGATGCGCCCTTCCAGATCATCAATTGGCACACGATCGAGCTCGCGATGCGCCATCTTGGCGAACGCATCGGCGGGTTTCATGGCGGGTTGCATATCCGAGGTATACATCTCAGTGGTCAGGCGCGCGATGTCGTGCGCTTTATACATGTCGTGAATCTGCTGGCAGAGGTCGCGCAATCCCACACGCTCATATTGCGGCTGTGTCGCCACGAACTCAGGCAGGATCTTCCACATCGGTTGGTTACGATCGTAGTCATCCTTGAACTGCTGCAACGCAGTGAGCAACGTATTCCAGCGGCCTTTGGTGATGCCGATGGTGAACATGATGAAGAACGAATACAGGCCCGTCTTCTCCACGATCACACCGTGCTCGGCCAAAAACTTGGTGACGATGGACGCGGGTATACCCGTCTTGGCAAATTTACCGGAGACATCGAGTCCCGGCGTGATGATGGTCGACTTGATCGGATCAAGCAGGTTAAATCCCGCTGCCAAATTGCCAAAACCGTGCCACTTTTCATTCGCCTTCAACATCCACTGCTCACGGTTGCCGACACCCTCCTCGGCCAATTTATCGGGACCCCAAACGTTGAACCACCAATCCTTACCGAAGTCATCGTCAACTTTGCGCATTGCGCGACGGAAATCGAGCGCCTCGGCAATCGATTCTTCTACCAGCGCCGTGCCGCCCGGGGGTTCCATCATCGCAGCGGCCACGTCGCACGAAGCAATGATGGCGTATTGTGGGCTGGTCGAGGTATGCATCAAATAGGCTTCGTTGAAACGTGTGCGGTCGAGCTTCACGGTCTCGGATTCTTGTACAAGAATTTGTGAGGCCTGCGAAATACCTGCCAGCAACTTGTGTGTTGAGTGTGTGGCAAAAATCACTGCGTCTTTACAGCGTGGGCGGCCGTTGTTGACGTCGCCAATCGCGTGCATATCTTTGTAGAACGGGTGGAAGGTTGCATGCGGCAGCCACGCTTCGTCGAAGTGAAGTGTCTCTACCCGGCTACCGAGACTGTCTTTCAACATCTCGACGTTGTACATCACACCGTCGTAGGTTGATTGGGTGATGGTGAGAATGCGTGGTTTTGCCGTCTTGTCGGTGATGAATGGGTTCGCATCGATCTTTCGCTGAATCGCTTCCGGCGAAAACTCAGACAATGGAATCGGACCAATGATGCCCAAGTGATTACGCGTCGGCATCAAGAAAACCGGGTTCGCGCCCGTCATGATGATGGCGTGCAGTATCGACTTATGGCAGTTACGATCAACAATGACCGTGTCACCCGGAGCCACGTTGGCGTGCCACACCATCTTGTTGGAAGTTGACGTACCGTTGGTCACGAAGAAACAATGATCGGCGTTAAAAATGCGTGCTGCGTTGCGCTCAGAAGCGGCGACAGGACCGGTGTGGTCAAGCAACTGGCCCAACTCTTCCACCGCATTACACACGTCGGCGCGAAGCATGTTCTCACCAAAAAATTGATGGAACATTTGGCCAATCGGTGACTTCAGAAACGCCACGCCGCCCGAGTGTCCGGGGCAGTGCCACGAGTAGGAGCCGTCTTGTGCGTAATGCACCAGCGCACGGAAAAATGGCGGCGCCAAACCATCGAGATAGGACTTCGCTTCACGGATGATGTGGCGTGCTACAAACTCAGGCGTGTCTTCAAACATATGGATGAAACCGTGCAACTCGCGCAGCACATCGTTCGGTAGATGGCGCGATGTTTTGGTTTCACCATAAAGATAGATGGGAATGTCGGCGTTCTTGAAACGAATCTCTTCGATAAACGCACGCAGATTCAACACCGCCGGATCCAACTCCGGACCCGGCGTAAATTCTTCGTCGTCAATCGACAGGATGAATGCCGAGGCGCGGCTCTGCTGTTGTGCAAATTGGGAAAGGTCACCGTAACTGGTCACCCCCAATATTTCCATGCCCTCAGTTTCGATGGCCGCCGCGAGTGCGCGAATACCCAAGCCAGAAGTATTTTCAGAGCGGAAGTCTTCGTCAATGATGACGATGGGAAAACGAAATTTCATGTTGGCTCTCGGGGACGCGTATCAGACAGATACTGGACAAATACTGGACGGAAACGGGATTGTGAAATGCAGGGGCGGATTATATGTGAGTCATGTGACGAAGGTGACGTTTGGCGCGGCAATCGACACCGCTGGTGTGTCAACTCTATAAGAAAGACTCATTGCCGCGCAAAAACCGCCATTTACCCGGTGGCAGTTCGCCGAGCATCACATTGCCGATACGGATACGTTTCAAGCCGATCACCTTTAAGCCCACCATCTCGCACATACGGCGAATCTGGCGCTTCTTGCCTTCTTTCAAAATGAAGTTCAGCTGGTCGGCGTTTTGCCATTTCACCTTCGCAGGCTTTAACGCCTCACCGTCAAGCTCGAGTCCGTGACGCAGGCGTTCGAGATCGCCTGGTGCCAGCTTGCCCTCCACACGTACGAGGTATTCCTTTTCTACCGGGCTGTTCTCACCGACCAATTGTTTGGCGATACGTCCGTCCTGCGTCAAAACCAGTAGTCCGGTCGAATCAATATCGAGCCGCCCGGCCGGGGCCAAGCCGCGACGATTGATGTGCTGAAAACGCTCTTCGTCCGTCTCCACCTGCGTCTCGGCAGTAATCAGCACACTCGCCGGTTGGTAACCATCCTCCGCCTGCCCTGAAACATACCCGACGGGTTTGTTGAGCAGGATCGTGACGCGTTGGTCTTGCATCATCGCCGCGTGTTGGTCGAGCGTCAATTTGGCGGTCGGCAATACACGCGTGCCAAGCTCTGTGACACGTTCACCATCAGCCCACACCCAGCCGCGGGCAATGTAGCTGTCGGCTTCACGGCGCGAACAGAGACCCTGTTCGGACAGCAGTTTGGAAACCCGAATCATGCCGTCCGGCTCACGCGCGGGTTGGCTAACAACAGTCGCGGCTGGCTTAGCAGTGACGTTAGCGTCGCGTTTGCCATCGTAACGACCGGTCTTGCCATCAATACGCGGGACCTGGGCGCGGTCTCCTCGTGGCGCGGCACCAGTGTTGCCGATACCCATCCCTGTCGAGCGCCGACCGGCTGGACGCGGCACAAATGTCCGAGGCGCTGCCGTTTCCCGAGACGTGGCATCGCCGACAGGTTTTACCGCTGCGGGCGTTCGGTCCGCACGCTCACCGAACTTGCTCGGCGGCCGCGTGCTGCCTCTGTTCTCGTTGGGTTCGCCACGATGCGGTGAAGACGACCGCTGGGCGTCAGCTTCACGAGGCCTACGCTGGCCAAGAGACTCCGATTCGCGCGGCGGTCTACTCCCGAACGGTCGCCGACCGCCTCCCGCCGAGGATGCACCGTCGGCACGCGGCCTCGGTGAGTTCTGCGATTTCGATCGATAGTCCTTGCTGTCGAGAGATGCTGCTGGTGTTGCCGCAATCAGCGGGTCTTTCGTTTTCGCCCTGACAACAGGCAGCTCGCGACCGTCACGCCGAGCCGCTTGTTTGGCACGTGTCGAATGAGTTCTGCCGGTGCTGGCGTTTGTGTTCGTCTTAGTCGACTCTGCGCCACGCTTGGCGACGGGTTTGGTAAGAGTCAGGGTCGGTTTTTTTGTTGGTGTTTTTGTTGCCGGTTTTGTAGACATAGCGGTCGGTGTCGAGTCAAGTGCAATACGTTGGTGGTCGGCCAAGCAGGTGCGGAGCAGCGAGCGACCAAATTGCCATTATGGTGGGTTTACGCTTAAACTCACTCCCGACACGTTGGGGCGGTTAACTCAGCGGTAGAGTGCCACCTTCACACGGTGGAAGTCACTGGTTCGATCCCAGTACCGCCCACCAATCGCTCGCCGAGGAAAGGTGCTGAGCGAATGGTAGCGCTAAAGCGAGATTTGAAACTCCTTTATCCACGGTCAATGTGGATCATTTATGGCTGTAACTATGCGTGGATGCTTGCGTGGACTGAATAGAAACTTCTATTGATCCAGCAACTAAACATGGAAAACCTTTTCAGCCATCCCCGTTCCCGCGTAGGCGGGAACCCAATTTTTTTAACGCGGCGGATTCCGATATTAGGCTCCCGCCCAGCGCAACCCTCGTGGTTGTTCGCGGGAGCGGGGTTTTCTTAATTGTTCCTATTTTGTTGCCGGATCAATAAAAACCTCAAAATTGCCGTCATTCCCGCGTAGTTACGTAACTGCGCGGGAATCCAGTCCACTGCAAGATCGATGAGTTACGGAGGTCTGGGTCCCAGCCTAGGCTGCGACGACGGCGTTTTTAGAACTTCCCGATTCTTCTGTTCCGCCCTAAATTCTGATCATCGCGAGGCGGACGATCCAACCTGTTCGGGTAGGTGACAAACGTGGCTCGCTCGTTCAGAATCGACGAGAACGTCTGACACGCAAACCAACCGACACCGGGGGCAACATGGCCGCGAGCGATTTTCAAGTGACAGGCAAAAATGCAAAGGCGCTATTCACACTGAAGCTGCATCGCGGCGACGGCATGTGCCTTGTCGCGATGAATTGGAAGTCCGGAAAACCGCCAAAGAACTTTGTTGGATTCGCCATTGAATCCAAACCACCAGACAGCAATGACTTTTTTGCGCTGAACAACCGGCTGACGTTTCCGACAGCAAACGGCGAGGTCAATCCGATCACGCTCTCCTCGCTGATCTCGCCGATCCAAAAGTTTCGTTGGGTGCACTTCCCGCGCAATGCAAATTTGGATGGTGAATTTACCTATCGCGTGACGCCCGTGTTTATGGATGCCGACGATCGGCTGAGCCAAGGCGTACCGCAAGAAGCCAACATCGAGTTACGCCGCGAGACCTATCCTGGGCAACTGAACGTCACGTTCACGCGCGGCTTTGTGTCTTCGCAAGCCTTTGTTGATCGCTTTGAGAAGTTCGGCGAGATCAAAACACTCCTCCCCAAAACCGCGAAAGACGGCCTGACCTTTGTTGCGACCCACCCGAAGAAGGACGAGGCGCTGGCGTGGATGGGATTTGAAGCGCGTGAAACCATCCTCGCACTATTGGACCAAGCCATCGCCGAAAAGGCCGAAGTCCGTGTGGTGGCTTATGACCTCAGCGAGCCAGAGGTCGTTGGCCGGTTTGCGAAGCTAAAGAAAAAACTCAGAATCATCATTGACGACAGTAAAGAACATGGCGAGGAAGATTCAGGCGAAAGCCAATCTGCAACCTTGTTAACCAATAGCGCAGGGGCGGCGAACGTTAAACGCCAGCACATGAAAAGTCTTCAGCACAACAAGATGATCATCGTGAACGGGCCACAGACAAAGAAGGTTGTTTTTGGCTCGACAAATCTAAGCTGGCGTGGGCTTTATGTTCAAGCCAACAACGCGCTCGTCGTTGAAGGCAAAAAACCTGTTGAGATTGCACTCGCCGCGTTCGATAACTACTTCGATAACGAAGACTCATTCGAGGACACCGCCTCGGCAGAGCTAACCAGCCTCGGGTTAAAGAAGATCGACGCAAAGGTCGCGTTTTCGCCGCACTCGGCCACGAATGCGCTGCTTGAGACCATCGGTGAAGACATCGGCAAAACAACATCGAGCCTTTTCTACTCGCTGGCGTTTCTATCCATCACGCCGGGCATCATCAAAGACACAATCAAGGCAGTGTCAGCGAAGCCCGGCATTTTTGCGTATGGCATCGCGGACAAAAAAGTCGGCGGTATCGATCTCACCATGCCGAATGGCAACGTCGCGCCGGTGTATTCATCAGCGCTGACAAAAAACGTTCCCGCGCCGTTTAACGCGGAGCCCGCGGGCGGCGGCGGCAATCGGATGCATCACAAGTTCGTGGTGATCGATTTCGACAAACCCACCGCGCGCGTGTACATGGGCTCATACAACTTTTCGAATCCGGCGGACCGCAAGAACGGCGAAAACTTGTTGGTCATCCGCGGCCGCCGTGTTGCGGTGTCGTATATGGTCGAAGCGCTGCGCATTTTTGATCACTACCGTTTTCGCGTCGCGCAAAGCGAGGCCAAGAAAGCGGGTGATAAGTTGCAGCTCGCAAAGCCACCACGCAAGGCGGGCGAGAAGGCGTGGTTTGAGGCGGACTACACCGATGCGCTGAAGATTCGGGATCGGGAGTTGTTTGCTTAGGTGGCTTTTGGAAGCAGAAGCGGCAGGCGGCGGGAAGGTGAACGATCCTACCTGTTTCGGTAGGTGACAATATTGGACCGCTTGATCACAATGCCGCAGGGGCGAAATAACTCGTCGCTGGCCCCTTAAATTAAAGGGGGTCAGCGTTAATTGTTTTTTTGAAAAAGGAAGATTTTAGTTATGAAAATAAATGACGCTGGCCCCTTTTATCCCTCTTTTATCCCGTAAGTTTTATGAAAAAACTCACGCCGCAAGCATGATTTTAGTTCGCAAGTTTTGCGGCATACATCACGGCAGGCTCACCAATCTAGGATAGGAAAAAAGATGAACAAAATCTCGGCAGTTATCCTCGGACTCGTTGTTTCGACATCCAGTCTTGCAACAGCGGCACCAATTTCCGTAGGCGTCTACAAACAAACTTCCTCTACGGCAGGCGATTGTCCGAATTGCGAAATCGAAATCAAAAAGGCGGTAACGAATACAATCGAAATCGTTGCGAATAATGGTTGGAGAGGATTTGCGTACTACGACAAAACGAAGGATCAGTACCAAGGATTTTACGAGTGGACGGATCCCAAGTATGCTGGCGTCGTTTACACCGCAACTTTTGTCTATGAGGGGCAGACCTTGCGCATGGATGCAACCCATTTGGACAGTAAGCATAATTTGACTGCTACCTATCGCAAAAAGTGACGGTTTGACTATGTGTTCAAGCCGATTGTTGGTGTAATTAAGGGGGCTAGGCTCGATATGTTTTGCGAAGACGTGAATCGGGAAGGATACAAGCCCGGCCCCTTTTACTGCCATCTGATATCTTGACAGTTTCGCAGTTTGGTGACGAAAATAATGTTGGTCTTAATCCGTTGGGTCAAACAAACTAAGGAGTACAAACGTATGCGTGATTTACTGATTGCCTCTGCTGTAGTTGTTTTCCTGTTGATGAGCTTGTCTGCGCAAGCTACTCCAATACCTGCGGGCGAGTACGTTCAGACATCTTCAAACGAACAACCTCAGTGCCCGCAATGCGAGTTACGTATTACACAGATGACAAAAAGCATCATTCAACTCGAGGGAAACAACCCATGGAAGGGGTTTGCTGGGTACTCAAAAGCCACGGGGAAATACACCGGCATGATGCAATTTACAAATAAGATCGACGATGTATTTTCTATTGAGGCCAGCCTAGACGGCAAGATACTTCGAATCAACTACAAATCCGTCGAAAATCCGAATTGGGTTATGGTGACGACATACACCAAGACGAAGTAATCAATCCCAGAACAACAAGGGACAAACAATAACGGACGGACTGAGCTGTCCTGACTGTCCCCGATTGTGATGCGTGTGGTCAAGCGACGAACGAAGCAGCATTTGCCCAGAAAGGGGACTGAACAGATGAACAACAAATACAGTTGGGCACCAACAATCATTAAGTGAACAGTATTGGGTCTGTCCCCGATTGTGCACAACATCCAAAACACACCATGACCACACTAGCTGACCAAGTCAAGAACCACTTCAATACCCGTGATGTGAAGTGGTGGGCTGATGCGATTCTTAGGCCGCGCGGTCATACGTACGCTAATTTGCCAGATCCCTATGTGAATAGATGGCTCACCTACGTCAATGGAGAGCCCATTGATCTCGCTAGTTTGGCTGGCGTGATTGGTGCCCCAAGCGGATCGAGTATTGAGGTTGTCGACGGTCGGGATACGCGGTACATGCCCGACGCGCCTAAAATGATCGAGGGTGCCACCGAGGGCGCAAGGCCGGGCGGTGAATGGATAGTAGAAAATCGACCGCGCGGGCTGGTTCTCAAAATCCACAATGAGAAGTATTTTCAAAACCCCGAGGAACCGCCGTATGTGGTGCTGAAGATAAAAGGGGCCAGGCTCGATATGTTTTGCGAAAATATGAATTGTAGAGAACGCGCGCCTGATAAAAGGGGTCGATTTTTCTGCGGAACCTAGCAACGGCGGTCTTTTCCAAGCATTTTTGCTTGAAAGTGCCCACCAGGCGGCGAGTTTGATGTGTGGTCCGGATACCGATCAGTGAATAATCGGGGACAGACCCAATGCTGTTCACTTAATGATTATAGGCGCCCAACAGTATTTGTTGTTCATGAGTTCATTCCCCTTTCTCGGCAAGTACTGCTTTGTTCGTCGCTTGACCACCCGCGGGTTGGATCGTCCTTTGGGGCTGGTGTGAGTCGCTCGCCCTATCTCGTCAACCACATCCGCCCACCACTGTTCAAACTGCGCTGGGGGGAATGGCGCCGTAGACGGGTAGTTTTCGGCGCACCGTGT
>JBIIYQ010000175.1:0-5430 GCA_044346745.1 Usitatibacteraceae bacterium | reverse complement strand
AGATTAGCAATTGCGCTCGCGCAAGAGGGTGGCATTGGCATCATCCACAAAAACCTTTCCATCCGGGCGCAAGCCGCAGAGGTCGCGAGGGTCAAACGATTTGAGTCCGGTGTGGTGAAAGATCCGCTGGCCATCGCGCCGTCCATGACAGTGCGCGAAGTCATCAATCTACAGCGTCAACACGGCTTTTCCGGGCTGCCGGTGGTCGAGAGCAAAGTTGTTGTCGGAATCGTCACTAGCCGCGATCTCCGGTTTGAGACCAATCTCGACCAGCCGGTCAAGAACATCATGACGCCGCGCGAGCGTTTGGTGACGGTGAAGGAAGGTGCCAGCCTCGATCAGGCACAGGCACTCATCCATAAACACCGCCTCGAGCGCGTGCTGGTTGTCAACGACGCTTTTGAGTTGGCTGGTCTGATCACCGTCAAGGATATCCAGAAGGCAAAGGATCATCCACTCGCGTGTAAGGACGCACTTGGCCAGTTGCGTGTCGGTGCCGGTATTGGTGTGGCGGGTGACAATCTCGAACGCGCTGCGGCGCTGGTTGAAGCCGGTGTGGATTGTTTGGTGGTGGACTCCTCGCATGGCCATGCACAAGGCGTATTGGATATGGTGCAATCGGTGAAAGTGAAGTTTCCCACCGTTGCAGTCATCGGCGGCAACGTTGCCACCGCAGCCGGTGCAATGGCGTTGGCCGATCACGGTGCCGACTGTGTAAAGGTTGGCGTTGGTCCGGGTTCGATTTGCACCACGCGCATTGTGACTGGCGTAGGTATGCCGCAAGTTACGGCGGTTGCTGAGGCCGCCAAGGCGCTCGAAACACTCGGCATTCCTTGTATTGCGGATGGTGGGATTCGTTACTCAGGTGACGTTGCAAAAGCGATTGCCGCAGGTGCCTCGTCGGTGATGATGGGTTCGATGTTCGCGGGCACCGACGAAGCGCCGGGGGAGATCGAGCTTTATCAAGGGCGCTCCTACAAGAGCTACCGCGGGATGGGTTCCCTCGGTGCGATGCAAAAAGGTTCGTCAGATCGCTATTTTCAGGAAACGATTTCCAACGCCGACAAATTGGTGCCGGAGGGCGTGGAGGGGCGGGTTCCGTACAAGGGGCCGGTGACGGCCATCATCACACAACTGATGGGTGGGGTTCGTGCATCAATGGGCCTAGTGGGCTGTTCAACCATCGAAGCGTTTCGTACTGGAGCAAGTTTCGTCGAGATTACTGCGGCTGGCATGCGCGAGAGTCACGTTCATGACGTGCAAATTACCAAAGAAGCACCGAACTACCGGGCCGACTGATTCGCGGTGCGGGGTGAAAGACTTTGATTTAGCCGTCATGTCCTCTGCAGAAGGCGTTGGAGAATAATTTTGTCGAGTAGCACAGAGGGTGGTCCAGTTCTAGACGCACCAGCCGTCGAGGCCGAGGCCGCAAAAAGACGCGGATTCAAGTTTGTCCTCGGCGTTGTTTTTTTGGATATGCTCGGGGTCGGTTTGGCCGTCCCGGTGTTGCCATTGCTGGTAGGAGATTTCGTCACATCACCCGATGATCAGGCGCACTGGTACGGTGTTTTGGCGGCCACGTTCGGCCTTATGCAGTTTTTATGCATCCCCTTACTAGGCGCACTTTCCGACAAGATTGGCCGCCGGCCGGTACTGATCTTTTCGAGCGCCGGTATGGGGGTGAATTTTTTGATTACTGCCTGGGCACCGAGCTTAATGTGGCTGTTTCTCGGTCGTTTCATTGGCGGTGCCTGCTCGGCGTCGATGTCGACCGCCTCGGCATACGCTTCTGATATCTCAACTCCCGCTAATCGCGCCAAAACGTTTGGCATGATTGGTGCAGCCTTCGGCCTCGGTTTTATTTGTGGGCCGATGTTGGGCGGGATACTGGGTAGCATCAACTACCATTTGCCGTTTTATGTGGGCGCTGGATTGTGTTTTGCCAACGCAATTTTTGGTTTCATCTTTATCAAAGAATCGTTGACCAAAGACAAGCGTTCCGTATTTTCAATCGCTAAATCGAATCCATTTTCGTCATTCCGCCGGTTGTTCACGCGGCCAGACATTGGATTACTGATCGTGGTGTTTGCATTATCGGCGTTCGCACAAGTGCTGCAGCAAACCACTTGGGTGTTGTACACCAACTTCAAGTTCGGCTGGGGGCCAAAGGAAAACGGCATCGCGTTGTTCTTGGTCGGCCTGACGGCGGCCGTAGTGCAAGCTGGGTTGTTATCAAGATTGATCAAGCTGATGGGTGAGGTCCGACTCGGTGTCATCGGATTGGCGGTGGCGTCTGTGATCTATTTCGCCACTGGCCTTGCCACCGCCGGCTGGATGATTTACGTCCTAATCGTGTTGAACTTTCTGTCCTATGGAGCAGCGCCGACGTTGCAGGCGATCGTCTCTAAGGCCACCGATCCCACGCAGCAGGGCTCCCTGATGGGCTCACTACAATCGTTATCCAGCCTGTCGATTGTCATTGCGCCGGTCATTGCGACGCAGCTGCTCGCCGAAGTGTCCCACTATCCGCAGGGGGACTGGCGGATGGGTGTCGTGTTTTACCTTTCGGCATTTTTGCAATTGATTGCGGTGTTCCTCGCTTGGCGTTTCTTTTCGACCCGTGGTGTTCCCGTCCATCCTGCCAATCGCGCTGCTGCTGTCCCCACTTCCTAAGCAATCAACATGCAAGACAAAATTCTTATTCTCGACTTCGGCTCACAAGTCACCCAGCTGATCGCACGGCGTGTGCGTGAAACCGGGGTGTATTCGGAACTGCATGGGCACGATATGTCGGAAGCCGACATTCGGGCGTTTAACCCGAAGGGTGTCATCCTGTCAGGGTCGCATGCATCGGTGACGGAAGCCGATACCGCGCGCGCACCGCAGGTTGTGTTTGAACTCGGTGTGCCGGTGCTGGGTATCTGTTACGGCATGCAAACCATGGCCGCACAGCTGGGTGGCAAGGTCGAAAACGGGCTGGTACGCGAATTCGGTTACGCCGAAGTACGTGCGCGGGGACACTCAACGTTACTCAACGGCATTCAAGATTCGGTGAATGCCGAAGGCCATGGTTTGCTCGACGTATGGATGTCGCACGGCGACAAAGTCACTGCATTGCCACCGGGGTTCAAGGTTATCGCGTCGAACGAAACGACGCCATTCGCTGGCATGGCAGATGAATCGCGCCACTTTTATGCGGTGCAGTTTCATCCAGAAGTCACACACACCAAGCAAGGCAAAGCCATCTATAACCGCTTTGTGCATGATATCTGCGGCTGTTCCTCCCACTGGAATATGCCGGAATACATTCCTGAAGCCGTCGAGAAAATCAAAGCGCAAGTGGGAGATGAGGAAGTCATTCTCGGTTTGAGCGGTGGCGTCGATTCATCGGTTGCCGCAGCACTGATTCATAAAGCCATCGGCGATCAACTCACGTGTGTGTACGTCGATAACGGCTTGATGCGTTTAAACGAATCGGCGCAGGTGAAAAAGACCTTCTCCGACAATTTGCACATGAAGGTTGTCTATGTCGATGCGAGCGAAGACTTTCTGGGCCAGCTAAAAGGTGTTTCTGATCCCGAACAAAAACGCAAAATCATTGGCCGCGTGTTTGTGGAAGTCTTTCAACGTGAGTCAGAAAAACTCGCGAACGCTAAGTGGCTGGCGCAGGGAACCATTTACCCGGACGTCATTGAAAGCGCATCCGCCAAGACAAAAAAAGCCAACACCATCAAGTCGCACCACAACGTCGGCGGCTTACCGGACACGCTACATTTGAAACTGCTTGAACCGCTACGCGAACTCTTTAAAGACGAAGTGCGCGAACTTGGTGTCGCACTTGGGCTGCCGCGTGAGATGGTCTACCGCCATCCGTTCCCCGGACCGGGTTTGGGAGTGCGTATTCTGGGTGAAGTCACGCGCGAGGCGGCGGATTTGCTGCGGAGAGCCGATGCAATTTTTATCGAAGAGCTGCGTGCCACTCTGGTGACTCCCCCCTTAGAAAAAGGGGGGGCGGGGGGGATTTCTACCACGGTTGGCCAACCAACGCATTCAACTCCCTCTCCCCTCGCGGGACAAGGGAACACTTGGAGCGATGCAGAGGGTGCCGCAAACGCGGCGGGAGAGGGGGCAACAGGCGCGCAAAGAACTTGGTACGACAACGTCGCCCAAGCCTTCGCCGTCTATCTCCCAGTAAAAAGTGTCGGTGTCATGGGTGATGGCCGTACGTACGAAAATGTCGTTGCCCTACGCGCCGTGCAAACCACCGACTTCATGACAGCACACTGGGCGGAGTTGCCTTATTCGTTGTTAGGAAAAGTCTCCAACCGAATCATCAACGAAGTGCGGGGATTCAATCGTGTCGTGTATGACGTGAGCGGCAAACCGCCCGCGACGATTGAGTGGGAGTAAAGCAAGCCAAGGGTAAACAAAATCATGGCCAAGATTCGACCTTACTTCAAGCTCGGCATTTCCGAACTCGAATTGATCTTCGATACCGCCTCTTCAGACCAGGCCATCTGCCAAGGACTCACCGAGGAACTGAGCCATCGCAGCACTGCTCGTGCTATTACTCTCTTAAAGAAAATCCGAGAGAGTTTGAGCGAACCACGCGCCGAAGATCTCTCTACTGGTGCGGGCATTTCGCAAGCCATCGCACACGCCGTCCCGTTGCCTCAAGTACCAGCGTCACCCCCTAGAAACCTAGAACCGTCGCGGGCCAGCACAGTTCAAGCCACGCAATCGCAGAGTGCGGTTCCGGCAGTCACAAATGAGCCCGCAGCGATTCTTTCCGCCTGGACAGCTCTAGAGGCTTTGTCCCCCCAAACTTATCGCCGTCCTGCCGACCTTGCCAATGGGGACACGCGCTGTGTTGCCGAGATTGATACCGACGAGCTTCCTTGGCTTCGTGGAGAACGCTCTCGCCCGCAGAAAAAACTGTATTACCAAGTGATTCTTGGCAGTGTTTTCGTCGACCGCGCCACTGACGAGCTAATCAAAGTCTTCGGCGAAGATGAGGAGCGGGGTCGCAAAGAGCGGGAAAAGGCCGCCTTGGCCGCCGTCCTGTTAGATCAAAAGGGCTTCCCGCTGGAAGAAAATTCCGTCGCCATCTCTAGTTTCGGTTGGGCTTTGCCCATCGCCCTGAAGGGCGATTTGGCAGGTCTCGGCGCATGGACGGGGTTAGAGAAAGGGCTTGTGGATGAGCTGACCAAGAAACTGGTTCGAAAAGACCGCAACGGCAATCCGATGCCTCTCGATATGCCAACCCTGAAGAAAGCGTTTCTATGGCTCGTTGAAACACTAAGGTGGAGAGGCTCAAAAATCCGGACGCCATGGATTGGCGTGTTGAGGTTGCGAGTTAGATTTTCTCCTGCTTTAATGTGTTTATAAAGGCTGCGTTGAAATCCATTGGTGATTGGTTTGCCAACGAAC
>JBIIYQ010000065.1:0-16979 GCA_044346745.1 Usitatibacteraceae bacterium | reverse complement strand
TCGGTGATCGACGGATGGGATGTCATCGAGCCCAACCTGCTAAAAGTGCTCGCAATCACTCCAGACGACATTGTGCGACTGGCTCAATTGATCGACGCAGATGACTAACGCGCCCGCTGCCCCGGCAACTAAGCCCGAATGAATACAAACATAAATAATCGCGTGATTGATATCGAATTGCCATTCGGGCGGTTTTACAACGTTCATCGCTACTTCGATCTTGTAGCCGAATCATGCTGAAACAGATTCCACCGGACAAGCTCCAAGCAGGTATGTACGTTGATCTCAACGGCATCCGCTGGCTCGATCACGCCTTTGTTGGAAACGGCATACTCATTGAGGATGAAACCACGTTGCGCAAGGTTCGAGCAGTGGGCTTGCCGCAGGTCACGATCGACACCAACCGGGGGAAAGATCTTGAGGAGGAATCTCCGATCGTCCTTTCCTCTTCCACCGCCCCTGTAACAACGACGGTCGATCACAATACCAAACGGAATAGGAATACTTCACCAGTTTCCTACCAAGAGGAACTTGTCGCCGCCCGAGGTATTCACGAACGCGCGAGTGCCGTCATCCGCAACTTGATGCACGAAGCAAGAGCGGGGCAGCTGAAATCCGTGAAAAGCGTCGAGACGCTGGCTGACGATATGGTGTATTCCATCTTGCGCAACAGCAGTGCTTTGGTTTCGCTGACGTCGCTCAAGCGTCGCGATGACTACACGTTTATGCATTGCGTGAGCGTAGGCATTTTTATGATTGGCTTGGGCCGACAACTTGGCGTGGATGCCCCCAATCTACGCATTCTGGGAACAGCCGGCCTGTTACACGACGTGGGAAAAGCATACGTTCCGCTGGAGATATTGAACAAACCTGGATCACTGTCCTCGGCGGAGAGCGCTATCATGCGCGCCCACCCGCAACTGGGATACGATGCTCTGACCGAGGCTGGGTATGCCGTGGAGCCAGTGCTCGATGCCGTACTCCATCATCATGAGAGACTTGACGGATCTGGCTATCCCAACGCATTTTCTGGCCAGGAGATATCGCGGATAACACGCATAGCGAGTGTCGCAGACGTCTACGACGCCGTCACCTCCCAGCGCGTCTATCACAGTGCAATGGCACCAACTGCGGCGTTGAGAATGATTCGGAAACGCGCCGGAATAGACTTTGACTCAAGCGTCGCGCAGGCGTTGATTAAAGTGGTAGGCATCTACCCAATAGGCTCACTGGTGCGACTTTCATCCGGCCACCTAGCGGTGGTGTCTGAACAGAACGCCGTTAACACCGCCAAACCCAAAGTACTAGCGATCTATTCATTAAAGAAGGAGGCATACATCAATCCGCTGCCGCTGGACCTCGCCGAAAGCGACGACGCTATCGAATCCGACGAAGACCCTGCCGAGTGGGGCGTGGATGTTCGTCGTTATTGGCACCTTTAGCCGACTGAGCCAACGGCTTCAGCCGCTTTCGCGTGCCAAGCCCGACGCGCAACCTCCGCATAGGCTGCGGCCCGTTGATTCGCCGCTACCAGTCTTTCAGCCTGCCACGCAATCGTGCAACTGCCTGACTGTGCAGCTGACAGACGCGGGACTCGGTTACCCCCATCACCGCAGCGATTTCCTTCATATTCAAGTCGTGTTCGTAGTACAAACCCATCAGCGTCTTTTCGCGATCTGGCAGGGCCTCAATAGCATTGACTAAGGAGAGTTTAAAACGTTTGTCGGCCAGCATGTTTGACGGGTCGCCAGAAGAATCACCCACTCCACGGCTAAGGGAATCCTCGCCATCATCGCCTAAGTCGGCGTCATCATAGTTGCAAAGCTGCGCACCCTTAGCGTCCGACAAAAGCTCATGATACTGGGGCAGATCCATCCCCAGTTCGCGAGCAATTTCTCCTTCATTTGGTGATCGCCCGTTGCGATGCTCCAGTTTAGCGATCGCAGTCTCGATAGTTCTCTGATTACGTCGAACACTGCGTGGCAACCAGTCACCGGCTCGTAATTCGTCGAGCATCGCGCCGCGGATGCGCTGGCTTGCGAACGTTTCGAATTTTGCTCCATGATCATATTCAAATCTCTCCACCGCATCCATTAGACCGATCATGCCGGCTTGGATAAGGTCATCAACTTCCACATTTGCTGGCAGTTTGGACAACATTTGATGTGCTACACGCTTCACAAGCGGTGCATATTGAGAAACATACGTCTCACGATTGAGTGTTCCTGTTCGGGTGTACATCTTGTTGATCTCCTATTCTTGTGCTGCAGAAAACTCGTGTAGCTGCCAGCTGGCGACGTCTACTACAGCTCGCGAAAATGCAACCTTCGCAGTGCTGTTACCGCTTGGACTTCCGCGTCGGAAGACGTGACTACGCAATAAACCCGCGCGACGGAGTGCAGCATCGCGGGGAACGATGCCGGCTAACGATAGATGCGCGTTAAAGAATCGCTTCGCAGCATCCGCGAGCCGCGCATAACCGTCATTAGCCTGCGTGACGTCTTGCACGTCGTTGAAAAGAATTTGAAACTGTTGGAAACCACTTTCCTCAGACAGCTTTTTCAGAAAACCATAGGTGGCCTTGATTGAATCCGCCTCATCATTGAGCACAATCAGCACGTCACCTGCAGGGCCAAGGAGCTGCGAAACAGCAGCCGGCGGTGCGGCAAGTATGACCATGTCAAATAGCGAGAATAAAGATGTAAAGGCACCGAATAGATCACCTGCTGAAGATCCCGACGAAACAAACTCATCCAGCCCTTTCGCCGCAGGCAGCACGGAAAATGTGTCCGCCGACTGTATGGTTTCTGAGAACGTCCGTTCTCCGGTCAGCACATGAAATAGGTCGTACTTGGCTTTGAGCCCGAGCGACGGCGCGACCATCGCCCTCCCAGCGTCGATGACAACAACCCGTAGCCCGGAGGCAGAGAATGCTGCCGCGAGGTTCACCACACAAGTAGTATGTCCAACCCCGCGCGCTGCAGAAGTTACCGGCAACAACCGTACGGCCTTACGTGTCAGCGCCCTTAGACCTGCTGCTTGGTCGTTCATCAGCGCCTCGGCTGCCGTGTCAAACACCTGTTGCCCCAACGACGCCCGTTCGCGATTGCACCGCAACAATGCGTATCTCATCATCATCCATAAGGAACACTGGTGATGAAACGACCTTTAACGCACGATCAACCAACAGTGTACTGTTTGCAGCATGTATGTCTTCCGGGACACGTTGGCCATTGGCGACACTATCAAGTAGCAGTTTTTGCCGCACACATACATCAACCACACCAGCAAGCTTTACCGCTTCATCAATTTTAGTGATGATGGTACGTGTGCAGCGCGGTCCGCGCCAAGTCGAAACCACATCCTCAAGTGTTTCTAATTGTGAAGACGCATTTAGCACAAGCACACGCTCAATACCTGCGCCCATGAGCATCGATAGGTGCTCATTTAGAAGAGGGTCGCGCTGTGGGACACCAATCGTGTCAATCAGCACCAAGTGTTTGGTACGCATCCCGTTTAACAAATCATTCAAGCTCTCGGCATCATGGGCAACATGCACTGGGCAGCTCAACATCCTGCCAAAGCTGCGCAATTGTTCATGGGCACCGACGCGGTAATGGTCTACCGTGATTAGGCCCACATTTTTTGCGCCGAATTTCATGACTGCTCGCGCTGCGAGCTTTGCAGTAGTGGTGGTCTTCCCGACGCCTGTCGGTCCTACCAAGGCAAAAATGCCACCTCGATCAACCATACTTTCACCTGCTCGACAAACGCGTAGATTTTGATTTAGCGCTTGACTCACCCATTCAGCAGCGGTCGCATCGTCAGTTGCGCTAGGCAGTTTCTCGATCAAAGTACGCGCCAACACAGGTGAAAAACCTGCGTGGAGAAGTTTAGCTAGGAGCTTTGACTGCACCGGGCTGCGCTTGGTATTGTCCGACCAAGCAATTTGAGACAGCTGATCCTGAAGTAATCCTTTCATAGAGCGGATCTCAGCCATAAGGTCAGGGCTGCTCGGATGGGCCCGGCCCGCTTCAACTTCGAGCGGTGCAACCTCCCCGGGCGGTACGCCGTAAATGCTCGCACGCATGTCGGTCACGGGTGAAGACGAGGGTGTCTTCGCAGTCGAAACTGAAGGCATTGCGGCGCGTTTTTCCAAGCCCTGTTTTGCTGGCCGATGGCGTTTTGCGGCCCAAGCGTCTGCGTGCTGGGCACTTGCATCGAACGGGAATGGGGCGGGGTTGTCCATCTGCGCGGAGAACACTGATTCATACTCAGCGACGGCTCGGGCAATCGGCTCACGCAACAGGTCGCAGCCACTATTTGTGTTTGGTACAGCCTTCTCATTTGTTCGCTTAGCGCGACGCAGATAGTTTTCAAAACTTTCCGGCTGCAAAGGTTCGCTGGCTGGCTGCGGTCTGTCCGAAGTGCGGCGCTCGGCCTGAGTATCCACCGACTCCACTAGGTCAGCCATCGCATTTCCTGCCATGGCAAGAACTTCGACGCCGCTACCGTTAGTACGATTTGAAATAATGACTGCATCATCACCGAGTACCGAGCGCACTTCCTTCAGAACGGCGCGGGAAGACTTACCAAAGAATTTTTGAACACTCATTAACTTGCTCCTAGAACAGATTCAACGCGGATGGTACTGGTGTCGGGAATTTCCGTATGCGAGATCAGGCGAAGGCGTGGCGCAACTCGCTTCAACAGCCTAGCAAGAGGTGCCCTTAGGCGGTCTGGCACCAGTAGAACAGGTGGCAAACCGGCGTTTTCTTGCCGATCCGACAACTCTGTGGCGCGTTGGAAGATCATTTCTGCTAAGCCGGGTTCGAGCACAAAATCTGCATCTCCGCCGCCAATGGCATTCAACAACATCCGCTCAATGTCTGGGCTGAGGGCGATCACGCTCAACTCATCTGTGCGACCATAGATCTGCTGGACAATCGACTGACCCATTGCAATGCGGCATGATGCAACCAGCTCGGTGGGGTCTTGGGTTCGCGGCGCAGCTGCTGCCAATACTTCAACGATGGTACGAAGATCGCGAATATGAATCGCTTCAGCAAGCAGCGACTGCAACACTTTCTGGAATACCGCAACCGAAACTAGTTTTGGCACAACATCGTCCATCAGCTTTGGCAAAACCTTTGAGAAGTGCTCAATGAGTGCCATCGTCTCGACACGACCAAGAAGCTGAGCCGCCTGTGAGTGCAACACTTGAGACAAGTGTGTTGCGATCACAGTACTCGCATCTACTACGGTATAGCCGGATAGCTGGGCGCTCTCGCGGTTCTTGGTGTCGATCCATATAGCCGGAAGTCCAAACGCAGGATCCTTCGCGGCATTTCCCTCAATCGCGACGGTGGCATGTCCCGGATTTATCGCCATTAACATACTGGGATAGACGTCACCTTCACCCATCACAACGCCTTTGACGGTGATACGGTACATTGACGGCTTCATCTCAAGGTTGTCTTTGATGTGCACTTGTGGTGGCAAAAATCCAACGTCTTGGGCAAATTTCTTTCGAATCGCTTTGATTCGCTTCAAGAGCTCACCGTCTTGCCCTTTATCCACCAAGGAAATAATCCGATAGCCCACTTCCAACCCGAGCTGATCAACAGGCTGTAGATCCTCCCAGGTGGCTTCTTGATTCTTTGTAGGCGACAACAGTGGGTCGTCAACCGGCAAACTTGCAGCAGCCACTTTCTCATTTGCAAGTTTCTGCATGTACCACGCCGCAAAACCACAACAAACTGCAATGAGCAGAAACACCAGATGCGGCATGCCTGGAATGACGCCAAGCAGGGTCATCACACCCGCACTAATTGCAAGCGCCTTGGGAATGGAGAACAATTGTCGGATCATCTGTCCACCGACGTCTTCACCGTCATCTCCACCCACTCTGGTGACAATCAGGCCGGCTGCTATCGAGATAATCATTGCCGGGACTGAAGCGACCAGCGCGTCGCCGATGGCCAGCAACACATATACTTCAGCCGCCTTGGATACGGCCAGACCATGCCAGCCCATCCCAATAACCATGCCGCCAATCAGGGTGATGAACAGGATCAGGATACCGGCGATCGCATCACCGCGGATGTACTTAGATGCGCCATCCATTGCGCCGTAGAAATCCGCTTCATCGGACACTTCACGACGGCGTTCGCGGGCTTGTTTCTGATCGATCACACCGGCGTTCAAGTCGGCGTCAATCGCCATCTGTTTGCCGGGCAAGGCGTCAAGTGTAAACCTGGCCGACACCTCAGCAATGCGACCCGCACCCTTGGTGATAACAATAAAGTTAATCACCATGAGGATGGCGAATAAAATGATGCCTACGGCAAAATTCCCGCCAATCATGACGTGGCCGAAGGACTCAATAACTTTGCCTGCCGCATCAGGGCCGGTGTGTCCATTCGACAGCACAATTCTGGTCGAGGCGACGTTGAGAGACAGACGCATCAAGGTCGTCAGTAACAACACGATCGGGAAGACTGCAAAGTCGAGTGCTTTTTTTGTGTATGCAGCGACCATCAACACAACGATAGACAGCGCAATGTTGAATGTAAACAAAACATCTAGCAGAATCGCTGGCAGCGGCAGCATCATCATTGCCAAAATGGCCAACACAAAAGCGGGAACCGCTAAAGCCTGCGCTGGCATACCCTCAAAGCCTAGTTTAGCCAATGACGAGCTGAGCGCCAGCTTCATTTCGCCGCCTCATTCGGGTCCATGCCCACTGGTACTTCAATTTCTTTAGGCGCTTCGGGCTCCACGACATATTCAAGACGTGCACGGCGCAGCTGATACACGTATGCGAGCACTTGTGCAACCGCCTGATAAAGTGCGACCGGGATCTCCTGCTCGATCTCGGTGTGGCGGAACAGCGCGCGTGCCAACGGTGGCGCTTCGAGTAGCGGCACGTGATTCTCAGCCGCAATCTCGCGTATCCTTTGCGCGATAAGGTCAGCGCCTTTTGCCACCACACGTGGAGCGCCAAAAGCACTTTCCGGATAACTCAACGCCACTGAATAGTGGGTAGGGTTGGTAATTACAACGTCCGCAGTCGCGACGTTGTCCATCATCCGACTCATGGCGACACGCCGCTGTAGGCCGCGAATGCGGGCTTTCAAGTGTGGGTCGCCGTCGCTCTCCTTCATTTCTTGCTTCTGGTCTTCGAGTGACATCATCAATCGCGAGGAGTAACGCCAGTTCTGCAACGGAACATCTATGGCCGCAATGACAAAAACGACAACTATCAACCATGAAGTGGACATTAGAATCATCGAGCCGGCGTTAGGCAGGGCGGTACGTAGTGGCATAGCCGCCAGATCCGCCGTGCTTTCACGGTTTACCCAGACAACTAGCGCCAGCACACATGCGAGCGCCAACACAAAGCCTAGTAACTTTCCGCTTTCGGCCAGCCCCTGCTTGGAAAGAATGCGGCCAAAACCCGAGATGGGATCGATACGTGAGCCCTGTGGCTGTATCGCTTGAAGCGAATAGTTCCAACCGCCCACGGCTACGCTGCCAACGATTCCGGTGGCAACCAGCATCATAAGCAGCGGCATGGAGAGAAGGATGGCATTAAGCGATAGACGCGCCGCCTGCGCGACCATCTTTTCGCTATCACGAGCGACACTTGGCTCAATCGTCAGCGCTTGGGATACGAGACCAGACAGTTGGTTGAACAAATCACCGCCTGTTGCCGCAAACAGGACAAACGCGCTACCCAACAGCAATAAACTAGCGAGGTCGCGCGACCGTGGAACCTGGCCTTCCTCGCGCGCCTTTTTGAGCCTTTGCTCACTCGCAGGTAGATGCTTATCCTGCTGATCATGATCTTCTGATGACATATGTCGACACGGTTAGAGATTGTCGACCATTATGTAAATCAGCGAATTCCGAAAAGCCTCGAAAACGAGGACTTTCTCACCCCATTTCGTCAGTGGATGTAGTGCGGCTTCTCGCGGGTAGGGAGGGTTAGTAGGCCACGGGTGAATGTCCGGCAGAGCCGAACGATCCACCCGCCACTTACTGGCTGGTTTAGAAGCCTAACGACTCGAGCAAATCGTCGACTTGGGCTTGGTTTGTGACAACATCATTGCGACCATTCGCATCTACCACCGGACCACTAAGCCCATTACTTTCCACGAGTTGTCGCTTCTCAGGGGGAGTCGCCTCAAGCAATAGTGCGACAAGTTGCTCCTCAAGGCTAGCAGCGACTGCGACGATCTTGCGGATCACCTGCCCCGTGAGGTCGTGAAAGTCCTGTGCCAGCATGATTTCCGTTATATGCGCCCGCTGGCGTTCACTGGAGGCCGCATACAGCTCCAGAAACGTCTTGACTTCGTTTGTCAAAGGCGCTTCCGACACCCCTGCCTGCGAAAATAAAGTACGCAGCTTGCCCGCCGACTGGTCAATTTGTTCTTGCTCATTTTGAATAGCATCGATGGTGTTCAACACTTTCTCAGCTGCATCGCCAGTCAGCCGAGCGATATAGTCGAGGCGAGTTCGGGCGTCAGGCAGAGAGTTGACGGCGTTTTCGATCTGTTTGTCATAGCCAAGTTCCTGTAGCGCATCATGTAATTTTCGCGTGATGCAACCAATTCGCTGGAAAACATCGAATGGCTCTTGGAGTGCTGGAGCGGTCGAGGCGGTTTTGATAGAAATCACAGTTGCAGCCGAGGGCTGACTTGGTGCGCTGGGCGCACTCGCCTCGTGTTCAAACAAAGCGTCTAGATCGTCGGTTCGTTGTGGATCGAGTTGCATTTTATCCCCCTAGGCTGCTTGCGCAGTTTGTGTGCGTTGCACGATTTTCTGCAGTTTTTCTTCGAGAGTTGCCTTGGTAAACGGCTTAACGATGTAACCGGCCGCCCCTCCCTGTGCTGCTGACACAATGTCTTCTTTCTTTGCCTCCGCTGTCACCATGAGTACGGGGAGGTGTTTCAGCGCAGGCTCGGCCTTGATTGCCGCAAGCAGTTCGAAACCGTTCATGTTCGGCATATTGATGTCCGAGACGACAAAGTCAAACCCGCCCCCCTTTAACTTCGCGAGCGCTGCAATGCCGTCTTCTGCTTCATCGGCGTTCGCGTAACCGATCTCTTTGAGCAGGTTTCGAACAATCCGCCGCATGGTCGAAAAGTCATCGACGATCAAGAACTTCATATCTGTTGGTTGACTCATGATTTCTCCTTTTTGCTAGTACCAAATGCTTTGTCGGTCGAAATGTCGATTACTTGAGGGTTGGAATCGACGATGCGTCACTCGGCTGTGCCCGAAGCGTGTCGACGCTGGATTTCCCAGAAACCGACTGCGCGCCTGACACCACTTGCGGCTGTGCCGCCTGGTCAAGTGCGTCCTGCACGTCATCCACATCGCTCGCACTCCTAGTTTCAGCTCCGTTCATTAGCCGGTTTTCCGCTTCTTTATTCATGACAATGATGCTGATGCGCCGATTAGTGGGCGCTGCGGGATCCTCGGTATTGATTGGAACACTCGCGGCAAGTCCGATCACGCGAAAAATTCGTTCTTCGGACAGACCACCGGAAAGCAGCTCCCGCCTCGACGCATTCGCGCGGTCAGCTGAGAGTTCCCAGTTCGAATAACCACGTTGCGCATTGGGGAAAGACTTGCTATCCGTGTGTCCAGACAGGGTGACGCGTGCATCCATTTCCTGTAGCAGGCGACCGATGTTTTGAAGTAGATCACGCATATAGGGCTTCACGATTGCCGAGCCGGAGTCGAACATCGGGCGGTGCTGATCATCGACTATCTGTATCCGCAAACCATCTGGGGTAAGGTCTAGTCTTACTTGGTGCGCAAACTCAGCCAACTTTGGTGTCGACGCGATTGCCGAATCGACTTTGGCCTTTAAGGCGGTGAGACGTTGCGCCTCGATTCTTGCCGCTTCCATTCGTGCCGCACGCATTGCCCGTTTCTCTTGAACCGAAACAGAGTCACCATTCTTCACCTGCCCGTCACGCCGGGTCATGTCGGTGCCGCCCCCTTGAATCAAAGATGAGGCGTCTCCGGCTCCGCGCCCGCCGGGCATAGCCACCTTCAACGGCGCATTGAAGTAGTCTGCAATGCCCTTTAGATCTCCCTGAGAAGTCGATCCCAACAGCCACATCAAAAGAAAGAACGCCATCATTGCAGTGACAAAGTCTGCATACGCGATCTTCCACGCGCCGCCGTGATGAGCGTGGTGCCCCTTCTTGATCCGCTTGATGACGATAATCGGCTGTTTTGCATCCTTAGCAGCCATGACTATTTCTTCTTTACATGCGCTTCGAGTTCAACAAACGTTGGGCGCTCAGTTGAATACAGCACTTTGCGTCCAAACTCGATCGCTAATTGCGGCGCATACCCCTGCAAACTCGCAAGGAGCGTGACCTTGACGCATTGCAGCTCTTTGGTTCCTTCTTCGAGTTTTTGTTCGAGTAAACCCGACAGGGGGCCGACAAAACCATAAGCCAGCAAGATACCCACAAACGTTCCGACCAACGCCGCACCAATTTTTCCACCGAGGATCGCGGGCGGTTCGCCGACCGAGCCCATTACGTTAACAACACCCATCACCGCCGCAACAATGCCGAACGCTGGGAGACCGTCCGCAACCTTCTGAATTGCCGCCGGTGGTATCGCGCCCTCGTGGTGATGTGTCTCAATTTCTTGATCCATCAGTGTTTCGATCTCGATGGGATTCATATTGCCGCTGACCATCAGCCGAAGATAGTCAGTGATGAACTCGACAAGATGGTGATCCGCCGAAATCTCTGGGTATTTGGTAAAAATCGGACTCTGGTCTGGTGTCTCGACGTCACCTTCAATCGACATCATGCCCTCTTTGCGAATTTTTGAAAGAAGGTCGTATAAAAGCGCCATTAGCGCTAGGTATCGAAGCTTGGTGTATTTCGAACCCTTTAGGACTGAGGGAAGAGCCGCAAAGGTCGACTTGAGAACTTTGCCATTGTTTCCGACGATGAAAGCACCCAACGCAGCGCCTGCAATGATGATGAGCTCGAACGGCTGCCAGAGCGCCTTCACGCTTCCGCCGTGCGCAACAAAGCCACCGATAACGGAGCCTACAACCACGATGTAACCAATAATGACGAGCATGTCCGCCCTTGAAATTCTGGTGACAAAATCGTGCCCACCAACGGACACACATAACAAAACGACTGCAAGTTATTTCGGCCAATGTGATTTCGACTTGAGTTAAAACCAAAAAAAACCGGGCATTCGCCCGGTTTGTATTTTTGGTCAGTGCTACTCAGCTTTTGAATTCAGTACTCCTAGCCAATCACAGAAACTACGAAGGATCCGGCCACAGAGCGCCTGCGTGCTACGCATCTACATCGGCAGACTCTTTTTTGCGCGACGCTTTTCCTGCACGAGGGGGAGGTGCGCATAACCCACAAACATATTCATCGTCAATTTCAAAAGCATGATTAACAAATGCCCCATTGCATTTTTTGCAAGTGCTAAGCGTCAACATCCCTGCATCTGTGAACTTCACCAGCCGCCACGCACGGGTTATCGATACGATTGGCTCCATTCCAAGCGATTTGATCTGCTCAACATACAACTCATAGGCTTTGATGATGGCGTCAATTTCATCAATTTCGCAGCCTTTAGACAGATTCTCATAGATGTTCATGAACAACGAGGAGTGCATGTTGGGTTGCCATGACATGAACCAGTCGGTCGAGAAGGGTAGCATGCCCTTCGAGGGGCTCTTCCCCGACACCTCCTTATAGAGCTTCAAAAGACGCTCATAGGACAGATTTGTTTCAGACTCCAGCACCTGTAGTCTGGCTCCGAGCTTGATCAGGCCAATTGCGAGAGAAATGTCACGATTCTCCCCCATCACGGATTTTTTGCTCATCACGAAGCCATCCGGTCCGATTCGGCCATTCTTCCAGCCATTAAGATGCCTGCATGAACGCCGCTCACGCTCGGCATTTCAGATACAGAATTGGACTTGCTATGTGAGGTAAGCAACCCCCAAACCACATCGTCGTCGAACCGGAAACGACACATCAACATATTGCTCGCAGCGAGCTTTACGACTTGGCCGGGTGTGAGCTGTGCCATCATGTCCGCAGTCTCTTCAGACAAGCCCAAACGGTACATCGCCTGATTCTTGTCTTCACGGATCATGTGCTGTGCAAGCATCAAGTACGACATATTGGTTTCCTGAATCTCTTGCATCAATTGCTGATTAGTAATCATGATTGTTCCTTTTAATACGCAGATGAGTGGGCAAACAACAAGCTAACAATTTGAAGGAGGCTCTTTCGCTACTTCCTTGGATCGCATTCTGCGTATGTAGGTGCGGTGTTGATATCGGGGGATTGCTAAACAATGCGTCGGTGTCGCTTCGTGGCGACAAGTAAGAAATTTTCTTACACGTTGTAAGCGCACTCGAATACGATCTGCTGGCAAGTGATCCTCAAGAATATGTCCACATGCAGTTCGCAGGTGCCCTGACGGTCACATCGCAACCTGCGGCCAGCTCTTTAGCGTAGAGCTAGGCAAAAACCAGCGACGAATCCTTCAGTTCTCTCATGCCGCGCCGAAGCGCTATTGCAGGTCAGATTTTGTCGCTGATCATGAGGACAGTGTGCGCACGTAAAGGACGTATATCCGTAAACCCTAAAGTTTCCGATGAGGCCGTCGAAAAAGGACTTGTTGGCGGTTCGAATCTTAGCAATCTGGTTCCCACCGCCAAGAAGCCCGGCTAACGGGTGCCGTAACTCACCCCGGCAATTGCGCTGGGCTTATCTTGACGCTGGGAATTAATTTTTGATAGGAGATTTAAATGGGAACCACAATCAACACCAACGTTTCATCGTTAAACGCACAACGTAGTCTTTCTGCTTCGCAATCTTCACTTTCAACTTCCATGCAGCGGCTGTCGTCAGGCTTGCGCGTTAACAGCGCAAAGGACGACGCTGCTGGCCTCGCCATTGCTGAACGCATGAACGCTCAAGTCAAAGGCATGAATGTCGCAATTCGCAATGCGAGCGATGCTATCAGTCTGTCGCAAACGGCCGAGGGTGCACTTGGGAAGATATCAGATTCATTGCAGCGTATGCGTGAACTGGCCGTCCAATCCGCTAACGCTACCAATACTGATGGCGACCGTTCCAATCTCGACGCAGAATACCAGGCTCTGAACTCCGAAGTGACACGTGTGTTAACGGGTACAAAGTTTAATGGTTCAGCTGTGCTGGGTGCCGTTGCGACGCTAGACTTTCAAGTCGGGGCAAATAACGCTGCCACAGACAAAATTTCGGTTAGCACCACTAACTTGACGTCTGGTGCAGGCGTTTCAGCAGTTACCGCTGGTTCAATCACTACTGCGGCTGCTTCTTTGACTGCGATGGACAATATCGACACTGCGATCACCGAAATTTCGACAGCGCGCGCAGCGTTTGGTGCAGCACAAAACCGCTTTGAAGCAGTCATTTCAAATCTACAGGTGAATGCGGAAAACCAAGCTGCATCACGCGGTCGTATCGTTGATGCTGACTTTGCCGCAGAAACCGCTAACTTGTCACGCACCCAAGTGTTGCAACAAGCTGGAATGGCGATGGTTGCGCAGGCGAACGCACTGCCAAACGGCGTTATTCAGTTGCTGCGCGGTTAATCAACGCAATCCAAGCAGCAACTAGGCACTCCATCAGTCGCCCACCTTCTGCCCAGCTTCGACTTTCGTCACTATCATTCGGAAGTAGAGCTGGGCAAACTTTATGGGTTGCTCAAGATGGCGACCTCATCGCCGACTTCCTCGACGGTACAGTAACTTAACAAATAGCGCACTTTTTCCTACTTTATTGGACGCTTGGCTATTAATGCCCTATGTCAACATGCCGTCATCCAAAGGTGATGGTGGGTGTCTCGTCGTTACATCTTCACGATCTCCTACAGCCTAAGCCCGACAGGCTAGGTTTGGTCTAACCCGGCGATGCTGGGTCTCAATTAAACGCCCCCGAGGGGACAGACAGGAGATGGAAATGCCACAAACGATTAACACCAATGTGATTTCACTTAATGCACAGCGCAATCTCGCATCCTCGCAAATGTCACAAACTACTTCCATGCAGCGCTTGTCGTCGGGCTTGCGTGTAAACAGTGCAAAAGACGACGCGGCGGGTCTCGCCATCGCCGAACGTATGAACACACAGATCAAAGGCATGAATGTGGCGATCCGTAATGCCAGCGATGCGATTAGTCTGGCGCAGACCGCAGAAGGTGGACTTGGCAAAGTTAGCGATTCGTTGCAGCGGATGCGAGAGCTCGCCGTACAGTCTGCAAACGCTACAAACTCTGACGGTGACCGCGCAAACTTGAATGCAGAGTATCAGGCGCTGAATGCTGAAGTCACACGTGTGTTATCGGGCACCACGTTTAACGGTGCGGCAGTCTTGAACTCGACCGCAACACTAACGTTCCAAGTTGGTGCCAACAGCGGTGCGACCGACCAGATTTCGGTCAGCACGACCAATCTGACAAGCGGCGCTGGCGTTTCTGCCGTTACCGCTGGCTCAATCTCCACTGCCGCAGCTTCGTTGACCGCAATGGATAACATAGACACCGCCATCGTCGAAATTACCACGGCGCGCGCGACTTTCGGTGCTGCGCAGAACCGCTTTGAGAGTGTTATCGCCAATCTACAAGTCGCAGCCGAGAATCAAGCTGCATCGCGCGGCCGTATCGTGGATGCAGATTTTGCCGCAGAAACTGCAAACCTATCACGCACCCAAGTCTTACAACAAGCGGGTATGGCAATGGTGGCCCAAGCAAACGCACTACCAAATAATGTGATGCAATTGCTCAAAGGCTAATAATCTCTGGAGACTACGCGGGGTCACGTAGCTTGTTCAGCGGTGTTGGGATCCTAGATTCCGGATCAAAACCGCCCAGATTTCCGTTTATTCAGCCCAAATTGAAAACTGGTCTCGTCCGAGCTTAATTTTTTGCCGTAATTGTCGATGACCAGTATTTCTTTCACTTTCTTCCCAGCTCTTTACAGGACACTCGCATGCCTATCAGCGCCTCTGGAGTCGGCAGCGGAATCGATATCAACTCGATCATCACACAGTTGATGGCGGTTGAACGAAAGCCGCTTGACCGTCTCAAGACAGACCAGTCCGCACTACAGTCCTCCATTAGTGCGTACGGAAAAGTCGCGAGCGCTATTTCCACCTTCCAAGACGCGGTGCGCACTCTTGCTGTGTCGGATAAGTGGGAGATCTACCAAGCGAGCTCTTCAAACACATCATTTATCTCGGCGTCTTCGGCAAGCAACGCAAAAGAAGGCAACTACGCGTTAACGGTGTCCCAACTCGCAAAAAGTGCGCAGCTTGCCTCCGGCACATACGCGGATGAGTCAACTATTGTTGGTACTGGAATCTTGGAGATATCAGTCGGCAGCATCGATAGTAATTCTGGGGCATTTACATTACAGCCCGGGCGAGGCACCATCAGCGTAAACGTTGGTGATGGGTCGTTGAAATCGATTCGGAATGCTATTAACGCAGCTGATGCTGGTATCACTGCAACCATCGTAAACACTGGCAGTGGAGCACGGTTAGTGGTAAGCGCTAAAGATACTGGTGCCCAGAACGCAATCCAAATCACCACAACCGATAACGACGGCAGCAATACCAACGCTACAGGATTATCCCGACTAGCGTTCATTCCCTCGGCGGTCGTTGGGTCGGGGAAAAACCTCGAGTCATTACAAGTGGCACAGGACGCTATTTTCAATGTCAACGGTATCCCAGCGTCATCATCCTCGAACAGAGCGAGCGGTGTGGTGGAGGGCATCACCTTTAATCTTCTGGCCGAAACCGCAGTTGCGGTAAACGTTTCCATCACGAAAGACTCAGCAGCGATTCAGAAGTCTATGAGTACTTTTATTTCTGCATTCAATGATTTACAAAAGCTACTAAAGGACCAAACCAAGTTCGTCGAAGGGGCCAAGACCCAATCCCCGCTACAAGGAGACAACGCGGCGATTTCAGCGTTGCAACGCTTGAAATCAACCGTGTTCGGCCAGTTCAGCGGACAAGCGGGAGACTTCTCCCGCTTGTCCGACATCGGCGTATCAATTCAAACCGATGGCAACCTTGCTCTCAACCAGTCAAAGTGGGCAACCGCGAACAGTGACCCGACGAAGATTGCGCGGCTGTTTTCGAGTGTCGGGACGCCTGGCAGCGCCAACTCCGTAGGCTTCGCCAAGCGATTGGATTCGCTGGCAAACGAATGGTTAGGTGCCAGCGGATCCATCACATCTCGCACCGACGGACTAAGTCGCAGCATCCGCTCGAACCAGAGAAACCAAGAGACGCTAGAAAATCGCCTTGCGCAGCGTGAGACGCGGCTGCGCGCCCAGTATCAGTCGATGGACTCCAAAGTTGCCGGACTACAGGCTCTTGGGACTTCGGTCTCCCAGCAGTTGTCAGCACTCCAACAAAGCCTTCAGAACAGAAGCTAATGGTCGTCCGCCAGCGCCAACCTCGCGTCTCGCTGCTGACGTTGTGATTACGATTCTTTGATGGGCTTTTCATTAAGGAGAACATGCACGGGCACAGGACGGCAAAGTAGTAAGTATCCCCCGGCAGAGCCGGTGGCGTTAGGTTGTGAGCCGCTCAAGGCGGCTGTTTGCCATCGCTTCGTCGGCTCCAACTTCTAGTAGGCCTGTTCTTGTTCGCGGATGTAGTGCCTGATCACTTCTTCATCATCAAGCCCCACAGTGGGAACGAAACAACCCCTTGCCCAGAGGTGCTGCCCAACAAAGTTACGCTTCTCTTCACCATATACCCGGACAAGGTGTGGAGAGGCTCAAAAATCCGGACGCCATGGATTGGCGTGTTGAGGTTGCGAGTTAGATTTTCTCCTGCTTTAATGTGTTTATAAAGGCTGCGTTGAAATCCATTGGTGATTGGTTTGCCAACGAA
>JBIIYQ010000174.1:0-5451 GCA_044346745.1 Usitatibacteraceae bacterium | reverse complement strand
CATCGTTTTGGTGGGCGACACCGGACAGCTGAACTCGGTTGAAGCAGGAAAGCCCTTCGCCCAACTCCAATCCCACGGCATGCACACTACTATGGTCAACCAAATTCAGCGCCAGAAGAGTCCACTCCTCAAAGCGGCCGTCGAATTAGCTGTGGAGGGACAGGTCGCAATGTCGGTTCAGATTCTCGAAAAACATATCACCGAGATATTTAATTCCGCAGAGCGGTTTGAGCGCATTGCAAGCGACTATGTTGGTCTTTCAGCGGCTGAACGTGAATCGACGAGGGTAATTGCCGGTACGCGTTACGCCCGAGGCGAGATCAATCGGTCTATTCGAAACAAACTTGGGCTTGAAGCGAGCGGTCACGAATTCGTATTGCTAGACCGAAAAGACCATACCGCACAGCAAGCTCGATCGATACTTAGCTATGAAACCGGCGACGTCATTCTTGCGGAAGCAGACTATGCTTCACTTGGCCTGAAACGCGGTGATGCCGCAAAAGTATCGGCGCGCTTGAGCGACTGCATTTTGCTGGAATGTAGCGACGGCACCGAAAAGCGCTGGCAACCCGCGCTGGCAACCAAACTATCCGCCTACGTACCGGTAAAGCGGCCACTTTCGACAGGAGATTTAGTGCGGGTCACTGCCAATGACCGCACCCGTGGGATGATAAATGGCGATTTAGCGCGGGTAACCGCTATATCGCAAGAGGTTCAGACGCTGACGCTCCAGTTCGATGACGGTCGCAATGTGACGCTTGATGGTCGCATCCCCCTCGCGCTGGACTACGGGTATTGTTCGACAGTGCACTCCGCGCAAGGCCAAACGTGCGATCAAGTACTGATCGAGGCGGACTCACACAGCCTGACTGCTAACCAAAAAACATTCTACGTAGCTATCAGTCGCGCCCGGCACAACGCGCAAATCTACACAGATGACCGCGAAACCTTGCCATTCGCGATGAGTCGAGAAATCGAAAACTTATCAGCGCTAGATGTTTATCAACGCCAGCAAGGATTCACTAAGAATCCTGCCTCCCATTCAATGGGCTTGGAGTAAGGTCATGACTGCCCCCGTCGTGATTGGCCCGGCACCCTACGTGGTGATTAACCTCGCAGCGTTGGTGACCGGTTTGAGCGAGAAAGCTATAAGGCGTAAGATTGAAGAAGGCGTATGGCTTGAAGGTCGCGAGTACATTCGCGGCCCTGACAACCATATTTACATCAGTATGAAAGGGTACGCGCAATGGGTAGAAGCGGGATCGACGTTCGCGAAAAATCGATTCGCGTCACGTTCACAGTAAATGGAAAGCAAGAGCGCCCCACTCTGATGCTGAACGGGAAGCCAATGCCTCCCACCCCTGCGAACATCAAGTACGCTGAACGTTTGGCTGCAGAAATCAAGGAAAAGATCCGGCTTGGGCTGTTTTCCATGGCTGAATACTTTCCCGCTAGTGTCAGCGAGTCCACGCAGCACACCCTTAGTTTTCAACTCGATCAGTGGCTAACCACCCAGCGAATCGAAGAATCTACCAAGGCTGGTTACCTCAGCGCGATCAAATTCTGGAAAAACGTTGAATGCGATGGCGCAGGCACTCTCTTGGGCGATAAAGCGATGCGTGCGTTACTCACGAGCCACATTCAACGCGCCATCGCGACGCGACCAGACCTATCCGGAAAGACGATCAACAACTACGTTTCTGTCCTCCGCGAGGCCGTTGAACTAGCAGTCACAGATAACGTGCTGCGCGAAAACCCCGTCGAAAAGGTGCCAAGGGCAAAACACCAAAAGGCTCCCCCTGATCCGTTCACGCGTGAAGAGGCTGAAAGCATCATTGCCGACATGTATGCCCGTCAACCCGAGCAATTAGCGAATTTCGTGGAGTTCTGGTTCTGGGCAGGCCCGCGCACCTCCGAAATTTTCGCCTTACGCTGGCCCAACGTAGACCTTGCCACCGACAAGGTGAAGGTAAAAGAGGCCGTCGTTAGAGGTATTCAAAAGGACCGAACCAAGACCAACGTGGAGAGGTTGATTCATTTGAATAGCAGGTCTCTTGCTGCAATCACCCGGCAGCGCAAGTTCACCCAGATGCTAGGCGAAGCGGTTTTTCACGATCCTCGGTACGACACGCCTTGGATTGACGAGCGCGCTTTCCGGCGGAGTTACTGGATGCCGACGTTAAGGCGTCTCGGTATTCGATATCGCAGGCCATACAACATGCGGCACACCTACGCGACCCAAATGCTGATGGCCGGAATGAATCCGGCGTTCTGCGCGACCCAAATGGGGCACAGTGTGGAGGTATTCCACAAGACTTATGCCAAGTGGCTGCACGGTGCCCAAAACGAGCTTGAAATGCAGCGCCTGGAAGCGGCACTATCTGGCAAATTATCCCCGGGTTATCCCTCAAGGGGACCTTCGGGGTAAATTTACCTATGAAATAAATGGGGTGGCTGATGGGGTTCGAACCCACGACAACTGGAATCACAATCCAGGACTCTACCGCTGAGCTACAACCACCGTCGACGAAACTTTTCACAGTCGCAAATTATAGCAAGCCTAGCCGACGGCGTCACTTCCCTTGGTACCTACGATTGCTGACTATGTTGTTCAGACCGTGCCAAGTAGTACCACTCATTGCCTGGCAGTGACTTCGCATCCGGAAACATGATGTAACCGTCGAACGGCGCAACCAGCTTGGTGCCGTCCGCCCGGGTGCCAATCCAATCACCCTTGGCGAGCCGATGAAAACTTGCCCACTCGCGGCTAAAGCTGTCCTCCGCATCGTGTTTATCGATCACGTCGTGCAAATGCAAGTGTTCAACATTGGCCGCCGGTTGCGGCTTCAGACCATCACTGATTCCGAGCAATGCAAGCGTATTGAGGATGGCGCGATAGCCGACATCGGTTGACTCCGGGTCGTCATGTTGGCCACACTCAAGGGTAATCGCATAGCCGCCCACGGATCGCATGTATTCCGTGGTGCCGACGCCATATCGTGGATCAGTGTTATGCGGGTTCAACGGCACCGTTGTGGTCAACGCTCGCTGTTGGCGGCGCGTCACCCCCAACGCATAGGTGTCCAGCCAACCATCTACAAACCGATGAACCCCCAAGTGCGCCGCCATTTCCCGCTCCTTGGCGTGATGTTTGAATGGCTGCAGGTCGCCGTCGTTGTCGACCGGCCCCAACATTGCAAACGCAGGATTCTTTGCCCGCGTGGAATGTAGATCGAGCAGCGCGTCATGTTGGGCAAGCAGCGGGCAAAGCCAGTTCGCGACATGGTCCTCAAACTCCACCGGCTCATCGACGGGATACAGGTTACGGTTGAGGTTTCTGTCCCCGACCCTGTCGCCCTTTTTGTAAGCTAGGGGGTTGGTGATCGGCACAAAAGTTACGTGGCCGGCAACGATGTTCACGCGACCAGCGTCGATATCGGCAAGCACGCGTTTGATAGCGATGGTTCCGCAAGTCTCATTGCCGTGAACCGCGCCGGTCACGATCAATCGCGGGCCTAGGCGAGTTCCGGAAAATTGAGTGGATTGAAAGTGCATGTGTGTGTGATAGCAGGGTTGATGCAATTGGTTTTGGATTGCGCTCGGGTTGCGAGTGGTTATTCAAGTCGCTAAAGTGTAATTTTACCCGCGAGCACAACCTCTCCCGAGCGATCGCATTTTTGTTCAGCCCAACCACGAGCATGTTTGATCGATGACCGCACCGACTTTTCGCATGGAAGATCTCGTTTTGCACGACGGGTTTCGACATCTCTCGTCCATCCCCGAGATCACCGTCGACCTCAGATACGGCACGCTGAATAACTTTGTTGGTCGTGACCTTTACGGTGACTTGGATTGCGCCTGGCTGCACAAAAACGCCGCAGACGCACTTGAGACTGCCTCCAAATCATTGCGGTCGGCACGCCCGGACTTGCAATTACTTGTACTCGATGCACTCCGGCCACAACGTGTGCAAGAGGCGCTTTGGCAAGCGCTTAAGGGCACACCGCTAACCATGTATCTCGCCAATCCCATCGCGGGATCAATTCACTCGTTTGGCATGGCAGTGGACGTAACGCTGGCAGATGCTAGTGGCGCAGAGCTTGATATGGGCACTCCATTCGACGACTTGACCGAACTCTCCCACCCGGGCCTCGAAGAAGGTTACTTTCTGCAAGGCCAACTGACGGAGAGCCAAATTGCCAACCGCCATCTGCTCCGGGACCTGATGACCGGTAGCGGCTACCGCGGGATCAGCACAGAGTGGTGGCACTTTGACTTTGGTGACCGCCAGCAAGTCCGAGCGAAGTACCAACGCGTGCTTTGACTACGCCTTCAGCTGGCTACTTAGTCAAACCTGACGTCGAGGTTGAGGTTGAGGTTGAGGTTGAGGTTGAGGTTGAGGCCGAGCGAGCAACTTCATCCAGCAAGGCGTCGAGCATTGCACGCCCACCAGCCCGTGCAGCACGATCATCGTTAACCATACCAACTACCGCATGGACCTCGCCAGCGGCATTGGTGACATATCCCGCGACCGACACCACGTTGCGCAGTCCGCCGGTTTTAATGCGCGCCATCTCTGCGGCAGGGCTGTCCTTCAACCGACTGCGCATCGATCCATCGACCGCAACGATGGGCAGGCTTGATAAAAACTCTGGTGCCCACTTGCTACGGTAGCCCGCCTGTAGCACGCCAGCCAGTTGACGCGGTGAGATGCGCTCACTTCGCGATAGTCCGGATCCGTTGTCGAGCACCAAACCAACGGTATCGATTCCACGCTGCCTCAGCCACTCCCTCACCTCATTCTCTGCGCGGGAAAGTGTTGTCACGGGTGTCGTCGCACCAAGACGCTCTGGGGTTGCCTTGCCCACCGTATCGGTGCCCAGTGTCAGATAAATCATGCGGGTGATGGTGTTGTCAGAGACCTTGTTGATGTTGCGCGAAACCTCTGCCAATGGGCGCGCGCGGTGCTCGGCCAATACACGTATTGGCGAAGTAACGGCTACCGCCTTGCTGGCCTCAAGACTCGGCGATTGCAGTTCTACCACGGCCCCCTTGAAGGTACCGCCAAGGTCGCGCCACAACTTACGGAACAGTCGGGCCGTATATTCCGCGCGATCAACCACATTCAGGTTTGTTGTCGTTGTACAGTTTTTAGGATATTCGCCCTCCAGGTAAACACGCAAATCATCCGGTCCTGCGTTGACAACTGTCGGAATCTTCCAGCCGTCTTCCCATTTCTCACACGCTCGCTCGACCAGCGACATGTTCGCAATCACCTTTACGCCGTCCAAAGGCGGCGTCAGGCGGATCTGAAAATGGCCGGCAGTCGAATCAATATCGAACTGCGCCAGATTCATGTTTATCAACAGCGCATCGGGAATGACGTTGTAGCGAAATTCCGGCGATTCATCAAACGGCGGCAAGCCGAGATCAAATCTGGTCGGTGAAAAG
>JBIIYQ010000173.1:0-5497 GCA_044346745.1 Usitatibacteraceae bacterium | reverse complement strand
AAATATTTAGTTGGCCATAACGTCATGAAGGCGGACTTCAATAGTTATGGCGCGCGTCGCGGCAACCACGAAGTGATGATGCGCGGCACCTTCGCCAACGTGCGTATCAAAAACTTGATGCTGCCCGCAAAGGCAGATGGCACCCGTGTTGAAGGCGGCTATACATTGTTCCAACCGTCCGGCGAACAAATGGCGATCTATGACGCTGCGATGGCTTACGTCGGTGCCAACACACCAACGATGATTTTTGGTGGCGAAGAATACGGCACCGGCTCGTCGCGCGACTGGGCGGCCAAAGGTACACAGTTGCTTGGTGTGAAAGCTGTCGTCGCCAAGAGCTTCGAGCGTATCCATCGCTCTAATCTGGTCGGCATGGGTGTGTTGCCGTTGCAATTCAAGAACGGCGAATCGGCTGAGTCGCTTGGTTTGAAGGGCGACGAGTCCTTTGCCATCACTGGCATCGCCGGTGGTATCAAACCACAAATGGATGTCACACTCACCATCACACGCAAAGACGGCTCGACACATTCAACACAATTGCTGCTGCGTATCGATACCCCAATCGAAGTGGATTACTACCTACACGGCGGTATCTTGCCGTATGTGTTGCGTGAGTTGATCAACAAAGCTGCGTAGTGTTTAGTGGTGTCCGTTAACCTTACGGACTAGAAGACAAAACGAGGTGCACTGCACCTCGTTTTTGTTTGTATCCCCGCGCGCCCTTTCACGAAAGATCATATGGCAGCTCAACTCTCGCAACAACGTTCTGGCCTCCGCAGCGCCGCTTGTACAGCTTGTGCCGCTTCCATTGCATGTTTCCTTAGTTTCACATCCGTGTCGGCACAAACCACCAGCGCGCCATCAACACCCTCCGCGACACTCGCCGCCCTCGGCGAAAAATACGTCGAAGAAACTTATGCGCTGAACCCGCTCGCCGCGACCTCGGCAGGAGACGCCCGTTTCCACGACAAGTTTGTCAACGACCTCACCCCCGCCGTTCGCGAACGTGACCGCAAGCTGCAATCCGAAACGTTGGCGGCGCTAAAGGCCATCGACGTGGCTGCCCTTTCCGCGGATGACCAACTCACCCATGCGGTGATGTTGTATCGCGCGCAATTGCGTTTGGATTTGCTTGCGTTAGATTTTCACCTGACACCCATCAACCATTTTTTCTCGCTGCCACTGTCGCTGGTCTCCCTTGCGCGCGCCGAAGGTGCACAGCCGTTCAAAACCGTGGCCGACTACGAAGCGTTCCTAAAGCGTCTTGATGGATTTCCGGGCTGGGTTGACTCCGCCATCTCCAATATGCGTGAGGGCATACAGAAGAATGTGGTGCAGCCGAAAGTGGTCATGAATCGTGTGTTGCCACAGCTCAAAACGCTGATGGCGAGTGATGCCACGCAAAGCGGCTTTTACGTTCCCATCCAAAAAATGCCAGCGAGTTTCTCTGAGGCAGAACGTGCACGACTAACCGCTACATACCGCGCCATCATTAACGACAAACTCGTGCCCGCAATCACCAAACTCCACACGTTTATTGCACAAGAGTACCTGCCGAAGTGTCGCGATACGGTCGGTCTCGCGGGTACGCCGAATGGTGATGCGAAGTACGCATTTCGAGCACGCGAATCCACAACCACACCGCTGCCACCTGCGGAGATCCACCAGATCGGCTTGCGCGAAGTCGCACGTATTCGCACGGAGATGGATGCCGTGCGCAAACGTGTCGGCTTCAACGGGGACGTACAAGCCTTCATCGAATCGATTCCGAAGAATCCGGCGTTGATGCCGTTTAAGACGGAAGAAGACGTCATCGAAGCGTTCCGCAAGATTCAGCGCCGTGTTGACCCGCTCGTGGATAAGTTGTTTGTGCGCCGCCCGCGTGCGCTGATGGAAATCAGACCCGAGCCCGCAATCACCAAAGCGACTGCGGCGGCAAGTTATCGCGCGGGCGCACGCGACGGCTCACGGCCCGGAATTTTCTTCGCACCGATTCCTGTTCCAGAGAAGTATCTGAACACCCGCATGACCGCGCTATACATGCACGAAGGCATCCCCGGCCACCACTTTGAGGTCTCGCTTGCACAAGAGTCTGACCTCTCGCGGATTCGGCGTACCAGTCGCTTCACGGCGTACGGCGAAGGCTGGGCACTTTATGCGGAGAGCCTCGGTATCGAGCTTGGCGTCTATGACGACCCGTACCAGGACATGGGACGGCTCATCAGTGAAATGCATCGCGCGATTCGTTTGGTAGTCGATACCGGTATGCACCTAAAGGGCTGGACACGTGAACAAGCGATTCAGTTCTCGCTACAAAACGGCGGTCGTGCCGAGTCAGAACAAGTGCAAGAGGTAGAACGTTACATCGCGATTCCCGGCCAAGCACTGGCTTACAAGATTGGAGAATTAAAAATCATGGAACTACGCCGTTACGGCGAACAGACCCTTGGGCCGAATTTCAGTCTTGCCGCCTTTCACAACGAGCTGCTCAAGGACGGCAACCTGCCGCTGGCCGTTCTGGACGCGAAGATGCGAAGATGGATCGCTGCACAAGCCGCCGGCAAGTAGCCATTGACACATAAGCAGAACGCTAAACACGCTGTCTGGCGGGCATTTTCGAGCATTTTTGCTCGAAAATGCCCGCCGTTGCTAGACTTTGTAAACCGTATTCTGCGATTTCGGCTTTCGTCCCCGCTTAACTACGTAAACCCACCAAGGACCCAATGTCTAAGCCGTTCGCGGCAACGACGACTTTTTCCTTTTTCATAGCGAACTGCAATCAAATTGGCTTTCTGCTGTCGATGGAACGATGCACGATACCGAGGCAGTGCTTAGAAAATTGGGCTCCCGCCCGGCGCAACCCTTGTGGTTGTCCGCAGGAGCAGGGGAGTATTGTTTTATTGGTCGTTATCTAACCCCGTCCCCGCGCAGGCGGGGACCCAAGTTGACCTGCCGCGCATAACCACAAGAGTTGCGCCGGGCGGGGACCCAATGTCTAAGCCGTTCGCGGCAACGACGACCTTTTCCTTTTTCATAGCGAACTGCAATCAAATATCAGCCCGCCCCGCTTGGTGTTTTCGATTTCAGCAAACGCGCAGCGTCACTACGTACCAGCGCCTAACTGCTGCTCGCCAAAAACAATTCGACTCTGAGCTACCCCGTTTTTGCGACTCTGAGCCCTGGTGTTGTCCGACTCTATTTCCATCCGTATCAAGTGATTGCTAGAATCGGCAAAGGACAATGAACGGGGGACATGAATGGGCTTGACTACGCGGGTTTGGGTGCGTTTCTTTGCAAGGATTTCAGCAGGCTTGATGTGCGCGGCATCCGCGCTATCGGTGCAGTCAGCCGATTTGATTCCTGTCAGCGATTTTTTCAAGTTTGACGCCTTTGGCGAAGCCACAATGTCGCCCTCGGGAAACCATGTTGCTGCGGTCGTTCGTGTCAGCAAAACCAATCGCAACGGCTTGGTGGTATTTGATTCCACCGACCTGTCGAAAACCAAGGCTGTCGCCCTATTTGCCGACATGGATGTTGTAGATCCGGTCTGGGTCAATGATGAACGTTTAGTCTTCAAGGCGCGAGATTTGCAGGCAGAGGGCACAGCGCAATGGGGCTATGCGCTTTATGCCGTTGACCGGCAAGGGAAAGACTCTCCACAAATCCTGATCCGGCGCCGCCTCGCCGAGGATGAAGACTATGGCGTCGTCGCGGCTAAGGGCACCCGCCTCCAATCAGAAAAGGGGCTTTCGCCTTTTCACCGCTTTCATTCCGTACTTCGCGACGGTTCGAGCGACATCCTCGTCACACGCACCGATTACGCTCAGGACGGCGAACTCTCGGGCCGTTTTCTCTTCCGCCAAGATACGATCAGTGGCAAAGTCCGCCCACTGGCGGCTGACAGCCCGCCAAATACTTCAAACTGGTTGGTCGATACTACCGGCGTACCCCGTGTCGCGTTTTCCGCAGACAAAGGTGTTTCGCGCATCCACGGGCGGCCCAACCCAAGTTCCGAATGGAAACTGCTAGGCGAATCAAAGCAGTTCGACGGTGATGGTGGTCCGCCAACGCCGATCGCCATCGACAGCAGCAATCGGATTTACGCGCGTGGGCGCGTAGGTAAGGGCGACAAGACGGAATTGCTGCGTTCTGATATGACAGCCGGCGAGCTGAAGTGGCAGGCCATTGTCTCGGTGGATGGATATGACTTTCGCGGCCAAGTTTTAGTTGATCCCGACGGCAAGCTAGTTGGCATCCGCACGCTGACAGACGCTCGCAGCACAACTTGGATCGACCCAGCGCTGAAAGCAATCCAAGCGGATATCGATCAGCGCCTCCCCGGATTAATCAACGAGATCAGCTGCGGTCTGTGCAAAAACGTAAAAAAAGTATTGGTGCGGTCTTGGTCTGATCGGCAACCGGTAATTTTCGTTCTTTACGACCTCGGGACCAAGTCGCTCACAATAATGGGGAACTCGCGTCCATCAATCAAATCCGCGCAAATGGCGCGTCGCGAGATGATGAACTTTAAGGCGCGCGACGGGCTCACTATTCCTGTGCACATCACTCGCCCGCAAGGGCATAAGGCACCAGGGGCCGCCGTTGTGTTAGTCCATGGAGGGCCTTACGTTCGCGGCGGCGAGTGGGAGTGGGATGCCGATTCGCAGTTTCTCGCGTCGCGAGGCTACGTCGTGATTGAACCAGAGTTTCGTGGCAGCACCGGCTTCGGCGAAAACCACTTTCGCAAAGGCTGGAAACAATGGGGGCTCGCCATGCAAGATGACATCGCAGACGCTACCGAGTGGGCGATCAAGCAAGGGTGGGTAGATTCGGGGCGTGTGTGCATCGCGGGCGCCAGTTATGGAGGGTACGCGGCGATGATGGGGTTGGTACGGCATAGCAATCTCTATCAGTGCGGCATCAACTGGGTCGGTGTCACCGACATTGACCTGCTGTACACCGCACGTTGGAGCGACCTCTCAGACGCGTGGAAGACCTACGGTATGCCAAATCTGGTCGGTGACAGAGTAGCCGACGCCGAACAAATCAAGGCAACCTCGCCGTTGCGACAAGCGGACAAAATCAAGCGCCCCGTCTTGCTGGCATACGGAAACGAAGATACACGCGTGCCGATACGTCACGGCGTAGATTTGCGTAACGCTCTCAAGAGACACAACGAGAACGTGGAGTGGATCGTCTACGAAAAGGAAGGGCATGGTTGGCTGCTTGAAGAAACGCAGTTCGACTTCTGGAAACGTGTCGAGGCATTCCTGGCCAAGCATTTGCGTACTCGCTAGCTGGGCGACTTGTACTCACGCGCTTTCGGAAGATTCAGCACGGAATAATTAGGGACAGATCCAATGCTGTTCACTTAATGATTATAGGCGCCCAACAGTATTTGTTGTTCATGAGTTCATGCCCCTTTCTCGGCAAGTACTGCTTTGTTCGTCGCTTGACCACCCGCAGGTTGGATCGTCCTTTGGGGCTGGTGTGAGTC
>JBIIYQ010000064.1:0-17113 GCA_044346745.1 Usitatibacteraceae bacterium | reverse complement strand
AACTGGATGTTGTCGAAACGGATGTTCTCTTGCTCACTCGATGGGCACAGCAGCTTGCCGAACAACAAACCGCCGGGGATCGCCATAAATGATGCCGCGATCAAATACTCCATCTTCACACCGAGCCCGGCGTACCCAGCCAGCGCGGCACCGGCCACACTCGCCATACCGGACGTCATGATGACAAAAATGGTCGGCCCTTTGAGCTGCGCCACAAATGGCTTCACCGCCGCGCCCATTTCGTTTTGCCCCAAGAAAATGGTGGTCACCGCACAGAACGATTCGATCTTCGACACACCGAGCAACTTTTGTAACACCGTGCCCAGGATCGTGATGATCCAACGCATGATGCCGAGGTAATACAAGACAGCGATCAAGGCGGTCACGTAAATGATGGTGGGCAACACACGGAAGGCGAAGATAAAGCCCAAGCCGCCGGGCTTAAACACATCGGGACTCACCAAGCCACCAAACATGAACTCGGTACCTTTGGCACCGAACTCAAGTGCGTGGGTCACCGCTCCGGCGATGCCGAGCAAAACGGCGTTGCCGGTTGATGAAAACAAGACTACGGCACCGATGGCCATCTGCAAGGCGAGTGCCGACAACACCACACGCCATTGCACACGACCGCGACCCATCGAAAACAACCAACCGATGAATATCAGCAGCGCAATTCCCATCAGGCTGCGAACGACGTCTGACATGCCCTACCCCCTGTTTTTTTGGTGAGGTGAGTTTACCGGAGTATGGTGGCACCCCTAGGCGAGTACACCCTCCCGCCGCGCTTGGAAGCCCGCGCCGAACGAAAACAGCGGGCCGACGGCGGCCAACGGCAAGGCGATGATAAATACCCACCACGGGCCGCCCATCATGCCGTAAGCCGTACCAGCCCAGCCGAACGCACTGATCAGCTCGACAATACTTGCCAGCGGATGCGCTTGGCCCCGTCGATTCATCTCGCGTCGGTTGGCCTTGCGCGGATTGAGCACATGGCAAGCCGCACTACTCGCTGCCGCGCAGGTGGCACAAACGGCGAGCACAAATCCCTGCCAAGGACTGGTAATGAGCCAGTAGAGAACTAGCGGAAGCACCATCAGCAGGGGTGGCACCGCCGCGGCGATACCTTTTAAGAGGCGTATCCGATCCAGTGACACGGGGGAACTGCCGATGAGGTCGGGCGCGTCTTCTGCCGCCACTGTAATCCACGCCAAGTTGCCGACCAGCATGGCAACAATCATCACACAGCCCGGCACCAGAAAAACCGCCGCACGACCGGAACTGCTAAAGCCCGCAAACAACAAGGGGGTCATGTAGAGCAGCTGCAGCAGCGTTTCAGAGATTAACTTCGGGTCACGCAAGATCAGTTTCCATTCTTTACGCAATATCACCCACGCAATCCCACTGGCAAATGCCGTATGGGTTCGCGGAGTACCGGTGCGTTTGCCAACCGAGCCACCAGCTCCGGACGACTCTTGGGTGCCTGTGACAAAACGCTGATGGGTGAAGTGGACGACCAGCAGGAACACCACGACCGAGAAAACAAGGAATACCAACATCGGCACGACGTCACCCAAAAATGCGCGCGCGGGCCACCACAACACACTCCCAACTTCGAACATGCCGCCCGGTGCGGCCTCACGTTTGATCCAGTCGCCGAGCTGCGATTGTGTCTCACGACTCAAGAAGTTATGAAACTGTGAAGCCAGAAACGCGGCGGCACCAATTAGTGCACCCATCACTTGGGCGGCGGTCTTGGCACGTCGTGCGCCGATTATCTTTACCAACAACATCGTCAGCCAGACACCAACGGCTGCGGCCAGCAGCGCCATCGCCACCAACGCGGGATAGATCGTCATCAGCGATGGTTTGCCCAAGAACAAACCAGCGTGGGCAAACGGCAGCACCAATAGGATCGGCAGGAAAATCGCCCCAAAACCGATGCCGAGCGAGCGAACAAACAACACGGTACGGGGATTGATGGGCGAGGACAGCAACAAGTCGAGATCACCTCGCGTAAAGAACACGTTCACAGACATCGCGATGGTCTGTGAGAGCACGACCGTAAACAGCAGCCAAAACAATGCGCCGACTAGCTGAGTAATGACCGGCGGGATGACCATGCCGACCTCGGCACCTATTAGGAATCCGTAGATCGACAGACCGGCGACGGCGTGAATGGCGATCCACGCCAGCGCCAGCACCGCAATCAGCCACTTGAGGCGTTTGATGCCAAGATTGCGCCACATGAGCTTTAACTCGTACATCAACAGCCACTGCGGTGTGCTAGGCTGATTGAAGTAACTGCGGACAGTGTTCACCACGGTCTTCACTTGTCAGCAACCGGAATCGACGCTTGTGCATCCGTCAGATTCAGGAACACATCTTCGAGCGTCGCGCCCTGCTGACCGGCCTGCTCGCGCAACTCTTCCAAAGTGCCCTGGGCGGCAATCTTGCCGTGTTGAATAATGGAGATACGACCCGACAAGCGCTCGGCAATTTCCAGAATGTGTGTGGTCAAGACAATCGTGTTGCCCTGCTTCACGTAGTCAACAAGCATGTCTTTCACCGAACGCGCCGCGTGGGCATCGAGTCCGGTCAAGGGTTCATCGAGGATCATGAGTTTGGGTTGGTGAATCAGCGCACCAGCCAAGGCCAACTTTTGCCGCATGCCGCGCGAGTAACCTTCGGTTTGTTGGTCGGCCTTGTCCCACAGCTCCAACCACTTCAATAAATCGGTCGCACGATTGGCAGCGGTGTTGGCGTCGATTTCCCAGAGGCCGGCCACGAACTCAAGATACTCAAGCGCGCTGAGTTTGCCGTAGAGCAGCGGATCGTCCGGCAAAAACGCCATCTCGCGTTTGGCTACCTGCGGGTCACGCAGGACATTGTGACCCAGCACCGTGACCTGCCCCGCATCGGCCTTTAGCAGACCGGCAACAATACGTAAGGTGGTGGTTTTGCCGGCGCCGTTGGGCCCCAGCAGTGCGTGAAACTCACCCACCGAAATATCTAGATCAAGATTATCGACGGCGTATTTGCCTTCGAAGTGTTTGAACAGCCCCTTGATGTTGAGGGCGCTACTGCTGATGACGTCTGTCATGATCGAGTTTCCGATGGGGAGTAAGGCAGCTTAACCGTCTTCCGGTTTGGCGATGCGCAGATTGTGATGAACACACGGATAGCGGCGACGGACTAGTGTTTGAGCGTGTCGGCAAACAAGCGATAGAAGTTCGCCGTGGTGGCCTCGGCAATCGCCTCCACGGAGACACCGCGCAGCTGGGCGATGAACTCACCGACATGCCGCACATAACCCGGCTGGTTCATCTTGCCGCGGTGTGGCGTTGGCGCCAGAAACGGCGAGTCGGTTTCAATCAGCAGACGGTCGAGCGGAACCATTTTTGCGACTGCTTGTAGGTCCTTGGCACTCTTGAAGGTGACAATGCCGGACAACGAAATGTAGAAGCCAAGCTCAAGGGACGCACGCGCCACGTCTTGAGACTCGGTAAAGCAGTGCATCACCCCACCCGCCTCCCCAGCATTTTCTTCACGCATCAGCCGCAGGGTGTCTGCCGATGCGTTACGCGTATGGATAACGAGCGGTTTTTTGCATTGGCGTGCCGCACGTATATGTGTGCGAAAGCGTTCACGTTGCCAATCGAGTGGCTCGGGAAGCCGGTAGTAGTCGAGCCCGGTTTCACCAATCGCCACCACCTTGGGGTGATCGGCCAAGCGCAACAACTCTTCAACCGTTGGTTCGTGATCATCGACCTGCTCGTCCGGATGTACACCCGCCGAGCACCACAAATTCGGGCGAGATTCGGCAACACGCAATACATCCGGGAACGACTTCAAGGTCGTTGAGATGGTCAGTGCGTGGGTGACTTGGTTTTGCTGCATAAGCGCAAACACATTGTCATGTTCAGCTTGCAGTTCGGGGAAATCGAGGTGACAGTGCGAGTCGATAAACATGACGCCATTATCGCAAAGACTTGAATGCTGTTACCGCACCCTTACTTCACGCGTCGCAATAGCAGCGCGTTGGTCACCACACTGACACTCGACAACGCCATCGCTGCCCCGGCAATGACCGGATTGAGCATGCCGGCGGCGGCAAGTGGAATGCCAATTACGTTGTAACAAAACGCCCAAAACAGGTTTTGTTTGATCTTCGCGGTCGTGCGACGCGACAATTCAATGGCGGCGGCAACAAGCAACGGATCACCACGCATGAGGGTGATGCCGGCGGTTTCGATGGCCACATCGGAGCCATTGGACATGGCGATACCAACGTCCGCTGCGGCCAGCGCCGGGGCGTCGTTAATGCCGTCACCAACCATCGCGACCACGCTTTTACCTCCCGAGCCGCCAACCTTCAAGCTAGCCACTAACGCCGCCTTTTGCTTCGGCAACACGCCGGCGTGGACTTCATCGATGCCGAGTGCCGCACCCACCTTATTGGCGGCGGCAGCGTTATCGCCGCTAATCAACACGGTACGAATGCCAATGTGATGCAACGCTTTCACCGCTGCCGTCGCGGTCGGTTTCATCGCGTCACCGAACGCAAACACGCCCAGCAACTTGTCTTCACTTGCGAGCCACGAAACGGTGCGGCCTTCTGCTGTAAAACGTTCGAGCGCGGCGGTCGAGGCTTGCAGGTCGATATGCTGATCGGTCATCAATTGCGCGCTACCGAGGTAGTACGTCACACCCGCCGCCTCTGCGGCGACACCGCGTCCGGGTAAGGCGCGGATGTTATTTGCTGGTATGAACACAAGGCTCTCTTGTGTTGCTGCAGTGAGAACCGCCTGCGCCAGCGGATGTTCACTGCCGGATTGAATTGCGGCGGCGACGGCAAGTAAGTCGGCTCGCGAACCTCCATATGCTTCGGCCTCAATGAGTGTTGGTTTGCCTTCCGTGAGGGTGCCGGTTTTATCAAAAGCGACCACGTTGATGCTGTGCGCTGTTTCCAGCGCAGGTGCATCCTTGATCAAAATGCCGCGTTGTGCAGCAACACCAGTCCCCACCATGATCGCGGCGGGTGTGGCCAAACCGAGTGCACACGGACAGGCGATCACCAGTACCGATACGGCGTTGAGAATTCCCTGCTTGCAATCCCCGGTCACCGCACCCCAACCAATCAATGTGGCCAGCGAGATCAGTAACACCACCGGGACAAACACGGCACTGACCTTATCCACGAGCCGCTGAATCGGTGCCTTCTGCGCCTGTGCATCCTCAACCATGCGCACAATTCGCTGCAAGGTGGATTCCGCGCCAACAGCAATCACACGAACATCCACCAGACCTTCGTCATTCAGCGCGCCGCCAGTCACCCGATCACCCACGGCTTTGGCGACCGGCAAACTCTCGCCGGTAATCATCGATTCATTGGCGTGAGTTTGCCCAACTGCAATCACACCATCCGCGGCGAATCGTTCGCCCGGCCGGATACGAAGCAAATCACCAACTTGGATATCGGCGAGCGCCACCGCGTGTTCGGTGCCACCGACAATCAAGTTGGCGGTCGGCGGGGTTAACGCCTGCAGCGCGCGAATAGCGGCCGTGGTCTCGCGTTTGGCGCGGCTCTCCAGCCATTTGCCGAACATCACCAGCGTAATCACCACCGCTGCTGACTCAAAGTAGAGGTGCGTCATTTCGGCAGGCGCTCCGGCGACCGGCGAACGCCACATCAAGTACAGCGACAAACCGAATGCTGCAGATGTACCGATGGCCACCAGCAAATCCATATTGCCGGTACCCGCTTTTACGGCGTGCCAGCCGGCTCGATAAAACCGTGCTCCCAGCCAAAACTGCACAGGTGTGGCGAGCGCCAGTTGCCAGTGGGCCGGCAACATCGCGTGCACCCCCAACGGCGTGAGCAGCATCGGCACCACCAACGGCAAAGACAACAGCGCCGCGATGATCACCTTGACACCATCACTAAACTCTAAAAACCCCATTAAAGACGGGCTTCTTGAAGCATTTTTGCCTGAAGATACCCGCTGATCGCCGACTTTCATATCTGGCACTTCGTAGCCCGCATCAACCACGGCTGCTTCGAGCATTGAACGTTGCACGTCCCCTGCGGTGATGACATTGGCCGTTTCGGTGGCGAGATTGACCGAAACGTCCACCACACCGGCAACCTTGCGAATCGATTTCTCCACACGCGACGCACACGAGGCGCAAGTCATGCCGGCAATCGGAATATTGATTCGATTGACGACCGGAGAAGTGGTACCGGTGAAGGCGACGGCGGACATTATGTGGATTCTCGGGGGAACAACGAGGGGCGATCTAACTTGTAAACGAGCGAACAGTCGCCAGTTACTGTATACGTTATCGCTGTTGTGTAGATTTGCCTGACATTCGCAAATTCAAGGGCAGACCAGAGCGGCATCAATCGCAGTTCTAAGGAGTAGTTCATGATCGAATTCAACGTTCCCGATATTTCCTGCGGTCATTGCGCCGGTGTGGTGCAAAAAACCGTAAAAGCACTCGATCATACGGCGACCGTCGAAGTGGATATCCCCACCAAACACGTCAAGATTACTTCGGAAGTTGACCGTGCGGCGTTTGCCGACGCCCTCGTTGCCGCGGGGTATCCACCGTCCGGGCCTTGGTAATTCAGGCTTAGCCCTACCACGCCGAAATGGCGTGGAGCAATAAACAAGTCCGCCCACCTATAATTTGTGGATGAATACACTCAACTCGCTTTGCCTGTTTTGCGGTGCCTCTCCCGGTGCCGATCCCGCCTACCGTGACGCCGCTGCCGCATTCGGCATCACCCTCGCCCACAGGAATATTCGCCTGATTTACGGCGGCGGAAGTGTCGGGCTGATGGGTGTGGCGGCCGATGCATGCCTTGCAGCAGGAGGCGAGGTGGTTGGTGTCATCCCCCGCATGCTGATGGAAAAGGAAGTCGGTCATGCCGGTGTGACACAAATGCATGTGGTGGAAACCATGCATGAACGCAAGGCGCTCATGACCGAACTGTCTGATGGCTTCATCGCCCTGCCGGGAGGATTCGGCACCCTAGATGAATTGTTCGAATCACTCACCTGGCAGCAACTGGCGTATCACACCAAACCGATCGGGTTACTCAACGTCAATGGGTTCTTCGATGCATTGATTGCATTCTTGGATCATGCGCGTGACGAGCGGTTCCTGCGCGATTTACACCGGGCTTCATTGCAGGTCGACACCAACCTTGAGCTGCTGGTCAACAAACTGCGCCTTGCTGAAGCGCCAGCAACCGGTAAGTGGCTCGACCTAGTGAAGCGCGAGGACAAGTTTTGAGTTTCGCTATGACAGCCGCCGCAGGAAGCAGATTGATTGCAGTCTAAACGGTGTATGTTGCGCGGTCTGACTTCGCCACCGGTGCCAAAACTGTCTCGATTCGCTTTCTAAGTGCGCGAGCGCTTTCGTTATCCGGCAAACAAACTCCAACCCCTGCGGGTCGGTTACCTGCTGCGTGCGGTGGATTAATCCAGACGATCTTGCTGGCAATGGGAATCTTTGACGGTTCATCCAGGAATTGCAGCACCAGCAATACATCATCACCCAGCTGATGCGGCTTGTTCGATTGCATAAACAACCCGCCGCCCTTTAGCATCGGCATCCACGCCGCATACAGCGACGATTTGCCCTTCAAATTCAACGCAATCACGCTGGGGCGCTTGGCCACGGTAGGGGCTTCGGTTGCAGCGGTGGTGGGCGGTTTGGATGACATGGTTATCAAGCTTGGCGCGAGGGCGATGCCGCGATTGTGCGGCTGGAAATCGCCTGTTTATAAGCGATAAAGACTTGCTCCAACAGTAGTCTCGCATTCAACGGGTGATTAATCAACCGTCTGGTCTCGCGCAACTCGGTTTCAAAGCGAAACACTTTTGGCAAATCGATGGTGCGGGCGATTTTTTCAACCGCGCGGGCGTGATCGCGATGGTGGTCGATCTGCCCCAACATACGATGCCGGATCAAATCATTGGTCCACGTTTGCATCCAGCCAAACAACGTCGGCAAATCTGCCTTCTCAAAACTCTGCGCACTCAACACATAGTCGAAGTCGGGCTCAGCCAATGCGGCAACAAACGCCTGTCTCGCCGACTGATAGTCGGCATTGCCAAACGCAATTGCATCCAGTGGCGCGCCTGCGGCCGCGGCCAGCGCATCCTCTGCATTAGTCATCCCTTGGGTGTTTAGCCACGCGAGCGCCGTTTTGGTGTCTGGCGTTGGCACCCGCACCCGCTGACAACGGCTGCGAATAGTCGCAAGCAGGCGTCCGAGTTGGTCGCTCACCAACAAAATGACCGAGCGTGCGGCAGGTTCTTCCAACGTCTTGAGCAGCGCATTTGCCGCCGCAGCATTCATCGCCTCAGCGGGATGGATGAGCAATACACGGTACCCATCGCGATGTGTGGATAAGGTCATAAAGTCCGCGATGCCGCGAATCTGGTCAATCTTGATCTCGCGGCTTTTCTTTTTGTCTTTGTCGTCGGCATCTGCGGCAACCTCGTCGGCAGGCGCATCCTCGAGCATCGATTCCGGTAGCAATTCGCGAAAGTCTGGATGGTTACCTTCGTGGAACCAGCCGCAAGCCGGGCAGGTGCCGCAGGCGAGTCTGTCTTCGGGAGCTTCGCATAACAGCGACTGCGCAAGTGCCCGCGCAAACTCGACCTTGCCGACGCCACCACGGCCGTGAATGAGCAACGCGTGAGGTAACTTCTCGCCGCGCGCGATCAGTTCGCTAAGCGGTTGTTTTTGCCAAGGGAGAATGTCGATCATCAGCCGTGCTGCAATTAACCGAACAACCGTTTTAGGTGCTCGCGCAAACGATCTTGGACCGTCTCGATGGTCTGCGATGAATCGACGATGGTGATGCGCTGCGGAAATTGTGCCGCACGATCCAAATAGACTTGGCGAACCCGCGTGAAAAACTCACCCTGCTCACGCTCAAACTTGTCGGGATTCGAAGTGCCACGATCGAGCCGTTCACGCGCGACGTTTACTGGCACATCAAACAGCAGCGTCAGATCTGGCTGGCGCTGGCTGTGGACAAAATGCTCCAGTGGCGCAACACGACTCGGGTCGAGTCCCCGACCGCCGCACTGATAGGCGTAGGTCGAATCAGTGAATCGATCACACACCACCCAAGCCCCTCGCGCCAGCGCCGGCTCGATCACCCGTGCCAAATGCTCACGGCGGCTGGCGAAGACCAGCAATGCTTCGGTATCGCCATGCATTTTTTCGTTAAGTACGATGCTGCGTAATGTCTCCCCCAGTGGCGTGCCACCAGGCTCGCGCGTCGCCACCACCTCTATCCCATGTTGGCGCAAGTACTCTGTGATAAACGATACATGCGACGACTTGCCGACACCATCGATACCTTCAAACGTAATGAACTTCCCCTCGACCGACGGCATGGCTTAACGACCCAACTGATACTTCGCAACAGCGCGATTGTGCTCATCTAATGTGCGGGAAAACACGTGAGAGCCGTCGCCGTTTCCTGTCGCAACAAAATAAAGATTGTCGGTTTTGGCTGGGTTCAACGCCGCTTTGATTGAGGCAAGACCAGGCATGGCAATCGGCGTGGGAGGGAGACCGTCTCGGGTGTACGTGTTGTACGGCGTGTCGGTAGTCAGATCGCGACGGCGAATGTTGCCATCAAATTTTTCACCCATCCCGTAAATGACGGTCGGATCAGTCTGTAATCGCATCGGTCGTCGCAATCGATTGACAAAAACACCTGCGATTTGCGGTCGCTCATCCGCTCGGCCGGTTTCCTTTTCGACGATTGAGGCCATGATGAGCGCTTCGTACGGACTTTGATACGGCAGATCCGGCGCGCGTTGTTGCCAAGCCTCGGTCAGCTTTTTTTGCATGGCTTGGTAACTTGCCCGCAGAATGTCGAGGTCCGAGGTTCCCGGCGAAAACTGATAGGTGTCAGGGAAGAACAGCCCTTCGGGATTGCTCTCCGGCGCGGTTAACTTCTTCAAGATGTCCTTCTCACTTATCCCCTTGAGGGTGACACGAATATCCTGGTTCGCCTCCAACGTCGCCCGCATATCGCGAAACGTCATCCCCTCGATAAAAGTGACTCCCACCTTAAGCACATCCCCGTCTACCATTTTGCTCAACAGTTCCATGGGTGAGATGGGCGTGGCGATCCGATACCGCCCGGCCTGAATTTTCGATGCGTCATCCGTCAGGCGGCCCAAAAGCCAAAGGCTGTACGGTTCCGCTAGGAGGCCTGCGTCGGCAAGCTTTTGCGAAACGGCCTTCAAAGAGAGTCCCTTCTCAACGGTGAAATCAAACGGCGTCGTCGGCAATACCAGCGGTGTTCTTGAGAAGCGAACACCAGCACCGCCAACGGTAATGGCGACCACCGAAAGTACAAAGAACAACGCTTTCATGACGCGCGCCATCAGTTTCCTCTTGATCAGTTTCCTCTTGATCAGTTTCCTCGTGACGTTATACACGTCACTGCAAGACTATCGGAGTTTCTTTACGACCAATGTGCCATTAGTACCGCCGAAGCCGAACGAGTTCGAAAGTGCAACATCAATCTTCATGTCACGCGCAACGTTCGCACAGTAGTCCAAGTCACACTCAGGGTCTTGGTCAAATATGTTGATCGTCGGCGGCGACACTTGATTGTGGATCGCCAGTGTGGTGAAAACAGCTTCCACACCACCTGCCGCGCCGAGCAAATGCCCCGTCATGGATTTAGTCGAATTCACCACCAAGTTTTTGGCATGGTCACCAAATGCGGCTTTCACCGCTGCAGTTTCATTCCTGTCCCCAAGTGGCGTCGAGGTGCCGTGCGCATTGAGGTATTGGACTTCTTCACCGTTGATCCCCGCATTTTGCAACGCGGCTAGCATGCTGCGACGAGGGCCGTCCATACTTGGCGCGGTGATGTGGTTTGCATCTGCACTCATGCCCATCGCCGCCAGCTCACCATAAATCCGCGCGTCACGCGCTTTGGCGTGTTCGTACTCCTCGAGAATCAAGATGCCGGCTCCTTCGCCAAGCACAAATCCATCACGGTGGCGATCAAACGGGCGACTTGCCGTTTCTGGGGAGTCATTTCGCTCAGAAAGCGCCTTCACGGAGCAAAAGCCGCCAATGCCCGCCATACAAATCGTCGCTTCAGCGCCACCGGCGATCATGATATCGGCGTCGCCGTATTCAATCATTCGGCCGGCGTCACCAATACAGTGGGTTGCCGTGGTACAAGCAGAGACCATGGAAACGTTGGGTCCCTTCAAACCATACTGAATGGAGATCAGACCGGCCACCATATTGATGATTGAGCCCGGCACAAAAAATGGCGAGAGGCGGCGCGGCCCCTTATCGATCATCTCGCGGATGTTGTCCTCGATCATCGGCAGACCACCGATACCGGAGCCAACATTCACCCCGATACGATGCGCATTTGAATCGTCGACGACAATGCCTGAATCGTCCAATGCCATCTTGGTCGCGGCTAGACCGAAGTGGATAAATGTATCCATGCGGCGGACTTCCTTGGACGACATCCAGTCGGCGGCATTGAAGTTTTTCACTTCTGCGGCAAAACGTGTCGGTAACACGCCGGCGTCAAACCGCGTAATCGGGCCGATACCTCCACGACCGTTGACGATATTGTCCCAGGCGGTCGCAACGGTATTACCTACCGGCGAGACGATGCCCAAACCCGTGATGACGACCCTACGCTTGCTCATAGTAAGACCTAGTAATGAAAGTTACCGTTTATCAGCGATCAATGATGACGATTGATGATCAACAAATCGCGCGGCCAATAAAAAAGCTGCCGACCGGTGCCGATCGACAGCCTGCATGCGCCGCAAAACGGTTACTTGTTCTGGTGGGCGGATACGTAGTCGATTGCCTGCTGAACGTTGGTGATCTTCTCGGCAGCCTCGTCTGGAATTTCGGTTTCAAACTCTTCTTCGAGGGCCATTACCAGTTCAACGTTATCCAGCGAGTCAGCGCCCAGATCTTCGACAAACGATGATTCGTTTTTGATCTCGGCCTCTGCCACGCCGAGTTGCTCTGCGACGATCTTTCTTACGCGCGCTTCGATGTTATCCATGTGCGACTTCCTTTAAAGATTGAACGACGATAGTTTACCAAAATCGCAAAAATACGCCGGTAACTGAATTTGACCGCCTTTTGATCATCTCTCCCAGATTACTCCATGTGCATGCCACCGTTGACATGAATCGTGTTGCCGGTGATGTACGATGCGTGAGGCGAGGCTAGGAACAGTACCGCCTCGGCAATATCTGCCGGCTGACCCAGCCGTCCGAGCGGAACACTGCTGACCAGTTTGTCCACCTGTTCTTCCGATAGCGCCTTTGTCATGTCGGTCTCAATGAACCCAGGGGCGACACAATTGACTGTGATGTTACGGCTGCCGACTTCGCGCGCCAGCGCCTTGCTAAAGCCGACCATCCCCGCTTTTGCCGCCACATAATTCACCTGACCGGCATTGCCCATAAATCCGACGACCGACGAAATATTGATGATGCGACCGGTGCGCGCTTTCATCATGCCCTTGATCACACCACGGCAAAGCCTGAACACCGCAGACAAATTGGTCTCGATCACACCCGACCAGTCGTCATCTTTCATCCGCATCATCAAATTGTCGCGCGTAATGCCGGCGTTGTTGACCAAAATGCCGATGGTGCCGAACTTCTCTTCGACCGCCTTAAGCAGCGCGTCGGTTTGTGCGGTGTCTTTCACATCCAACACGGCACCGAGGCCCTTGCCACCCGCGATATCGACGGCCGCCTGAATCGCGGCTGCGCCAGATTCACTGGTTGCGGTGCCGACAACCGTCGCACCTTCCGCGAGCAGTCTATTCAAGATGGCAGCACCGATCCCACGCGTGGCACCGGTAACAAGGGCAACCTGCCCTTCAAGGATTTTTGTCATGTGTGATTCCCGTCTCTTACCGTCATCAGAACAATGTGGTGCCCGACCAGCAGACTATCCATTCGCGGCCGCAATGGCCGCATTGAGCCCCGCTTCGTCACTGATCGCGAGACAATTCAGGTTGGACTCGATGCGTTTATTCAGCCCCGTGAGGACCTTGCCCGGTACGCATTCAATCACCGTCGTCGCGCCCTTGTTTGCCAGCGCCTGAACGGTCTCAATCCAACGCACCGGACGGAACAGCTGTTCCACTAGCGCAGACTTAATCTCCTCAGCCGTTGAATACGAAGCAACGTCCGCGTTTTGGATGACCGGCACTGCGGGTGCATTAATTTGCACACTCTCTAAACGCATGCGCAATTGTTCCGCCGCAGGGCGCATCAGCGCGCAATGTGATGGTGCGCTCATGGGCAGCATGATGGCGCGTTTTGCACCACGCACTTTGGCCAGCGCCATGCCACGCTCAACCGCACTGCGTTGACCGGCGATCACAATCTGGCCGGGAGAATTCAAGTTAACCGCTTCAAGCACCTCGCCCACGGCAGCGTCCGAACAAACTTGTCGAACCACATCAACGTCAAGCCCCAAAACAGCCGCGATACCGCCCGTCCCTTCCGGAACCGCAGCCTGCATCGCCTCGGCGCGAAAGCGCACCAACGGCACGGCATCCGGGAATGCTATCGCCCCTGCCGCAACCAACGCGGTGTATTCGCCGAGGCTGTGTCCGGCAAATTGTATCGGCTGAGGGCCTCCGAGGCCTCGCCACGCGCGCCATGCCGCAACGCCCGCGACCAACATCAAAGGTTGGGTATTAACCGTCTGATTCTGTAGCTCAACCGGTCCGGCTTCAGCAAGTTGCCATAGATCTAGGCCGAGTAGCATCGATGCCTCGTCAAAGGTAGATTTGACGACCGGCAACGCCGCCAAGCCAGCCATCATGCCAATCGACTGTGAGCCCTGACCGGCAAACGTAATTGCGAACGTTGTCATGGTGATTGATGAGTATTTGGGATTACCATTTTGCAAGTGCAGCGCCCCACGCAAAACCACCGCCGAGTGCAGCCATTAGAACCATTTGCCCAGGTTTGATTTTGCCCTCACGCACCGACACGTCGAGTGCGAGCGGGATAGACGCTGCAGAGGTGTTGCCGTGGCGGTCAACGGTGATGACCACCTTCTCGTCAGGCATCGCCAGACGTTTGGCGGCGTGCATGATGATGCGCCGATTCGCCTGATGGCAAATGAACCAGTCGATGACGTCGGGTTGCAACCCGTTGGCATGCAATGCCTCCCACGCGACGTCTTCAAACGCCTTAACGGCGAACTTGTACACCGCGCCACCTTCCATGGTCAGCATCGGGCTACCGCGAATCTTGCCGTTTTCCACCGTGCCAGGCGCGCACAAAGCCGCTCGATAACTGCCGTCGGCGTGCAGGTGGGTAGAGAGGATGCCCGGCTCGGTAGAGGCTTTCAGCACCACCGCCCCCGCGCCATCACCAAACAACACACACGTAGTTCTGTCCTCCCAATTCATGATGCGGGAGAACACTTCTGTGCCCACTACCAGCGCGCACTTGGCACCACCTGTACGGATAAATTTTTCAGCGGTCGCAAGCCCGTAGACAAATCCTGCACACACGGCCTGCACATCAAACGCAATCGCCTCTTTTACGCCCAACTTGTCCTGCAAGATGCAAGCGGTTGACGGAAACACCATATCTGGCGTCGACGTTGCAACGATGATCAAGTCGACGTCGTTCTCGTCGACTCGCGCAGCCTTCATGGCGCGCTGACAAGCGATCAACGCAAGGTCACTCGCATTTTCATTGTCAGCCGCATAGTGGCGCTCGCGAATGCCGGTGCGCGAATAAATCCACTCGTCACTGGTATTGACGATCTTGGACAAATCGTCATTGGTAACACAGCGTGCCGGCAAATAACTTCCGGTACCGGCGATGCGGGCATAGACTTCGCTCATCTAAACTTTCGCAAAATTTGGCGCAGCATCAACACGCGCAGCACGCGCGGGCTGCACTAGGCCTTCGCTGTGCAGCCTCTCGATTTCGGCGCTGATCTTGGAGAGCAGTCCGTGTTCCGCTTCCGACTGGGCGCGCAAGATCGCCCGACCAAATCCATACGCGTCCGCCGATCCGTGACTCTTCACCACGATACCGCGCAAGCCAAGCAGCGCCGCACCGTTGTACCGCCGGTGATCGACACGCGCACGAAATCCATTTAACGCTGGTAATGAGATCAGCGCCATCAGTTTGCGAAGGGGAGTTTTCCTGTATTCCTCTTTCAGAAAATCCCCCATCATCTTGGCGATGCCCTCAGAAGACTTGAGCATTACGTTACCCACAAAGCCATCGCAAACGACCACGTCGGTGGTGCCCTTGTAGATATCTGTACCCTCGACATTACCGAAGAAGTTCAGATGGCTCGCCTTCAGTAATTCACCAGCGCGTTTTGTAGTCTCGTTGCCTTTGATATCTTCAGAGCCAATATTGAGGAGGCCGACTGACGGACTCTTTTTGCCGTCGACGGCGGCACACAACATCGCCCCCATGATGGCAAATTGGAGCAGATGCTCCGGCGTCGATTCGGCATTTGCGCCTAAATCTAGGACATACACCACGCCGTTTCGCGATGGCAGCGCGCCACAAATCGCGGGACGATCAATGCCCGGCAGGGTCTTTAAGACAAATTTCGCGGTCCCCATCAATGCGCCCGTATTGCCAGCAGAGACGCAGGCGTGCGCCCTGCCCAACTTCACTAAGTCGATGGCAATTCGCATTGACGAGTTTTTTTTGTTCCGAATCGCTGAACGTACGTCTTCGTGCATTTCCACGAGCTCGGGGGCTTCGACAACTTCCAGACGTGGGAAAACCAGCGCTGCGTCACCGCGCGCTGTGGATTTCTTTAGCTGGGCATTGATTTCGTCGATACGACCGACCAGAAGCACTCTGCAATCCGGAGATTGGGAGAGAAACGTCAACGCGGCGGGAACGGTGACCGTTGGCCCGAGATCCCCGCCCATCGCGTCGATGGCAATCGTTGTCTGCATTGTTTTCGAGCAACTCGCCTACTGCAAGATACCCAGCAGCTTAACCGTTATTTGTGACGCCAGATCGAGCGCAGACGACTTATTCGTCCGCCTTGGTTTTCACCACTTTTTTCCCGCGGTAGAAACCCGACGGGGAGATGTGGTGACGCAAGTGGGTCTCGCCTGTGGTTGGCTCAATGGCCGTCGGCGGGCTGGCCAGAAAATCATGCGCACGATGCATGCCGCGCTTGGAGGGCGACTTCTTGTTCTGTTGGACTGCCATGGTGATTCTCCTGAATAAAAAACTTGTTACTGCGATTCATGCTGCAGTAGCCGCTAAAAAATGCCTTGAGCGACTAACGCGGTTTCTTTAATGCTGCAAGTTTGGCAAACGGCGACTGCTTGGCGTCGACATCTGAATTGACTTTACCGGCCACAAGATCCGGCTGGCGCTCCCCACGAAACGCCTTGGGCAATTTGGCGTCGGGAGGGCCTTGCGATCTCGGCGTTGTCGTCGGAATCGCGAGCAAAACTTCTTCCTGCACGTGAGCCTTGACATCGAAATCTTGGCCGCAGACGATGTAATCCTCGTCGTCTGCCTCATCTTCCAGCGGTGGCAGCGCCTCTTCCGAAGACACCAAAACCAAGCGACTATCTATATCAAGCTCAAAACGTGACGGAACTAAGCCAACCGAGTCAATTACTTCGAACCAACCATAAATTATACATTGCAACCGCTTTTGTTGACCACCTGATTGATCTGACAGGCTGGTTCCACTAATCCGATAACGCACCTCCCCTTTTGTTGACGCCAGAAAATCAACCAATTCTGGCAATTCAGCGGGTGCAAAATGCCCTTCGACGACCTGTTTTTGGCGCGTCAATCGGTCGACGGAGACCAAGGTCGAAGCCGGGCCTGCGATTTTATTGGGTTGCACGTGACGGAAGTCGGCATGTCGACTGCACATGGCGCATGATATCATTTTATCTATAAAAAAATCAATAACTTACCTACCACGTTTGGGCATTAATGCAACTAAATTGGCCTCTCATTTGACTACCGCCGCCCTAGCAAAACCGCTGGTTTTAGCTTCCACATCCCGATATCGGGCCGAGTTG
>JBIIYQ010000172.1:0-5550 GCA_044346745.1 Usitatibacteraceae bacterium | reverse complement strand
ATCGAACCCGCCGCTCGATGACTGCATCCAGAATGCGCCGCCCTGTTCAAAGTCTGGATTTTGCAGACCGCTGACGGTATTGCTAACCGGTGGTGTGACTACGGGCGCAGCCTGGTTGATCGAAACAGTCTTTCCTGCCACGGTGACGGTACCGGTGCGGGCAGAGCTGCCCGAGTTTTCGTCTACAGCGACGATAAATGAGCCACTCCCTGAGTCACCCGATACGCTTCCGACCGTAAGCCAAGACGAGGTAGTGGTTGCTGTCCACGGACATCCAAATTGGGGATTCGTTGTCACGGTGAACAAGGCTGACGAAATGCCGCTTGTGACATTGCGCGTCGCTGGTGTCACCGAATAGGTACAACTGGATCCACCCGTCACTGTGGCGAAGTCATCGAGGAGAAAGCTGGTTGAATTGCTTGCGTCCGTTGACGCGGTCAGGACCAACCTTACTGTCTGCCCCTTGAACGGTGTCAGATCGAATGCTGGCGTCTTCTGCCAAATGCTCGAAAAATCAAGATTCGAAAATGTTCTAAATGCCGCAAGCCTGGAAGTGCCCGAAGAATTCCAGACTTCCACCTTTAAGGTGTCAACCGCACCTCTAGATGCGGGTTCGCTCGTTAAAATCTTGAACCAAAAGTTAACGCTGACGGTTGCGCCGTCGGAGGGAACCGTAAACGTTTGGAACAGAACATCGTTCGCATTGTTGGAGCCACCCAGCCGCGCGTGCCATCCGCCGGACAGAGCGTCTCTCAGCGAACTGACAATTAGTGCTCCGGTCGCGCTCTGCTCGCTCCACACGCTGCGTCCCTGTTCGAAGCCGCTATTAGCGATTCCAACGGAAACCGTGCCCGCTGCTTTTTGCGTGACGGTGAACAGCTCTCGCCCAATTGTCAGTGTCGCGGTGCGGTCGGTCGAGGAAGTGTTTGCTGCGGCAGCGTAGGTAATTGTTGCCCTCCCGCTGCCGCTCGACGGAGACACCGTGAGCCATGACGCGCTGCTCGTCGCAGTCCAGCCGCAGGTCGAACTAGCGTCTAGCCCTAATGACCCCGACTGAGCCGTCGAGGTGATGCTTTGTGATTTTTGCGATAGCGTGTACGAGCATGTCGCTGATTGGGTTAGGCGAACGGTTTGGCCATTGATAATCAAGTCTGCAGTTCGCGAGGAAGCAGTGTTGTTGGGCGCAACCTTGAAAGTCAATGTGCCAGAGCCGGTGCGAGATGTGGGCGAGGTAAATGTCACCCAGACATTTTCACCAACCCAGGCATTTGATGGGGCGACGCTCCAGTTACAAGACGGCGCGGTGGTGATTGAAACGGTGTCCTCGCCGCCCCACTTGGTGTAGGAGAATGCCGACTTCGAGAGGCTGTAGGAGCATGCGACGGTTCCGGCCTGACTGATGCTAAACACATTTCCGCCGACTGAAATAGAACCGCTGCGAGAGGAACTAGAGGTGTTTCGGGCAACCGTAAACGTTAGGGTTCGTGAACCTGTGCCGCTTGCCGGGGTGACCGAGATCCATGAAACACTGCTGCTGGCGGTGAACGCGCAGGAGGGGCCCGCCGTTAGGTTTATGCTCGATGACGCGCCGGCAGCGGGCGCTGAAAAAGAAGTACTGGCCAACTCAAATGAACAAACTTTGGGTTGGATCCCGAGATAGACGTCATGCTTTGAGGGCACAAAAATTAACCTGCCGCCTTGTGTAACCATGCTCGTGGTGACGTCATAAAAGCGGTCATCAGCTCCACCCCAACCCATACTGATCTCAAGAGACCTTAATCCGTTGATCACTTGGTAGCCCTTGATGACGACCTGATGGCCAGAGGGGTCTTCGTTCGGCTGCGGGTTACCTGCTATGGCCATCAGAACCGGCCGCGGAGGATTTGCATCAAGTTCTGCTTGAATCGAAGAAAAAAACTTGGCTTCCGTTGTACTGCGACGCTGCAGGTTTTGCCCTTGCGTATAGCCAAATTTTTGAGAGAGCGCGTCCACGATGACATGGGGGAAAGCGGACGAGCCGGCCGCGCAGCCGTACGCCATATCTGCGGCAAATCCGACGTGCCGCATTAGTGTTGCCACGGCATCAATTTGGTTAACGGATGCGGTTACGATAGTGTTCCCGTTAGGATCGTTTGTTTCCAACCTGTCCGGCATGTTCGCCCAGTCAAACGCGACATCGTGGCTGAGGGACTGGGTGGTTCCATTCACCTTAATCGACGAGGAACCCGTTCCGCGTTCGGGCCAGTTCCAATACTTCATGATCTGCGCGACTGCAGTGGCTACACAGCCAGTAAGCGCATGGTCGCAGATATCTGGCTTGCCGTTGCTATCGACACTCATCTTCGGCGTAAACTTATTGTAGGTATACGACGGCCCATCAGAATCGCCTTGGTTCCATTTAGTAGTGAACTTCGCGAGACTTAGCTTAGCAACTACGTTCGTTGAGCCCTTCTGGAAAGCGTTGTTTGAGTAAGCGGTAGGCTGCAATGGGACAAAAAGCTCGGGCGAAACGTTTAAAAAGCGCCATGCCTGACCAATATCCGAATCTTCACGGAGGTCCCTCCAAGAAGATTCTCCACTTGTTTGTTCTAGCTCAACACGCTCTCGGACAGTGGCAGTTTGGCGCCCGAACACCTCTGGCATGATCCACGACTCAGGCGACTGGGGCTTGGCAACGTCTTCTGGCTTAAAAGTGCCTTTTGCCCCGTAGAACGGAACCGGCGGCAGGTCATCATCTTGCGCGATGAACAGAAATCCGCCGGGGGCCACGTCGACCAAGTACCCAATCTTGGTTCCCTCGTATTCAATCGGTTTAACGCTGGAAATCTGTGGCGTTGATGCCCCGCCCCAGTCCCCATGAAGCACTATGTGCTGGGTGATCTGGTTCCGCGCCACACGAAGCGCAGTGGCTTCATCGATTGGGGCTGCAGTCGCCGCCATGCTGAACAAAGCAACTACAAAAAGCGAGATTGCGAACTGCGTGCTACGAAAGAAACTTGGTTGTGTTTTCATGGTCAACAAGATAGATGGGAATGTAAGTTTCGAGGCGTTAGGTGCGATGAGGGCATGCACAATTTGCGCGAGTGCAGACGGGCATGCAGGGGCGCAGCAATGGACTTCCGAAGGATAATCGCGCAGCTATGGCGAAACCATCGGTGGCCACACTAGAAGCTAATTTCGGTCAATACGGATTGACGTAAACGCTTTTATGCGCTGGATAGCAGAGCGTCTGGATACGTTGAGGTTCTCGCATTGATTTTCCGAGCCAAAGCGAGCCGAGCGATGTGGTTGGTTGCGGCGCGGTGGGGAATCCCGCAACTACGCCTCCTCGCGCGCGAGTTCGGGGGCAGCCTCAGGCTTAACCCAGTCGGCACTTGAGTTTTTCTGGGCTCTCACGAAACCGAGTGCGGCCATGCCCACCTCTGCGCCAGTTCGCAATCCAAGTTTCTGCTTGATGCTGGCTCGATGCGCCTCGATCGTCCTCAAACTTCTACCAAGGACGTGCGCAATTTCTTTGCTTTGCTTTCCTCGACCGATCAATATGAACACTTCCAGTTCGCGATCCGTTAGTGCGTCCTGACCTTCCTTCGGTGGGCCAGACAGCCTGTATCGACTCACAAGTTGAGTTTGAACAGCATCACTTAAAAAGACGCCGTTTCGTAGCGTCCTATCAATGGCAAAATTTAGTTGCTCACACGCGCTTGCTCTTGCCAAGTATCCATCGGCTCCCGCCCGAATTGCACGCTCACCAAAAACGGCTTCGCAAAGGTTGCTGACAATCAAAACCTTTGTGCTTGGCTGGATTTGTTTAAGCTCTGCTGCGATGCGGACGCCGCCGCCATTGTCCATATCTAGGTCGCAGACGACGACCGTGATTGGAATTTTTGCAAGAAGCGCCGTCGCCTCGGCAAAACCGCAAGCCTCGTGGATAGTGTCGAATAGGGCTTCGCGGGACAGTAGCGCGACAAAGCCAAGTCGAGCCACCGGGTCGCCGTCAATGATTAGTGCAGTGGTCTTCGAATCAGTGAACGTATTTGAATGATCCAACATATGCTTTTCGTCAGCGTCCGACGGAGAGCCGATATCTAATGCAGGGCATAACACAGGCTCGCCGTCGTGGTTTGGTGGATCTGCACCAATCAGACAAGGTACTAATATTTTTGATGAGGAAAATTTAGCAGAGTTTGGCTCCGGTGACCGCCAGCCGTCTAGATTTAATAGCGTTTTGCTCAATTCACAGCCAAGTATCTATAGTTTTCTCATCCCGTCGGCCGGCGCTTTTAATTCGAGTTATTGGCTAGGCGGCGTTGCGACCTTCGTTGGGTGATGCAACGTTTCACTACGCACCGGAAAGCTTCCGGAGATGCGATCCGCAAAATAGTGTCGCAGGGTCGCTGAGATCGTCCGGAACGCCAACTCGTCCCAAGGGATCTCTTGCTCGGTAAAGAGTGCGACTTCAAGGCTCTCGGTGCCCGCCGCAAAGTTAAGGTCAGCTAGTGTGGAACGGTAGAGGATATATACCTGCGATATATCTGGTAGTGAAAGCACTGTATAAAGGCCGTCGATGCGGATTCGTGCACCCGCTTCTTCCAGTGTTTCACGCGTCGCGCCCTCCTCAAGGGTTTCTCTTTCTTCCATAAACCCGGCCGGCAGCGTCCATTTGCCATAACGCGGCTCAATCGCGCGTTTGCAAAGCAGGACTCGATCGCCCCAAATTGGCAACGCGCCAACAACAATTTTCGGATTGAAATAGTGGATGTGGCCGCAGGCCTCACACACATCACGTACGTGGTCGTCGCCATCGGGTATGCGCTGGGTGATGCGATCGCTGCCACATTGGCTGCAAAAGCGTGGCGCGATATGTGACATCAAGACCTTCCCAAGGAGAACGCAACCGCCAAAAAACGGTCGAACAACGAGTCAACACAGAGTGATTGCAGAACGTTTCTCATAGAGGGGGCATGGTAGCATACGGCACTTTTTACAGTCACATTGAAGCGGGAATTTACGAGTGAAAGCACGTTCAGTTTTGGTAGCACTGTTGCTTGTTGGCGCGCTGCTCGTCGCGCCGGCGTTTGCACAGGTGGCAATTGTTTTGAACTCCGGTGATGGCACTGTCAGCATCATCGACAAAGCGGAAAAGAAGGAAGTCAAACGCATACCGGTCGGCAAGGAACCGCACCACTTGATGGCCACCCCGGATGACCAGTTTCTAATCGTTGCCAACGCCGTCTCAAATGACCTTGTCCTACTCGATCCCAAGACCGGCGAGATCCGGCGCCGTATCGACAAAATTTCTGACCCGTACCAGATTGGCTTTTCACCCGACAAGAAGTGGTTCGTGTCGGTATCGTTGCGCCTAAACCGTACCGATATCTACGACGGTGATTTCAAGCTGGTGAAACGTATTGCCACACCCAAAGCGCCATCACATGTGGCGTTTACGTCTGACAGCAAACTCGCATTTATTACGTTGCAGGATTCGAACCAACTCGCGGCGGTCGATCTCGCCACCCAAGCGGTCAAATGGTCAATGCCGGTGGGGCCGAT
>JBIIYQ010000004.1:0-56935 GCA_044346745.1 Usitatibacteraceae bacterium | reverse complement strand
CTAGATGATTTTCAGGCTCGATATATTTCCGTGCTAGCCTGCCTTCAGGCCTCGCCGCCCCCGCATCCACCTCGATGGCGTACCGCTCCGCATCGTGCAGCGTGGGCATAATCGTGAGCCTTGTTTCTTCGGCAAAGAAGACTACACCAGCTATCTGCACTGGCTAGGCGAAGCGCTCGGCGAGCGCGGAATGCAAACTCCACGCCAAGGTCCTGCTGACCAATACCTGCATCTCCTTCTCACCCCGAAGAAGGCAGAGGCCGTACAAAAGCTCATCATCTCGCTAGGCCGTCGTTACGTCCAATACGTCAATGGCAACCATCGGCGTACCGGAACGCTGTGGGCTAGCCGCTACAAGTCTTTGAATACGTTTGCTGCGCCGTGGAGACAGCTTTCTGACTCGGTTCAGGCAAGCTGAGGCCTTTGTTTTGAGAGCCTAATTTCACTTAAGGGAGTGGCAGGTGGAACAGCATTGGGGACACCCGATTATTCACAGGCAGAGATAGAGCGGCTAAAGAATGAAGTCAGTGTTGAGCGCCTGGCGGAGTCAGCCGGGATTGCAACAATCGGACAACAATCGGGAGACCACGAATACTTTTCACCTTGATCGCTAACTGCGCCCGCCCGCGTTAGCGTGCCTGTGCCGTCTTCGCCTTCGCAATCGCTGCAGTCACGAGGTATGCGGAGCGATCCATGTGCGCGGCTTTGGCAGCGCGGTCCACAATGGCGAGCTCGCTCTGGCGTGCCGTGATATTGATACGCACCGTCTTGTCGTTCATAAACGAGAGATCCACCGGCGCTAGGGTAACGGCATAGGCTTTCTTGTACTCGGGATTGTTTTTCCAGTGCTCCATTGCGCGTGGCTCCGGCGCAATGTCTTCGCCGCAGAGATGTACCTCCACCGCTTCCTGTACGTTGCGAAGCGCATCCTCCAACGTTTCCCCTGCCGAGAAACACCCGGGTAAGTCCGGCACAATCACACCGAAAGCGGAGGTTTTGTCTTTGTGGACAATAACGGGGTAGTACTTCATTTCGCTAATCCTGCTTGTTTGAGAATGGCCTTCGCTGTTGCGATCGGCAAATCTTTCTTTGGGTGAGGCACCGTGACCATGCCCGGCTGCGAGTGATGTTTGAACTGTGTATGGCTGCCTTTTTGGTGGACCTTCCGCCAACCAGCAGCCTTTAGCAGCTTAATGATTTCGTCACTGGACATGACAGAATATACACATGAATACACATCAAAATGGCGCGTCTGTAGTTTCAACAGCCAGCCAACGCTTTATCTTGCAAAAGTCAAAAGTCAATAAAAGACGGGCGTTTCTGAGCAAAAATTCTCAAAAACTCCCGTCCTGCAATGACTTTAAAGCGCTTCTGAATCTACGTCGACGCTCAGTTCGGCGCGGTGCCAAGTCGCTTGATGCTGCCCGAGCCCGCGACTGACTGCGTCACTTGAGCGTTACCCCAGTACTTCACGTCGCCCGATCCGGCGATGGAGAGTTTCATGGTGTCGGTTGCCCAGAGCGTGGCGTCGCCTGAACCGGCAATTTTGAGCACAACACTCTTGGCCCTGAGGCGATCAGCCGTCACCGTGCCGGAGCCTGCGATGGAACCTTCGATCTCATTGGCTGTGCCACCGAGACTCAAGTCGCCTGACCCGGCGATAGACACCTTGACGCTATCGGAGGTGAGTGACCTGATGCTGACGTCGCCTGAGCCCGCAATCGACGTCTTCAGTTTAGGGCTGTTCAGTTGATCGACGATGATATGACCCGAACCCGAGACCGATAGTGATTCGATGTTGATCGCATCGACGGTGATGTTGAGCTTCATGCTGCGGCCCTTGAAACTCATGTTTTTCTCGATTGGCCGGATGCGTAGTTGACCGCGCTCCACTACGGTTTCAATCAACGGCAAAAAATTATCGTCAGCCTCAATCGTGAGACCTTCTTTGCTGCCCTGCTTGATGGTCACCTTGGCTGGCAGTGACAGCGAGATACCAGAAAATCCGCTGACGTCGCGTGTCTCGGTTTTTACGTTGCCAGAGGCGGTGACCGATTTGCCGCCCCAGCTCCATTCCCATGCGGAGCACTTCGTTGGCAAAGCGGTCAGCAAGGTCAGTGCGGCAGTTGTAATCAAGGACACCCATAAGTCGCTGGTATGAAAGCCATTGTTAATGCGGTACATGTCGGTTCTCCAAATTGTTCCCGTCAATATGACGCGACGTCTGGCCGAATTGGATTCAACGATTTGGCGAACCGTGCCAATTCTGCTGGTGCTGGCAATTAAAGGGCAGCGGTTAGGGCGGCTTTCATCGTCGTTGCTGCGGCTAGGGCCGCTTCTAGGGTGACATCACAAACCGTCACATGTCCCATCTTTCGGCCAGGCCGAGCGGTGCGTTTGCCGTACAAGTGTAGATGCGCACCCGGATGCTGTAGTACCACCGACCAATCCGGTGCGATCTCGTGCTCCTTGCCTCGCCAAAGGTCGCCCAGCAGGTTCAACATCACGGCGGGGGAATGCTGCGTCGCGTCGCCCAAGGGAAGGTCACACAACACCCGAACCTGCTGCTCGAACTGAGACGAACGACAAGCATCGATGGTGTAGTGGCCGCTGTTGTGCGGACGCGGTGCGATCTCATTGATCAACAGCGTGTCATCAGAAAGCACAAAAAATTCAACGGCGAGAACACCGACGTAGTTGAGGCGAGTTGCAACTTCGCGCGCGCTCAACATCGCATTGTCGGCCAGTGCCGGGCTGATGCGGGCGGGCGCAATGGTGATATCAAGGATGCCGTTGACGTGTTGATTTTCAGCGACCGGAAAAACAGCGATTTCACCATTAGCGGTTCTTGCCAGGACGACCGAAACTTCAAGCTTGAGTGGCACCCACTGTTCGAGTAAGGCCGGCGGGTAGTTCCATTGTGCGAGCGTCGCTTCGAGATCGGCGCGCCTCGATATGCGTACCTGGCCCTTGCCGTCATAACCGAAGCGGGCAGTCTTGAGTACGGCGGGTAGTGTGACAGTACTCAATGCGGCGTCGATATCAGCCGAGCTCTTGATCACGGCAAAGGCACCGACTGGAAAGCCGTTCGCCTCGAAGAAACCTTTTTCCAACTCGCGATCTTGGGCAATGGCGACGGCATCACCGCTTGGACGTACTGTTGTACGTGATGCGAGTTGTAGCAGCACTTCGGCCGGCGCGTTCTCAAATTCGGTCGTCACAGCCGCGCATGAGTTGGCCATCTCCTCAATCGAGATGGGATGTGTGTAGGCGGTGTTGAGGTGCCCGGTGGCAAATTCCGCTGCGGGCGAGAGCGGATCTGGGTCGAGGACCGTAACACGATAATCCAAATTGCGCGCCGCCATGGTGAACATGCGGCCCAATTGGCCGCCACCAATCAATCCAAGTGTGGCACCTGGTAGGATCACAGCACGTCGGGCAGTTGCATCGCGGCGACCATGTCCTTCAGATTCTCACGATAAGAGGCCAACTTGTCAGCAAGCGCGGCGTCATCGTTGGCCAATAGACTGACGGCAAATAATCCTGCGTTGGCAGAGCCGGCTTCGCCGATGGCGAAAGTGGCGACTGGAATACCCTTGGGCATCTGCACGATCGAATACAACGAGTCTTGACCAGCCAGGTGTTTGGATGGAACGGGAACCCCTAGCACCGGAATGGTGGTCTTCGAGGCAATCATGCCCGGAAGGTGCGCCGCGCCACCGGCGCCGGCGATGATGCACTTCAAGCCTCGGCTGCGCGCCGTCTCGGCGTACTCAAACATGGCATCAGGTGTGCGATGTGCGGAGATTACCTTGTGTTCAAACTGAACGCCGAACTCCTTGAGGATTTCAGCAGCGCGCTGCATGACATCCCAGTCAGAGTTGGAGCCCATCACTACACCTACTACCGGCGTGGTTGTGGCCATTAGTTCACCAAGTCTTTCGCGTCTTCGAGTTCCATACGGTAGTGGTCAAAGATGCCCTTGAGTGCATCGGCCATATTGACCTGTGGTGTCCAGCTGAGGTCTTTCATGGTGTTGTCAATTTTTGGCACACGATTCTGCACGTCCTGATAACCCTTGCCATAGTACTCGCCAGACGTGGTTTCGATGAGTTTCACCTTGGCTGCGGTCGCTGCGTACTCGGGGTACTGCTTGGCGAGATCGAGCATCATGGTCGCCAATTCGCGCACCGAGAAGTTATTCTTCGGGTTACCAATGTTGTAGATCTGTCCCGTTGCGACGTTGTTTTCGTTGGCGATAATTTTTACCAAGGCGCCGATGCCGTCTGTGACGTAGGTGAACGCCCGTTTTTGCGCACCGCCATCAACCAACTTAATTGGCTCACCGCGAACAATGTGGCCGAAAAATTGTGTGATCACGCGCGATGAACCTTCCTTCGGCGTGTGGATCGAATCGAGCCCAGCACCGATCCAGTTGAACGGACGGAACAAGGTGAAGTCGAGGTCACCGCGGGAACCATACGCAAAGATCACACGATCCATGAGCTGTTTTGAGCAGGAATAGATCCAGCGCTGCTTTTCGATCGGGCCAAGCACCAGGTTGGAATTGTGCGGATCAAACTCCGCATCGCTGCACATGCCATAAACCTCGGAGGTTGATGGAAAAATGACGCGCTTTTTGTACTTCACGCAGGAACGAATAAACGGTAAATTGGCTTCGAAATCGAGCTCGAATACTCGCAGCGGATCGGAGACATAGGTTGATGGGGTGGCAATCGCAACCAGCGGCAGCACCACATCACACTTGCGAATGTGATATTCGATCCATTCTTTATTGATCGTGATATCACCTTCAAAAAAGTGAAAGCGCGGGTTGTCCATGAACTTCGCGACCCTGTCAGAGTTCATGTCCATGCCGTAAATGTGCCAGTCGGTTGACTCAAGGATGGCTTTAGACAAGTGGTGGCCAATAAAGCCGTTCACGCCGAGGATCAGTACTTTTTTCATATGGAGAGTTTCCTGGTATTTTTGCTTGTGCCACTAAATTTCATTGCGGTGCCGTCATGGCGTGGATGCCATTACCGAGTCGCACCGCCAACATCAGTTCGTTGTGTGGTTGGCCATCAATCTCCGCTTCCAGCACACGTAGCATGGTACCGCCGCCACAAAGTGCGATCACTTTGTCGTTTGCAACATTCAGATGTGCGGGATTGGCGTGGGTCAGAACGGGTGGCATCCGCTTGGTTTTTGTGATCTTGATGGTTCCGCCTTGGATACATGTGGTGGCACCCGGGTAGGGTGGAGCCACAGCTCTGACGAGATTATGAATGTTTTCGGCTGTGGCATGCCAGTCGATGACACCGTCTGCCGGTTTACGGCCGCCAAAGTAGCTGCCCTTGGTGAGGTCTTGCGTTAAGAGCTTTGTACTACCGGCAATAAGATCAGGCACTGCCGCATTCAACACCTCGGCTGCCGCTGCCGTGACCTTGGTAAACACCTCATGTGCCGTTTCATCGGGGCCAATGGGAACCGCTTGTTGGCCGACAATGCGGCCGGCATCCGGTTTTTCGACCATTTCGTGCAACGTGGCACCGGTTTCGGTTTCGCCCTTGATGATCGCCCAGTTAATCGGCACCCGCCCCCGGTACTTCGGCAGGAGTGAGCCGTGCATGTTGAATGCGCCGCGTTTGGCGGTCGCAAGCAGCGCGGGTTTCAACATGTTGCGGTAGTAGAACGAGAAGATGAAGTCTGGAGAAAGCGTAGTGAGCTCGGCGATAAACGCATCCGTGTTGGCATCGTCTGGAACAACAACGGGGATCTTGTGGTCGAGTGCCAGAGACGCCACGCTGTCAAACCAGATGGTCTCGGTCGGATTGTCGGTGTGTGTCACGACGAGTTTGACGTCAATGCCGTGCGACAGCAGCACTTTTAGGCAGGCCACGCCGACATTGTGGTACGCAAATACAACCGCAGTCGCCACCGAATCAGTCCTTGGTGGCGTCTGGATTTTCGAGGATGCCCTCGATCATGTAACGTGGTCGTGAGCGGACTTGTTCGTAGATGCGGCCGACGTACTCACCGAGCAACCCGATGCCGAACAGGGTGATGCCGATCAGGAAAAACGCAATGCCGAACAGCGTGAATAGCCCCTCTGCCTCGGGGCCGACGACCAATCGGCGGATTGCCAGAAAGACCACAAAGCCGATGGAAAGAATCGAAATGATGATGCCGATGAGGGAAAACACCTGCAACGGCGCCGTCGAAAAGCCGGTCATCAAATCGAAATTCAGCTGAATGAGTTTGTAGAGCGAATACTTGGACTCACCTGCAAATCGTTCTTCGTGTGCGACTTCGATTTCTACCGGGCGACGTGCAAAGGAGTAGGCAAGTGCCGGAATGTAGGTTGAAGAGTCGCGCGTGCTGTTGATGGCGTCAACGATGCCACGGCTGTACGCGCGCAACATACAGCCTTGGTCGGTCATTTTGATGCTGGTGATACGTTCACGCAGTTTGTTCATGGCGCGCGAGGCGTAACGCCGAAATGCGCTGTCCTGTCGCATACGCCGAATGGTGCCGACGTAATCATGGCCTTTATCCATCTGGGCGAGCAGATTGCCGATTTCTTCGGGCGGGTTCTGCAGATCGGCATCCAGCGTCACGATGCGGGAGCCGCGGCAATGTTCGAAGCCCGCCATGATCGCCATGTGCTGGCCAAAGTTGCCGTTGAACAAAATGACGCGGGTGACGTCCGGGCGCTTCTGGAATTGCTCGCGCAACACCGCCGCCGAGCGATCACTCGAGCCGTCATTGGTAAAGACAATCTCGTAGCTGCAGCCGAGTGCGTCCAATGCCGGGTAGAGGCGGGCGAACAGCGCCGGCAGCCCGTCTTCTTCGTTGTAGACAGGAATGACAACCGATAAAAGCGGTGCGGAAGGCGCGATCATGTGGTCAAGCTTTGGCGAGAAAAGAGATTAGCGATTTCACGACGCGAGCGACGTCAGACTCAGTCATGGCGGCATGCAAAGGCAGCGTCACCGTTTGTTGTGCGATGCGTTCCGCGATGGGATGCTCACCGTCGCGGTGGCCTTTACCGCGGAACAGGCTGGTCAGGTGCATTGCCTCATAGGAGATGCCGATGCCAATCCCTTGGGCATGCATGGCGTCGATAAACTGTTTGCGCGTAAGTTGCGACTGCCACGGTTTCGTGAACGGCAGCAACACGCAGTACATGTTCCACGAATGTCCCGTCGGTTCGCTTGGATGCGCCGGCGCGGGCAGTACGATGCCAAATTCGTCGGCAATCGGTCCCAACAGGGTCATGTAAGTGTGAGCCAGACTCTGGCGATGGGCATTCCATTTGTCCAACATCGCCAACTGCCCCAGCCCGAGCCGCGCCGAGACATCACTCATGTTGAACTTGCCGCCGGCAACCGTTACGTCACGCGTGCCGTCTGCAAGGCGAGTGATGCCGTGAAACCGTAACACCTCCGCGCGTTTGGCTTCAGCCAGGTCGGCAAATACGGCAGCACCGCCCTCAATGGTGGTCATGTTTTTGTTGGGGTGGAAGCTAAACGTGGCGATGTCACCAAACGCACCGATGCGTTTTCCTTGCCAGCTGGAGCCGATGGCCAGCGCAGCATCTTCGATCACACGCAGACCGTGTTTTTTGGCGATCGCGTAAAGCCGGTCCATCTCGCAAGGAAGACCCGACATATGCGTCGGCACAATGGCTTTGGTTTTCGGCGTGATGGCACGTTCCACCTGGTCGAGATTGATGTTGCGAGTGACGAGGTCACAATCCACAAATACGGTGGTGGCACCCACTTTCTCAATCATGTTGCCGACTGAGAAAAATGTCATGGCAGAGGTGATCACCTCGTCACCCGGGCCGATGCCACAAACCTCAAACGCCACTTCCATGGCCGCCGTGGCGGATGTGAACACGCGCGTGGGTCGGCCGCCATGGTACTCAGACAGTGCGGTTTCGAATGCAGCAACACGCGGGCCGCTGGTGAGCCAGCCCGAAACCATGGTGTCGCGCACCGCGTCCGCCATATCGTCGGTGATGACCGGGCCGGCAAACTTCAAGTAGGGGAGTGTGCTCATGCCGACTTCGCCACCAACCAGACACCGACACAGATGACGGCGATGCCGACCAGTTTTTGTGCGGTCAACGATTCACCGAACAGATGCCAAGCGGCAAACGCATTAACAATATAGCCAATCGAGAGAAGCGGGTAGGCAACCGAAACCGGGACACGTGAAAGGGCCATGATCCACACAATCACGCTCACGCCGTAACAGCCGAGACCCAACAGAATATGTGGCTGCAGGGCAACCGCCTTAGCGATCGGAACAATATTCTCGCCGCTGAATTCAAAACTGCCGATGCGGTTCGTCCCGGCTTTGAGCAGCAATTGTGCCGCCGCATTCAGCAGCACACCAGTAAGGATCAAACTGAAGCTGACAAGGTTCAAGGCCGTCTTTTCGAGGAGGGGATCGATTGTGGTTCAGCGTTTCATGATGGCAAAACGCCGAGGTGACTCATGAATGACCTCGAAATCAAGGCCCAAGCCTCGCATTTTATCGACATCCTGCGGAGGAATGATAGCGATGACCGGGCCTGCTCGGTTCCAAACCGCCGGAAAGTTCTCCAAACGCGGAATATTGCGACCAGGTTCACTCTTTTGCCCCATCTCAAACTCGTCGACGTAATCGACCAATGTTGAATAACGACCCAGATAGAAAGCGAGGGTTTGGTCGTAGGTATTAACCGAGTAGAGGCGTGTTTCCTTGGTGAGTTTTTGGCTGATAGATTGTGCCAATCCGTATCCCGACTGCAGCGGCGATAAGGTTTCATATCCACTATCAATACGCTGCACCATAAACACACTGGCGGCTGCAACCGCCGCGACTCCCCAACGACGCGACACCTTGGTGCTGCGCCAAAAACAGGCAACGGCAACCGCCGTGCCGATCGCAAAGACGACAAACGCCGCGACCATGATCTCGCCGTACTCGGTGTAAAGGCCGAGTTCAAAGGGATTGCGCGCTTTTTTTGCCGGCAGTGTGTGCAAGACGTAGGCGATGATCAAAGCGATCGCAGGAATGGGCAAAACGTACCAAGCGATTTTTCGACCGGGTGTGGACGCCAGGTAATAACCAATCAACATCGCCAAAAACGGAAAGGTCGGCAGGATGTAGGCGGGTAACTTCGAGCCGGAAATGCTGAAAAAGAAGATGATGAAGACCGACCAGATCAGTGCAAAGCGTAACGGCCGGAACGATTGTGCCTGTCCTGACTGAACGGCAGCCTCGCGCTCACGTCGCCATGCGCTCACCAAAGATGGAATCAGCAAGAACGCCCAAGCGAGCACTCCCACAAACAAGATGGGGATAAAGAACCACCACGCCTCAACCCGTCGATGTTGGGTTGTAGTGAAACGCTGGAAGTGCTCGTGAATAAAAAAGAACTGCATGAACTCGGGATTACGCTCGGCGACCAGCACAAACCAAGGGCAGACTGCCAGCAGGAACAGCGGCACCGCGATCCACCAGTTAATGCGAAGCAGGCGGGACCAATCGAAGTTGAACAGGCAGTAGAGAAACAGCACCGCACCCGGGAAAACGATCCCAATCAAGCCCTTCGACAGGACCGCGCCCGCACTGGCTAGTGCCGCAACAAATAACCAAATCAACCCTTCGCGTCCAGCTGTGGAGTCGCCGGAAACACGCTGCGACAACATAAACGCACACACGGTTAACGTTGTCCAAAACGTAAGCCCCATATCGAGAGTTACGATTTCCGCCAAGGCCATGTAGTACGGGCAGGCCACCAACGCGAGCCCGGTAAACAAACCATTTTCTCGGCCAAAAAACTTGCCGGCGGTGAAGGCAATGAGCAGCACCGTCAAAAGCCCGGCGAGCGCAGTGTAGAGACGGGCGCTCCATTCAGATTTGCCGAAGCTCTTGAACGCCGCCGCCGTCACCCAGTACTGCATGGGAGGTTTCTCAAAGTACTTCAGACCATTCAGGCGTGGCGTGACGTAGTCGCCGCTATCGGCCATATGCATGGCAAGCACGCTGTAGCGCCCTTCATCGGGGTTGGCTAATTTACGATTGCCGATGTCGCTCAACCAGAGCGCGGCCAACAGGGTAAACAGGCAGCCCACCAACAGGGCGAAACGGCCGGGCGACAGTGAATTCATGTGTGTTCTTGGAGTTATGTGTGGACTGACACGACTTCACGAGCAGCAGGTCATTACCGATCGGTTGTGTCAGGAGGCGGATACCCAAATTTTACCTGCCCGCGACCCCTTGGCCGCGCGCGGCATGCCGCTGGGGTCAGAGGTAGCGAAGTCAGGAGGAGCGCAGCAAGGCAATAACAGCGCCGCCACCACCGTCGGCCGGCGCGGCGTCACAAAAGGCCAAGACTTCCTCGCGTTGGGACAGCGATAAGCGCACTTTGTTTCTTAGAAGTGGCACGCCATTGGCCGAGCGGATGCCTTTGCCGTGAACGATCCGTACACACCGCGCCCCGCCGTGGCGGGCAAAGGCGAGGAATTTGGCCAGTTCAGTACGCGCGGTGTTGGTGGTTAGGCCGTGTAAGTCCAGGCTTGCCTGCACTGCCCAGTGGCCGCGTTTGAGTTTGCGCAAAATGTCGCCGGGCAGACCTTGTCGGAGGAATGAGATCAGGTCGCCGGTGTCGATATCGTCGTCCCAGCCGGAGGTGTCCTTCAACAGTTCCAATGGCACCGACGCCTCGTCGCGCTCGCGTTGCTGGGCGATTGGGCGCGGTTTGGGGCGCTGAATTGCCGCGCGGGGCGCGTGTTCGATAGGTTTAACCCCGTCTGCGGCCATCTCCGCACGAAACAAATCGTCTTCCGACTCCGCTGTGGGTGGGGTTGGCAAGTTAGGCCGGGCCGGCTGTTTACCCATGGAAGTCAAAAGTCCTTACAGGACGGGCATCTTCAGGCAGTTTTGCCTGAAAAAGCCCGCCGGTATTAGAGTTTAGGTCAAACTCTCAAGATACTTCTCGGCATCAAGTGCTGCCATACAACCGGTGCCGGCGCTGGTGACGGCCTGACGATAGACGTGATCCTGGACGTCACCGGCCGCAAAGATTCCCGGAACCGAGGTAGCCGTGGCATTACCCTTTAAGCCAGACTGCGTGACAATGTATCCATCGGTCATTTCAAGTTGACCCTGAAATATGTCTGTATTGGGTTTATGCCCGATAGCGATAAAGCAGCCTTTCAGCGTCAGATCGGTGGTGCCGCCGTCGACCGTGGAGCGGATACGCACGCCGGTCACGCCGGTATTGTCACCGAGCACTTCATCGAGTGTTTGGTTCCATTTGATCGTGACCTTGCCTTCTTTTTCCTTGGCAAACAACCGGTCCTGCAGGATTTTCTCGGAACGGAACTTGTCGCGGCGGTGAATGACCGTGACATGACGTGCGATGTTGGAGAGATAGAGCGCTTCTTCCACCGCCGTATTGCCGCCGCCGACCACACACACATCTTCGTTTTTATAGAAAAAGCCGTCGCAGGTCGCGCAGCCCGATACGCCTTTGCCCAAAAATTTCTCCTCGGAAGGAAGGCCCAAGTATTGAGCCGACGCGCCCGTGGCGATGATGAGTGCGTCACAGGTGTACGTGTCCGAGTCACCAATCAAAGTGAAGGGGCGTTGTTTGAAATCAACCGTATGAATGTGGTCAAAAATGATGTCGGTGTTGAAGCGTTCGGCGTGGGCTTGGAACCGACTCATCAGATCCGGCCCCTGCACGCCGTCAGCGTCAGCAGGCCAGTTTTCGACGTCCGTGGTGGTCATCAACTGCCCGCCCTGGGCGAGGCCGGTAATCAATACTGGTGAAAGGTTCGCGCGTGCCGCATAGACGGCAGCGGTGTAGCCGGCAGGGCCGGAACCGAGGATGATGAGGCGATGGTGTTTAGCTGACATTTTTTTAGCTTTCCTAGGGAGTCGATATTCTAGCCGACGGCTGCGGGGATGTTTGGTCGCGACTCGCGGATTCAACTCCGATCCGTAACGCAAGACCGAGGCTTTCAGGTGTGCCATGCCGCATTTGAGTTCAACAGCGGCCGCGAGGTTATGACAAAATCAAAGTGTCCCTCTATCAATAACCACATTGGCTCTCTAGGGCAGACATGTTGTCTCACGTAATGCGCAATATCCCGCTGTTTCAAGCGCTTGATGAAACGGAACTCGCGCTTTTGGAGGCGCTCGCCACCGATCAGGTGGTTCCACGCGGGGGCATCATTCTGAATGAGGGGGATGCAGGAGATTCCCTGTTTGCCATCGCGAACGGTCGGGTAAAAGTGTTTATTGGTGACGAAGATGGGCGCGAGATTACCCTCAAGATGCTTGGCCCGGGCGATTTTTTTGGCGAGCTGTCGTTGATCGACCAAGAGCCACGCTCCGCGTCGGTGAGTGCAGTTGAAGCCACGACACTCAAGGTGTTGTCGTACAAAGCCTTTCACGATTGCCTTGCGCGATTCCCCGGGATTGCGTTTGCAGTAATGAACCGCTTGGCAAAACGACTTCGCGACGCGGATCGGAAGATTTCCAACCTCGCCCTGATGGACGTTTACGGTCGCGTTGCAAGTACACTACTGGACCTAGCCGTCAGCAGCGACGGCAAATTGGTCATCGGGGTGAGACTTTCCCAGCAGGATATCGCCAACATGGTGGGCGCGTCGCGTGAGATGGTGAATCGAATCTTGAGAGATTTGTCCGAACGCGGCTACATTTCAGTCGAAGCGAAACAGATCACCATCCACAAAGATCAAATGCCCCCGAGCTTTTGAGAAAAAGCTTGGCAGTTGACCGCAAGAACCCAAGCGCCTCTCCGTGTTTGCCTATGTGTGCACCCTTATAATCATTGCCGATGAGTGCGACTGACAACGATTTTTTCGATCCCACTGCGCCCGCGCCGAAGGTCGCCACGCCCGAAGCCACGCGGATTTCTCGGCTGTTGCGTGAGGCTGGATGGATCCTTTTCTTCGCATTATCGGCCTATCTAGTGTTGATTTTTGCGACTCATTCGGCCAATGATGCAGGCTACTTTTTTTCTGGCAGGGGTGCAGCCCTTGAAAACAAGGGCGGCGTGACCGGAGCCTGGCTGTCAGACTTTCTCCTTGGGTTGTTTGGCTTGTCTGCTTGGTGGTGGGTGGTACTTGCCGCCTATGGTGTGAGCCGATTGTTTGGGCGCGTTGAGACCTCGCGCCTGTTCCACCGCCGCAATTTTGTCATTGCGCTGTTTGGCTTCGTTACCCTACTGTTGGCGTCGTCCTCGCTAGAAGCATTACGGCTGTATTCGATCAAAGCGGCATTGCCCAATGGTGCCGGAGGGGTGATCGGCGGCTTCCTGGCGTCATTGATTGAACAAGGGCTAGGGTTTGTCGGCGGCACGGTGCTGCTGCTTGCCGTCAGTGCGGGAGCGCTGTCGGTGTTTTCCGGTCTGTCGTGGATTCGACTGGCCGAACGCGTGGGCACTGGTGTCGAGCGGGTGTTTTTTGCGCTGAAAGGGAAGGTTGAAGAAAAGCGTGACCGTGAGGTGGGTGAACAGGCGGTGGTCCAGCGGGAAGAAAAAGTCGAAGAAATGCGCCGCGTGATTGAAGATCATCCGCCGATTCGTATTGAGCCGACCGTGATCGAGATCCCGCAGTCCGAGCGCGTCAAGAAAGAAAAACAAGCGCCGCTGTTCTCTGACATGCCCGATTCGCCGCTGCCCACAATCGGTTTGCTAGACCCGCCCGAGGCAACCATCGAACGCCCATCTGCGGAGACGCTCGAATTTACCTCACGCTTGATTGAACGTAAGCTGATGGACTTTAGCGTGAGTGTACAGGTTGTTGCAGCCTACCCAGGTCCTGTCATCACGCGGTACGAAATTGAGCCCGCAGTAGGAGTGAAAGGCTCAACGGTGGTCAATTTGGCGCGCGACCTAGCGCGCGCGTTGTCGGTTACATCAATTCGAATTGTTGAGACGATTCCCGGCACCTCACACATGGGTCTTGAAATTCCGAACCCGAAGCGTGAAGTTGTTCGCCTCTCCGAGATTTTGGGTTCGGCCGTCTACGCCGATATGAGTTCCAAACTGGCCGTTGTGATGGGCAAGGATATTGCAGGGCGACCGGTCGTTGCAGATCTCGCCAAGATGCCGCACGTGTTGGTTGCCGGCACCACCGGTTCAGGCAAGTCAGTGGCTATCAATGCGATGATTTTGTCGCTCGTCTATAAAGCTACCGCCAACGAAGTCCGGTTGATTTTGATCGACCCGAAAATGTTGGAATTGTCGGTCTACGAGGGGATCCCGCATCTCTTGGCACCCGTTGTGACGGACATGAAACACGCCGGGCACGCGCTGAATTGGTGTGTGGCAGAAATGGACCGCCGCTACAAGCTGATGAGTGCGGTTGGGGTACGTAATTTGGCGGGATTCAACACCAAGGTCAAAGAAGCAAAGGGAAAAGGCACGCCAATTCCGCATCCGTTTTCGTTGACGCCCGATACTCCCGAACCACTAGAAGCGTTGCCACTGATTGTCGTCGTGATCGATGAGCTTGCTGACATGATGATGGTCGTCGGCAAAAAGGTCGAAGAGTTGATCGCGCGCTTGGCGCAAAAAGCGCGCGCGTCGGGTATCCACTTAGTGCTCGCCACACAACGTCCGAGTGTGGATGTGATTACTGGGCTGATCAAGGCCAACGTGCCCACACGTGTCGCCTTCCAAGTTTCGTCAAAGATTGATTCGCGCACGATTCTCGACCAGCAGGGGGCAGAAGCCCTACTCGGTCAAGGTGACATGTTGTACCTGCCGCCGGGCAGCGGCGTTCCGCAACGGGTGCACGGTGCGTTTGTCGGTGACGCCGAGGTACATCGTGTTGTGCAGCATCTCAAGTCGCAAGGGGAGCCGGCATACATCGAAGGCATTCTCGACGCGCCAGAAGAAGCAATGGCCGACGCACTCGGCGGCGGTGGAGGTGAAGGTGGTGGGGGCGGCGAAACAGATCCGTTGTATGACCAAGCGGTGCAGGTGGTGCTGCAAAACAAACGCGCGTCCATTTCTCTGGTTCAGCGGCATCTGCGCATCGGTTACAACCGCGCTGCGCGCTTGTTGGAGGACATGGAAAAGGCCGGGCTGGTATCGACCATGGGCGGCAATGGCAACCGCGATATCTTGGTTCCGCCGCAGACTGAGTAGATCGGTGGCACTACAGTTTCCCTTCAAGTTGGCTCAATTGTTACTGTAGGCGTTGGGGCTTGTAATCGCAGATGAACGCGGATAAACGCAGATAAACTCAGAAGTTAACTAACAAAAATGACGAGTATTTGGCCAAAACAATTCTCTGGACGGCAATATTTGTGCGTGTTCACCAGTGTTTATCTGCGTTCATCTGCGGTTGCATGTTTTGCCTTTCTTGCGTTGTCGTTCCCAATAGCGTGTTTCGCGCGACCCCCCGATGCGATCGACAGCTTCCGGACGTTTGTCCAGACGACTAAATCTGCCCGGGCCGATTTTTCCCAGGTCGTCACGGACAACCGTGGCAAGGCCGGTCCGCCAAGTATGGGCAAGCTACAGTTCGAACGGCCGGGCAAGTTTCGCTGGGTCTACGACAAACCAGCGCAAATCATTGTAGGCGACGGCAAGAAGGTATGGTTTTTTGACCAAGACCTAAATCAGGTCAGCGTACGGTCGCTCGAGGCGGCTTTCTCTTTGACACCAGCCGCATTGCTTGCCGGGCGCGCTGAAATCGACGCCGCCTTCACGTTGGTTGGCGGGGGCGATTCGGAAAGCATGGCTTGGGTGATTGCCGAACCAAAGACCAAAGACGCCGGTATCGAAAAGATCCGGCTTGGCTTTCAGGGGGAAGATTTACGTGTGATGGAGTTAGCCGACGCGTTTGGCAACAAGACCCGAATCACCTTGTCAAAATTTGAGCGCAATCCGCGCCTCGACACCAAGCAGTTCACCTTTGTACCACCCAAGGGGGCGGACGTCGTTGGTCAGTAGCGTGGCTACGCATCGAACGGCAGAAGGGTTTTCAGAGGGGAAGTAGGGAGAGCATGGCATAATTTCGGTTTATCCAAAAACAGAAGTCATGCGCATTCTTCTATCGAACGACGACGGCTACTTCGCCCCCGGATTGGCGTCACTTTATGCTGCATTGGCTCCTCTCGCTGAAGTCACCGTGGTAGCGCCTGAGCGGGACAAAAGCGGCGCTTCCAATTCACTCACGCTCGATCGGCCCTTGTCGATGCGTAAAGCGTCGAATGGGTTCTTCTTCCTGAACGGCACCCCGACCGACTGTGTTCACATGGCCGTCACGGGCATGCTCGACTTTGTGCCAGATATGGTGGTGTCCGGGATCAATCATGGTTCAAATATGGGTGACGACACCATTTATAGCGGCACGGTGGCGGCCGCCACCGAGGGCTACTTGCTTGGTATTCCGTCAATTGCTGTTTCGATGGTGGCACGCGACTCCAAGAATTTCGAGACGGCCGGTTGGGTGGCGGCAGAGTTGGTTAAACGCCATCAGCAACACCCGATGACCGGTCCGTCGTTGTTGAATGTGAATGTGCCGGATGTTCCGCGCGAGCGGTTGGAGGGATTTGAAGTGACACGTTTGGGCAAACGCCACAAGGCGGAGCCGTCGGTAAAGGCACTGAATCCGCGCGGCGAGACAGTGTACTGGATTGGTGCCGCAGGTGGTGCGGCAGATGCTGGCCCGGGAACCGATTTCTTTGCGACGGAACGCAATCTTGTGTCGGTCACGCCCTTGCAGATCGACCTGACCAATTACCAGCAAATGAAGTCGGTCGCCGAATGGATGGCAACCTAACGATGGCGCTAGACGGCAATCTGGGCAAACAGGGTGCGACACGCTTTTCCGGCAGCGGGATGACGTCGAATCGAACACGGGCGCGGATGATCGACGCATTGCGTCAACGTGGTATCAAGAATGAAAAAGTATTGGCAGTGATGGCGGAAGTGCCTCGCCACGTGTTTGTTGAAGAAGCGCTTCAGGAGCGCGCCTATGAGCTCGACAAGGCGCTGCCCATTGGCTTCGGTCAAACCATTTCGACGCCAGAGATAGTTGCCATCATGACCGAGATCTTGTGTGAGCGACCGCCGGGTATGCCGAAGAAAGTACTTGAAATTGGTACCGGTTGTGGCTACCAGACCGCTATTCTCGGCAAATTGGCGAAGGACGTTTATACGGTGGAGCGTATAGCGCCGCTAATGGACAAGGCGCGGCGCACGTTGCGAGATCTGCGTTACTACAATGTGATTTTCAAACACGCGGATGGGCATTTCGGCTACGCCGAAGCCGGGCCCTACGACGCCATCATCATGACCGCCGCCGCTTCGCATGTTCCACAGGAATTAACGGCGCAATTGGTAGTCGGTGGGAGGATGGTGTTGCCGGTTGGGGTCGAGCAACAGGAACTTTATGTGATTGACCGTGCCGAAACTGAGTTTCTTCAGCGCGCCGTCCACGCTGTGCGGTTTGTACCACTTGTGTCTGGGATTACCTGATCGATATGTCAAATTTTCCCTCTGCCGCGCGACTTTTGGCCGCTTCAAGCCTCGCTCTTTTGCTGATGCTGACGGCCTGTTCGACAAAAATGCCCGCACCCGTCAGTGATCGTCGTGCGCCCGCCCAGCAACAAATGCCAGCCGCAGCGTCATCTTCCACTGCGCCCGCAACCAGCGAAGCGAAGCCGGTTGAGCTTGGCAGGACACACACCGTCAAGAAGGGCGATACCTTGATCGGCTTGGCGCTGCAATACGGCTTGGACTACCGCGAACTAGCGGCGTGGAACAATATCGAAAACCCGAACATCATCAAGCTCGACAGTGTGTTGCGGCTGACGCCCCCGGGTACTATTGTCAGCGCGACATCGGCAGCGACGGATCCCAAGCCCGGCGCACCGGTTGCGACGCCACTGGTTCCCACACCGTTGCCCTCGGCGTCCAGTGAACGGCCTGGGATAAACTCCGCTACTAGCAAAGCCGAGCCACGCGGAGGCAAGCTGCCCTACTCGGACGCGGCTTACCAGCGCCTTTTGAGTCAGGCTGCGGTCGTGCCGCAGCCTGCCCCTACAACGGGTGCTGCGCCAGCGGTCGCCGCCCCCGCCGCAATTGCACCGCCCCCGCTGGCGGCAGCGCCAGCCGCAACGTCGAACGCCGGTGATGATGTTGAGTGGGCATGGCCGGTGAAGGGGAAGCTCTTGACGACCTTTACCGATGCCAATAAGGGCATCGACATTGCCGGGGCAAAGGGCATTGCGGTAAATGCCGCAGGTAGCGGCAAGGTGATCTACAGTGGTTCGGGATTACGCGGTTACGGTCGGCTGGTGATTGTCAAGCACAACGCCGCCTGGTTTTCCGCCTACGCGCATAACGACAAGATCGTGGTCGCCGAAGGGCAGGAGGTGAAACGCGGGCAAAAGATCGCCGAAATGGGCAATTCGGACTCCGATCAGGTAAAGCTGCATTTCGAAATCCGCAAAAATGGTAAACCGCTCGATCCCACCAAGTTTTTGCCGCCGCTGTAGTTGCACACGTCGTTCTCTCTCTTGCCGTGCGGCAAATTTACCGATGCGCGGAAACTTCCGGGCAAACATGGGGGACTCCCAAAAAACCGCAAATTTGTCGTCATTCCAGCGAACAACCACGTGGGTTTGCGCCAAGCTGAAGGTCAGTCCATCCTGCAATCAATGCGTTGCAAGGGGCTGGGTTCCAGCGCAGTCACCAAACTAAGCTGGGACGACGATGTTTTCAGAAGCTCCTAGTTCAATGCGTTTTGCGCGAAACTGAAATCGCGGTTGGCCCAGTCCCCGTCCCCCGTGTAGGATGCGGTAGGGGGCAATTTCCGCATGACCGGCAAAAAATCAAAACCACGTTAGCGAGATAACGTGGTCGGTGCGAAGACAACCTTCAAGAGCCGCAAAACTAAGTGGGTGTTAACGACCAAAGACTCGGAGCTGATGTCTCTGTTGGGGAGGTGACGCCGCTTTGGCGGGCGGCCAGAAAGGATTTTGCGCGGTGTCATCACCTCCAAGAAGGCCATCCCGCGCGCAGCCACGGGATCTTATTGGGTTGCAACGAAAAGTCGTTTTTTTGGATTGAGTTGGTCGAGTGACGCTTCTTCCCGCAAAATTACAGTCAGTAGCTTAGTGCGTAGATTTTTTACCGGATGCGATCGCTCGCAGAAAAAGCTATACGGAATGACAGTGTTTTCTAGGTCATCACTTTACAATGTGTCGTTCCGGAGGCAGCCGAGGGATTTCCTCCTTACTGAAGAAAGTAACTCGATTTAATGCCATTCAGCTTCTGCCCAAAATGCGCAACACCGCTCGCCGAACGCGCGATCGACGAAGATGGTGGTGCCGCAATGCGCAATGCGCAATGCCTGTCCTGATGGCAGCTGCGGCTTTGTTCATTACGAAAACCCTACGCCCGCTGTGGGCGTGTTGATCGAACATCACGGCGACATCGTACTGGCGCGCGGTGCAGGCTGGCCGGAAGGTTTTTTTGCGCTGGTAACCGGTTACTTGGAAAGGAACGAAGATCCGCTCAAGGGTGTGGCGCGTGAAGTAAAGGAAGAGACCAATCTGGATGTCGTTGAGACCCAGATCATTGGCAACTACATCTTTGAACGTAAGAACGAAGTCATGCTCTGTTACTTCGCGAAGTGCGAAGGCGAGATTCGGTTGTCACCTGAGCTTGCTGAAGTAAAGCGTTATCAGCCGCACGAGTTACGGCCTTGGCCGCGCGCAACGGGATTTGCCGTCGCCGACTGGATGAAGTCACGCGGCTTGGAAGTCACCTTTATCGAACGTCCGCCGATCAACATGGAGAAAAAATCTTGAGATATGGAACCCTTGCATGCGCCGTATGCGCGCTTGCCATTGCGCTGGGCATGTTCGCTGTGTCTGGTTCTCTTCGTGCGCAGGTCGCTGCAGCAACGCCCAGCACTGTCGCGGACATCCGAGCCGAACTCGAGGCGATGGTGGCGAGTGACCAAGAAAATCGTAAGCTCATTCAAGCGGCGAAGACGGCGGACGAGCGAAAAGCGCTTTGGGATAAGCAGTTGCCCATTGATGCAACCAATCAGAAACGCGTTGAAGCAATCATTCAGCAGGTCGGCTGGCCCGGTCTATCCGTGTATGGCGCAAAGGCTAGCAGCGCTGCGTTTCTCGTCTTGCAGCACGCTCCGATGGAGACGATGAAGCGTCATTTTTCGTTGCTTGAAAAGGCGATGGAACAAGGCGAGCTCAGGAAAGAGAGCTTTGCACTTTTCGACGACCGCATTCGAATGAACGAAGGGCGTCCTCAACGTTACGGATCGCAACTGACCCGCGACGAGAAGACTGACAAGCTGGTGTTGTGGCCGATTGAAGACGAAGCGAACGTGGACGTTCGCCGCGCGAAGATGGGGATGCCGCCGCTTGCGCAGTACGCAAAGTTTTTCGGACTCGACTACGCGTTGCCCGCGAGTAAAACGGAAGCGATCCAATCAAACGCGCCCAGCGAGAAAAAATGAAATCGCAAAAACCTGAAAGCATCGCCGCACAGGCGCTGGGTTGGATTGATGATTTAACCAAAGAGATCGTCGGACAAATCCATACCTCGACGACCTATATCCGCGACCAAGACAACCAGTATCGCAATGGGCGTGTTTACGCGCGTGACCATAACCCGACCTTCGAACAGGCAGAAGCGGTGTTGAACGCGCTTGAGGGCGGGTACGAGACGCGACTGTTTGCCTCTGGCATGGCCGCAGCCACGGCGGTATTCCAAGCGCTGTATCCGGGTGATCATGTGATTGCGCCGAAAGAGATGTACTGGTCACTGCGTAATTGGCTAAAGACGTTTGCGACGCGCTGGGGATTGCAAGTCGAGTTTGTCGATGCCGCTGATCTCGATGCCGTTCGTGCCGCCATTCAACCGGGCAAGACCAAACTCATTTGGATAGAGACACCAGCCAATCCGCTGTGGCACATCACCGATATTGCGGCGACTTGCGTGATCGCACATCAGGCGGGTGCGTTGGTTGCAGTGGATTCGACTTGCGCTACGCCGGTGCTGACGCGTCCAATCGAGCACGGTGCCGATATCGTCATGCATGCCGCGACCAAGTATTTGAATGGACACTCGGATGTTGTGGCCGGTACGCTGACCGCCGCGCGAGACTCCGAGACATGGCAGCGCATTCGCAGCATTCGCGCGCAAATCGGCGGTATCGCCGGGCCGTTTGAGGCGTGGTTGCTTATGCGCGGCATGCGGACACTTTTCCCGCGAGTCCGCACGGCGTGTGCGAGCGCGCAACGCATTGCCGAGCACTTTGCACACCATCCGCTGGTCGCGGAGGTGCTCTATCCGGGGCTGCACGGTTTTGTCGGGCATGAAATTGCGACAAAGCAAATGCACGGTGGCTTCGGCGGCATGATGTCCATCCGAGTCAAACAAGGCGAAGCGACCGCGATTGCGGTTGCGGCCAATACTCAACTCTGGAAACGAGCGACCTCACTCGGCGGCGTGGAGAGTTTGATTGAGCACCGTGCGAGTGTAGAGGGCGAGGGCACGCCGGCACCGACCGATCTGTTGCGTATGTCGGTGGGCATTGAATCGACACAAGACTTAATTGATGACTTTGATGTAGCGCTGAAAGCCGCCTCGAAATAGGCCATGCAAGATATCAACACCAGAATTCAAACGTACCTCGTCCGCGCTGATCTCGATCGCTACCTCAATGAGACGCCGGTGATCGCGAAATGCATCCGCGGCATCATGGATGTGATGGGAGAGTTTCCCGCGGATCTGAGCCTCGACACCTTGTATCGCTATCCCGTGCCGATGATGTCTGAGGACGGCAGCTGCTCGTTGATCGAAGAGCTGGCACCCGCACCTTACGATCTGACCTCGATCTTGGGTGGCCGCAATGAAGCACCAACGCGCAAGCTTTTGCTGCTCAACCAAGTGGTAGAACACGTTACACAAATGTCAGGCGCAGACTGGCTGGGCATTTATCAAGCGCGTACGAATGCCATGCAACACCACGTGCTGGTGAAGCTCGCCTATCGTGGTCGGCCATCGCGCGCGGAGTTTCCATTGACGCCTGAATTCGCAACAGGAAGCACCAACAGCACGGTTGGGCTTGAAGGCTCCGCTCGGGTGATCGACGACGTGGCGGCGTATACGGCCGAGGGTGGCGGCTTCTACGTCTGTGATGACAAGGTGCAGTCCGAAGCCTGTCTGCCGATGTTTGACGAGGCGGGTGTGATCGTCGGCATTATCGATGCCGAGGCGGAGCCGAAACAGTTTTTCAAACCCGACCGTATCTCCGCCATCGCGGCCTTGGCGATGGTGGCGCCCTCACTTCTACCCTAAACCCCAGCAGAGACGCGCGTTTCCAAGCAAAAATGCTTGAAGATGCCCGTGAAATGGCGAGCTTGCTACTTTGAGTAGGCCGTTCGAATACCTTCGATGCGATTTCGATTCACACCGAAATCGCGAACCCCGAGCCGCGACCCAGAGCGCACATGAATGACGCTGTTGGCTGAGTCGAGTGCAAACTCGACGTCATCCACAAATCCCAACCCCGGCGTTTTAAATTCTGCGTAGAGGTAGTCGGCTTGCACAGACACCACCGTCGCCCCCTTTTGTGCACGCACGGTCGCTTCCAATTTTTTCCATGCGACGTCGGCGCCACCGGTGAAGATCAACGGCGCGATGTAGTGCGAATCGTCCTTGGCGACAGTCGAAGAAATCGTATTGGGTTTCCACGACGGTGGCTTGAATTGGCCATTGCGAAATCCGAGTCCATCGGGGCGCGAGCCTGAAAAGAGTCCCATCGGTTGACCTCCAAAGTATTCAATGGCGAGTACGCTTCCAGCCAACAAGATGATGGAAAGCAGACTCAGTAGGGTGATTTTCAAAAATTTACGCATCGGGTTTAGCTCATCAACGTTTTGGTGCCGGCAGGCGTTTGAATATACGCGCACATCGTCATGCCGGAATAGGGTGGCGATGAGGTCATCACCAGCCGCTTTGCGAGCCCGAGTTCGTCCAGCAGATAGTCCACTTTAGCCGGATTTGGGTGCGCAGCTTCCATCCATGTAAAGCGGCATTGCTGGTCCGGCAGACGCTCGCACGGATGAATGGGAACGTCCCACTGAATCATGTGCGGAATCAGCCCGCCTTCGATAGGGTGGCCGTCATCGGGAATGGTGATGCGCCAACGAAAGTCGCCGCGCGACATGGCGTGAACCGTGCCCAAGGCGCTACCGATTTTCGTATCGAGTGCAGTGATGTCATTGGTACGCGCCACCCAGCCGATGAGCCGTGGACGTTGTGCGATGTGTTCCCGCACGTCCGGGGTGTCGAGACCAAACCATCGCGGCGATGACGGGGCGGTGCCGGAGGGATTGATCGCGATGAGTTCAAGATAACAATCCGGCCCGAGCGACAGCAGCCGGTTGTGCGTTCCCATCCCCGCATGTTCGCCGACCGGCCCAAGTGTGACGCCAAGGAAACGCTCGAGCCATGCGGCTCCACGCGCGAGGTCGGCGCAACCGATGACCAGATGGTCCAGCGATGAGGAAATCGGTGTGTTCATTTTGTCGTGAGGAACCAATGCTTGGGCGCGAGGCGCAATAGCAGTGCCGCGACCACCCAGCCGACGCAAACCCCGGTTGCATTCGCCAACGCATCAGCCCACTCAAAGAACCGATAGGGTGTCAGGCCTTGCGCAAACTCAATGGCAACGCCCATCAGCATAAACAGGATGGCAAGTTTTACCTGTGTGCGAACTGTCGCCTGTGGTGCGGCCAGCCGCCACATCACCATTAGGCCTGCGTAGGCGAGTAGGTGATGTAATTTGTCACCGCCGGGAATGGTTTGTGTGATGGGCATCAGCGATAACACCCAGATGGCGCACGTCACGCCAATTGCAGCCATTCGCAGGAGTCGTTGCAGATTCATAATGTCTAATAAAGACGGGCGTTCTCAAGCAAAATTGCCTGAAAACGCCCGTCACGTATAGTGTTTTACGGCTTCTTTTGCGGTGGTAAATCCGTGCACACACCTTCGAACACCTCTGCCGCCATACCGATGGATTCACCCAAGGTCGGATGCGGGTGGATGGTCTTGCCGATGTCGGTTGGGTCGCAACCCATTTCAATCGCCAGCGCAATTTCGCCGATGAGATCACCGGCGTGTGTGCCGACGATGCCGCCGCCAATCACACGATGTGTCTCGCTATCGACGATGAGTTTCGTAAAGCCTTCATCCCGCCCGTTCGCGATGGCGCGGCCGGAGGCAGCCCACGGAAACACGCTCTTGCCAAATTTGATGCCCTTGGCTTTTGCGCTGTCCTCTGTTTCGCCCACCCATGCCACTTCGGGATCTGTGTACGCAACGCTCGGAATCACGCGTGCGTCGAAGAACGATTTTTGACCCGCTGCGGCTTCGGCCGCGACGTGACCTTCGTGCACGGCTTTATGTGCGAGCATCGGTTGGCCGACGATGTCACCAATCGCAAAAATGTGCGGCACGTTGGTGCGCATTTGTTTATCGACATTGATAAAGCCGCGATCGGTCACCGCGACACCCGCCTTCTCGGCGCTGATCTTTTTGCCGTTTGGCGCACGCCCGACGCTCATCAGTGCCATGTCGTAACGGACCGGCGCTTGTCTCACGCCGTCACTAGTTTCGAATGTGACATAGATGCCGTCTGGTTTGGCTTCCACGGCAACCGTTTTTGTTTTCAACATGATGTTGTCAAAACGCGGCGCATTCATCTTCTGCCACACCTTCACCAGGTCACGGTCAGCACCTTGCATCAGGCCATCCATCATCTCGACCACATCCAAGCGAGCGCCGAGTGTTGAATACACCGTGCCCATCTCAAGGCCAATGATGCCGCCGCCGATAACTAACATCTTCTTCGGGATTTCTTTGAGCGCCAACGCGCCGGTTGAATCGACGATGCGCGGATCATCCGGAATAAACGGCAGGCGCACGACTTGTGATCCCGCCGCGATGATGGCTTTTTCGAAGCGGATGATTTTTTTCTCACCGCTCTTTTGCTGGCCCTCGCCGGAGGTGAGTTCGACCACCATATGGTTTGCATCGAGGAACTGGCCGACACCGCGCACGACGCCAACCTTGCGCATCTTCGCCATGCCCGCGAGTCCGCCGGTCAATTTGCCGACGACTTTGTCTTTCCAGCCGCGAAGTTTGTCCAGATCGATTTGTGGCTTGCCGAACGTGATGCCGTGTGCGGCGAGTGCGGCGGTTTCATCAGCGACGGCTGCAACATGCAACAGCGCTTTCGACGGAATACAGCCTACGTTTAAACACACGCCGCCAAGCTGGGCATAACGTTCAACCATCACCGTCTTCATGCCGAGGTCGGCTGCGCGGAAGGCAGCGGAGTATCCGCCTGGCCCCGCGCCTAAGACCAGCATATCGCATTGAATATCCACGTCGAAAGCTGCTGCGCTTGGTGCTGCGGCGTTGGCTGCGCTGGCCGTTCCGCCAGGAGCGGCTGGCGCTTGCCGTCTGGCACCACCTGCGCTCGCCGCGCTTTCTCCTCCGCTCGACTTTGTGCCAGCAGACGGGGTCGCCGCTGCAGTGGCAGCTTCCTCAAGCACGAGCACCACTGCACCTTCTGAAACTTTGTCGCCGACCGTGACCTTGATTTCCTTGACGACACCTGCGTGCGTTGACGGGACCTCCATCGTCGCCTTGTCACTTTCCAACGACACGAGTGAGTCTTCTTTTTTGACCGTGTCGCCGACTTTCACCAGCACTTCAATGACGGGAATGTCTTTGAAGTCGCCAACATCCGGAACCTTAACTTCGATTGTGTTCGCCATGCCGACTCCTAAAGAACAAGCTTGCGGATGTCAGACATCAATCCGGCGAGGTAAGTGGTGAAGCGCGCGCCAGACGCACCATCAACGACACGGTGGTCATAGGAAAGTGACATCGGCAATATCAAACGCGGCACAAACTCTTTGCCGTTCCATATCGGCTTCATAGAGGACTTGGAGACACCGAGAATGGCGACTTCTGGCGCGTTGATGATCGGCGTGAAGTAAGAGCCGCCGATGCCACCCAGCGAGGATATTGAGAAACAACCTCCCGACATTTCGGCGGGAGACAACTTGCCTTCACGCGCTTTCGCGGCGAGTTCAGAGGACTCTTTGGCAAGTTCGATGATCGATTTTTGGTCGGCGTTGCGAATCACAGGGACAACCAAGCCGTTTGGTGTATCGGCCGCAAAGCCGATGTTGTAGTACTTCTTCAGAATCAAGTTCTCGCCGCCGGGCTCAAGGGATGCGTTGAACTCTGGAAACTTTTTCAGTGCAGCAACACTCGCCTTGATAAGGAACGCAAGCATTGTTACCTTCACGCCCGATTTGGCGATTTCCTCGTTGGTCTTGACGCGGAATGCTTCCACGTCGGTGATGTCGGCGTCGTCTTGCTGCGTGACGTGCGGGATCATCACCCAATTGCGGGCGAGGTTGTTGCCGGAAAGTTTTTTGATCCGTGAGAGCGCACGGATTTCAGTGTCGCCAAACTTGGAGAAATCGACATGAGGCATTTCCGGGAAGGCAAATGCGCCGCCACCTGAGGCAGATTTTGGCTTCGCCAATTCGGCCTTCACAAATCCCTTCACATCCTCTTCGGTGATGCGTCCCTTGTTGGCAGTGCCGCGCACTTTGGTCAGGTCAACGCCGTACTCGCGGGCAAGTTTGCGGATAGAGGGTGATGCGTGAACGCTCGATGGAATTTCGGTCGCCGCCGTAACGGTTGATCTCGGCGCGGCTACAGGTGCCGCCTGCGTGACTGGGGGCGCTGCCGGAGCCGCTACCTTCGCGGCGGCGGGGGCGGGCGTCACTGGTGCAGGTGCTGCTACAGGCGGGGCCGCGGTAACTACATCAGCCGCTTCCACCAACAGAACGGTGTGACCTTCTGAAACCTTGTCGCCAATCGCAACCTTGATTTCCTTAACAACACCTGCGACCGACGACGGCACTTCCATCGTCGCTTTATCACTCTCTAGTGAAACGAGAGAGTCTTCTTTCTTGACGGTATCACCCACTTTGACCAAGATCTCAATAACAGGGATGTCCTTGAAATCGCCAATGTCCGGGACTTTCACTTCTACGAGATTTGCCACGCAACTGCTCCTCGATTGGTACTTGCTGTTGTTCTCGGTTTGTTGTTCTGAAATCGTCGGCGCGGTTGTCAACTACCCGCCAGCGATTTCAACTAGTTAGCGCCGACGAAAGTAGGTCAATACCTTCGTCGGATTCCCTAAACCGTCCAAGGTGCCGGTTTTGATATATCGATATCGTATTTCTTGATCGCTTCGCTGACCGTCTTCAGTGGAATCTGCCCCTCGTCCGCCAACGCTTTCAGCGCTGCGATGACAACGTAGTAGCGATTGACCTCGAAGAACTTGCGCAGCTGTTTGCGTGTGTCCGAGCGCCCGAAGCCGTCAGTGCCGAGTACCGTAAAGCGGCGGTCTGACACGTACGGACGAATCTGATCGGCAAAGGAGCGCATGTAGTCAGTGGCGGCAACCGCAGGTCCCTTACGGCCCTTTAGCAGTTGCGCAACGTGTGGTACCTGCGGTGCGGCTTCGGGGTTGAGTAAGTTGTGACGCTCTGCAGCCATACCGTCGCGGCGCAGCTCTGTGAATGACGTGCAGCTCCAAATATCGGAGACCACACCCCAATCGAGCTCGAGCAACTCGGCAGCCGCTATCACTTCGCGGAAAATGGTGCCGGAGCCCATCAGCTGTACGCGCGGCTTCTTTGCCTCTTTCGACTCGCGGAACAGGTACATGCCCTTGAGAATATTTGCTTCTGCACCCTCGGGCATCGCCGGGTGGGTGTAGTTCTCATTCATCACCGTGATGTAGTAGTAGATGTGCTCCATCTTCTCGTACATACGTTTCAAGCCATCGTGAATGATGACGGCGAGTTCGTAGCTGAATGTTGGGTCGTAGGAGATGCAGTTCGGAATGGTGGCCGACATCAGGTGTGAATGGCCGTCTTCGTGTTGCAGGCCTTCGCCGTTCAGCGTGGTACGCCCCGAGGTGCCGCCCAACAGGAAACCCCGCGCCTGCATATCGCCCGCTGCCCAAGCAAGGTCGCCAATACGCTGGAAACCGAACATCGAGTAGAAGATGAAAAACGGGATCATGTGTTGGCCGTGATTGGCATAGCTAGTGCCCGCCGCCATCCACGAGCAGAAGGCGCCTGCTTCATTGATGCCTTCTTGCAAGATTTGCCCGGCCTTGTCTTCCTTGTAGAACATCAACTCACCGGAATCGACCGGCTCGTAGAGCTGCCCCACCGAGGAGTAAATGCCAAGTTGGCGGAACATACCTTCCATACCGAATGTGCGCGACTCGTCGGCAACAATTGGTACCAGACGTGGGCCGAGTTCCTTGTCGCGGGTGAGGGCGGTGAAGGCGCGAACAAACGCCATCGTTGTCGAAATCTCGCGCTCTTCAGTCGACTTCAGCAACGGTTCAAAAATCGACAGCTCTGGAACCTTGAGTGCGGGAATATTCGGGAAACGTACCGGCAAAGAGCCGCCGAGTTTTTCGCGGGCCGCCTTTAGATATTGAATCTCGGGTGAGTTATCTGCCGGTTTGTAGAACGGTACGTCGGCAATCACGTCATCGCTGACAGGAATGTTGAAGCGGTCGCGGAACTGCTTGAGCGAGCCCAAATCCATCTTCTTTTGCTGATGGGTGATGTTCTGGCCTTCGCCGGCTTTACCCATGCCGTAACCTTTGACGGTTTTGGCGAGAATGATGGTCGGTTGCCCTTTATGTTTGACCGCGGCCGAGTACGCGGCGTACACCTTATAGGGGTCATGACCACCACGATTAAGGCGCCAGATGTCCTCGTCGGACATGGACGACACCATCTTTTCGAGCTCGGGGTATTTGCCAAAAAATTCTTTGCGAACATAGGCACCGTCGCGCGCTTTGTAGTTTTGGTACTCACCATCCACCGCTTCCATCATGCGCGCCTTAAGCAGACCGTCGCTATCTTTTGCGAGCAAAGGATCCCAATATCGGCCCCAAATCACTTTGAGCACATTCCAGCCGGCACCACGAAAATCGCTTTCCAGTTCTTGAATGATTTTGCCGTTGCCGCGCACCGGACCGTCAAGACGCTGCAGGTTGCAATTGACGACGAAGATCAAGTTGTCGAGACCTTCACGTGCAGCAAGCGAAATCGCGCCGAGTGATTCCGGCTCATCCATCTCGCCGTCACCCATGAACGCCCATACCTTGCGGCCTTCGGTATTCACGATGCCACGGTTGTGGAGGTACTTCATAAAGCGCGCTTGGTAAATTGCCTGCAGCGGGCCAAGTCCCATCGACACAGTCGCAAACTGCCAAAAGTCCGGCATCAACCATGGATGTGGATACGACGAAATACCTTCGCCGTCGACCTCGCGGCGGAAGTTTTCCATCTGCTCTTCGGTGATGCGGCCCTCGAGAAAGGCTCGCGCATACACTCCTGGCGCGGAATGCCCCTGCATAAAGATCATGTCGCCGCCGTGTGACTTGGACGGCGCGTGCCAGAAGTGGTCAAAGCCGACGTCGTAGAGGGTCGCGGCGGACTGGAAACTGGCGATATGCCCGCCCAACTCTGACGACTCCTTGTTCGCACGAAGAACAGTCGCCACCGCATTCCAGCGGATCAGCGAGCGAATACGGTGTTCCATTTCCTGATCGCCCGGCAGCAAGTCTTCTGCGTGCGGCGGGATGGTATTAATGTATGCCGTCGTTGGTGTATACGGCAGATTCGTGCCCGAGCGTCTTGCTTTGTCGACTAGCGACTCAAGTAGGAAGTGCGCGCGCTCCGGCCCCTCTGCGTCGAGAACAGCATCCAATGCATCAAGCCATTCGCGCGTCTCTTGCGGGTCGATATCTTGTTGCAGAAAGGCGGGACGATCCATCGCCAGTCTCCTCATTGTTATAGAAATTTGTGTTGATATTAGACCGTATTGCCGGTGTCGGCGCTATGCGACACAAGAAAAGAGCTTGTGAAATGCCGACAACACCCTTGTGTTATGCCGGCCAACTGTATCCGAGCCGGTGTGATAGCGGAAGCGCGCTTTCTCGCGAAGGCGGCGCTGTGCACTGATGCTGCGCCGCACAAGGTACTCACGTCGCTAGCGGTTGCGCACGGTCTGAATACAGCGCACTGGTGGCAGACTGTGGCTCCCACCCGACGGTGCAACGTCGGATACGTTGACGCGAACTTCTCATCTGAGCTTGACCTGCCATGGTCAGGCCGGGTATCGGCGTTTTGGCGGCAGAATATGTACTGCCAGGGGCAGGCTGTGTGAACAACTGAAAATTAGTCTTTATAAATCAGGTTGTTACAATTGGTTCCCCAAGTGTTTCTCAAAAAACAATTTTAAGTTATTATTATTCAAGTGTTTACTAGTCTGCTCGTACCTCAGTCGCTAGCATCGGACCGGCGGGTGCGGTAGCGTATTGAATGTCAAGAAGTACAAAATGGTGTGCGCAAAAAACTCGCGTGCAAAACAAGAAATGCGTCGTCGGGAGGCATTGTGGCGCTGACAGATGCTTTGCAGGTAGTTAGTGTGTCCGACCCCGGCAGGGTTCGCGGACACAATGAAGATTGTGTTGAGGCCCGACCAGAGACCGGTATAGTTGTGCTCGCCGACGGTATGGGCGGCTACAACGCCGGCGAGGTTGCGAGCGGTATGGCGACCTCGTTAGTCGCTCGGGGGCTGGTGGCAAACTGGACACGAGACGCGCTAAAGCGATTGGACAGGGAAGCCGCCGCAGCGCTGTCGCAGAACATGTTGCGGCAGCAGGTGGCGGCGGCAAACGCTGCAATTTTTGATGCCGCACAAACAGATCCTCAGTATGCCGGCATGGGCACAACGTTGGTTGCTTGCATCTTCTACGATAACTTCGTGACAGTCGGGCACATTGGCGACTCCCGCTTGTACCGCATTCGAAACGACGTCCTCGAACAAGTCACACGGGATCACTCGTTGTTGCAAGAGCAGATTGACGCAGGATTAATCTCCAAAGAGGATGCACGTAAATCTCATAACAAAAATTTGGTCACACGGGCGGTAGGAATCGATCCGCAGGTCGAAGCAGAGATTCATACTTATGACGTTGTTGAAGGCGATGTTTACGTTTTGTGTTCGGACGGCCTGAACGACATGATCGAGGACGATGAAATCCAAATGACACTGATAGCATTGAGCGCGAATTTGGATTTGGCTGCCCAGCAATTGGTACAGGCGGCAAATGACGCAGGCGGACGGGATAACGTTTCCGTTATGTTGGTAAGGGTACTGAAAAATTTCGCCATTGAGCGGGGTTTTTGGGCGAAAGTGAAGTCGATGTTCGCTTAGTGCGAGCCGATGAATCAACGCAACGATTTTTTCTAGGGTTACGACCATGGCAAAACTGATTTTGAGCGTCGATGGAACAGTGTTGAAAGAGATTTCGCTCATGAAAGAGCGTACGACTCTTGGGCGAAAACCTCACAATGATATCCAGGTGGACAACCTAGCGGTTTCCGGCGAGCACGCGGCCATCATCACGATTCTGAATGACTCTTTCATAGAGGATTTGAATTCCACCAACGGCACGTTGGTCAACGGCAAGCCGATCAAGAAGCATTTCCTACAAAATAACGATGTCATCGAGATCGGCAAACATAGGCTAAAGTATTTTAGCGATGCGCCAGTGCAGAGTGCTGCTGCTGATTTTGAACGGACGATGATCATCCGCAAGCCATCGACGCATGCGTCGATGCCTGCGGTCGGAGCTTCGCTATCTGGTAGGCAAGCTGACATATCCCCCGTCGCGACCGCTATGACAACACCACCGGCCGCGGCACCTTCTGCAGCACCAGTTGCGTTTGCCGCCCAACTGGCCCCGGCTCAGGTGGCACCAGCCGCATCCGGTACGCGTGAGGCTGCTATTCAGGTGTTATCGGGTGCAGCTGCTGGTCGGACGCTAGACCTGACCAAGAATCTGACGACCATCGGCAAGCCAGGGGTTCAGGTGGCGGTCATTACTCGGCGACCTAATGGCTTCTTTATCACGCATGTTGAAGGAACATCCTTTCCTACCATCAACGGGGCCGGGCTGGGGGCGCAGGCGCAACTGCTCAATGACCACGATCTTATCGACATTGCTGGGGTGAAGATGGAGTTCTTCTTTAAGCCGTAACATAGTCTCTGCGGCAACCATCTGCCGCCACTCCTGCCGTGCCCCCTGAGGACTCACCTCGGGGCGAAACCTAAGCATTCCGTCATCGCTAGGTACCAGTACCGGGCCGCCCATCGCGTCGCGTATGTGCGGTGGGGCACAGATTTTCGCGGATACACGGAGCATAATCAATTAACAAATTCTCCACTACCGCGTTCTTGGCTGGATCACTGACGTATGCAGATAAAAGTTCTCGGATGTAGCGGTGGCATTGGGGGCGACCTTCGCACGACGTCTTTGCTATTTGACGACGATATTCTCATTGATGCGGGTACTGGTGTTGGTGACTTGTCGATCGAAGAGCTGGCGCGTATTGACCATATTTTTATTTCCCACGCGCATCTCGACCATATAACCTGCATTCCGTTCTTGATTGACACTGTCATGGGAATGCGCTCGACTCCGCTGTTGTTGCACTCAACGCCGGAAATCCTACAGGTGATTAAGGATCACATCTTCAACTGGAAGATCTGGCCTGATTTTGCGAAGATTCCCACGCCTGAAAATCCCTCGATGCAGTATTGCGAACTAAGGGTTGGCGATCCGGTTGTCCTAAACGGACGGCAGTTCACGGCCATCCCCGCCAATCACACCGTTCCGGCGCTTGGTTATCTCGTGGACAGCGGCGAAGCACGCTTGATCTTTAGCGGTGACACGACAATCAATGATGCCCTCTGGCAAATCGCTAATGCCACTCAGAACCTTAAGTACTTGATTATTGAGACAGCCTTTCCCAACAAGGAACGTGATATTGCCGTCGCCTCTAGGCATTTATGTCCCAGCATGCTTGCCGAGGAATTATCGAAGCTGGCACGCCCAGTCGAGATTCTCGTCACCCATCTCAAGCCTAGTGAGGTTAATTTGACAATGAGCGAAATTGGGCGAAATGCGGGTAAATGGCGTCCTAGGATGCTTGAACAAGGGATGATCTTGAAGTTCTAGCGCTATTGGAATTGTATTGGCGAATCTCTAGGCTAAATCTCCGTATTGCGCAGTGCCTGTTATTGGTAAACTTAATCTTTTGCAGTCGCTCGCCATCGGTGACGCAGCGCAGTTTGCTTGATTACATGAGGCCTTCAAATGAGCGCAGTGCTTGAACCAAAAGTCGGAACCGGCGCGAGTGGTTCGCAGCCAGCTGATATGTCTTCGAAGTTGGCATTTTCGAAGAAGCTACAGGCTGTCACCAACCGCATTCACTCGACAACGAACGTTGACGAGATCATGCTCGATGTGGCGCGCGATATCTGCCAGCTGTTCGATGCGGATCGGCTGACGATCTACACGATGTCGGAAGACGGCGCAGCGATTATTTCAAAAGTCAAGTCCGGCTTGAACTCCTTCAAGGATATCAAACTTCCATTATCGGAGAGCTCTATTGCTGGCTATTGTGCGCTGAATAAGCGCTTCATGAACATAAAGGATGTCTACGACGACGACGAGTTGAAGCGTTTTTCTCCTAATCTTTCTTTTCTCAAAGCGGTGGATCAACGTACGGGATATCGCACCAAGCAAATGATGGTGACGCCCATTATGGGGGTGGACGCGAGCGGCGGTAGTGGCGAATTGGCCGGTGTGATTCAAGTGATCAATCATCTGCCGGGTATCCCCTTCCCACAGTTAGCCGAGGAGGGTTTGGTTGAGCTCGCAAAAACTCTCGCGATTGCCTTTAGGGTACGCCAGCAGATCCCTTCCGCCATCAAGTCGAAGTTTGACTATTTGGTAGTCGACAACATCATTTCAGAAGGCGAGTTGGAGCTTGCCACCCGCTCAGCACGCCGCAAAAACAAGAATGTGGAAGAAGTTCTGGTCGACGAATTTCAGGTGAAGGAAGCGGCGCTCGGTGCATCGCTCGCGAAGTACTTTGGCGTGGAGTATGAGCCGCATAAGTCGGATCGAATTAAGCCAATCGAACTGCTCAAGAACCTGAAACGCGAATACTGCGAACAAGCCAACTGGATCCCAATTGACGACACTAAGGCAGGCATCGTCATCATGGCAACGGATCCAGAGCACGCCAAGAATTCGCGGGTTGTGGAGAACATCTTTCCAAAGTCCAAAGTGGTCTACAAAGTCACTACAACGCGGGAGTTTATATTGACGCTTAATCTCCTGTTTGGTGGCGGCGCAGACGGATTACAAACCGAGGACATCGGCGATTTATTGTCCAGCATGGATGATGATCCAGAACTCCAAGATGCTGGTGGTGACGACATGTCGGGTGCCGCCGACAACGAGTTGGTGAAACTGGTGAACAAAATCATTATCGATGCCTACAACCAAGGGGCGTCGGATATTCACATTGAGCCGCTCCCAGGAAAAGGAAAAACGGGCGTACGTTTCCGCAAAGACGGTTCACTCGCGCCTTATATTGAGATTCCATCGAGTTATCGCAATGCGCTGGCTGCCCGCTTGAAAATCATGTGTGATCTCGACATTTCCGAGAAACGTAAACCACAGGACGGAAAGATCAAGTTCAAGAAGTACGGGCCGCTCGATATTGAGTTGCGCGTGGCCACCATTCCGACCACGGGCGGAGTGGAAGATATTGTGATGCGTATTTTGGCGGCGGGCGAACCTATTCCGCTAGACAAACTCGGGCTCACGACAAAAAACAAGAACGCGCTGGTCGGCGCGATCTCAAAACCCTATGGACTCTTCTTCGTTTGCGGCCCGACCGGTTCGGGTAAAACGACCACACTTCATTCGGTATTAGGGTCGCTAAACACACCTGATACTAAAATTTGGACTGCCGAAGATCCGGTGGAGATCACACAGAAAGGCCTGCGCCAGGTCCAAGTAAACAAGAAGGTTGTGGATTTTCCTGCAGTGATGAAGGCATTCCTGCGTGCTGACCCTGACATCATCATGGTGGGTGAGATGCGCGACGCCGAAACAACACACATTGGTATTGAAGCGTCCCTAACGGGGCATCTTGTGTTTGCGACCCTGCACACCAACTCTGCGCCAGAAGCGGTGATCCGCTTGCTTGATATGGGAATGGATCCATTTAACTTCGCCGACGCGCTGGTTGGAATTCTCGCGCAACGTTTGGCGAAGCGTTTGTGCAAGTGCAAGGCACCGTACACGCCGGATGGTGATGAGATGAAGCAGTTCATGCAGGAGTACACGTCTGACCTTCGACAAACACCACCTTGGATCAAAGAGCCACAGGGTGAGGCGAAGAAACTCTACGAGTATTGGCTGAAAGAGTACGGGAAAGACGGCAAGTTGATGCTCTACAAGCCGGTGGGTTGTGATGCCTGCGGGGGAACAGGATACAAAGGTCGTGTTGGTCTGCATGAGCTCATGGTGGCCTCGGACCCGGTAAAGAAGCTCATTCAGGAGCGCGCCCGGGTTGCCGATCTGTTCGTAAAGTGCGTGGAAGAGGGTATGTCTACCCTGAAGATGGACGGGATGGAAAAAGTCATGATGGGGCTCACGGACATGAAGCAAGTCCGCGCAGTCTGCGTGAAGTAATCCGGCGCATCGACCATGACGTCTCACGCCGACGCACGCCTGATTAGCCGCAGCCGCGAAGGCACCCAAGCTGGCGAGCGCCTATTTACAGCGCTTGAGTACTTAAATCGAATCGGTGCCGCGCTTAGCTCGGAAAAAAATCTCGACAGACTCCTAGAGACGATCCTTACCGCAGCCAAGACAATCACTAACGCCGATGGCGGCACCCTCTATCGATTGGTCGACGAGCGACTCCAGTTTGAGATTGTTTTAAACGACAGTCTGAACATATCAATGGGCGGTACAACGGGCGCGCCCGTGCCGTTCTATCCCATTCCACTAAGGACCGCAGAGGGCACACCGAACAATTCCATGGTTGCTGCGTACTCGGCGTTGCACGACGAGACTGTCAACATTGCAGATGCCTACACGGCGGATGGGTTTGACTTCACCGGTACTAGGGCTTTTGACAAGAAGACTGGTTATCGCTCAACATCGTTTCTGACCATCCCGATGAAAAATCATGATGGTGAAATCATCGGCGTGTTGCAACTGCTCAACGCGCTCGATGAGGATGGGAAGGTCGTGCCGTTTACCGTTGAGGATCGGCGACTCGCGGAGTCTCTAGCCTCTCAAGCGGCGATTGCGCTGACCAATCGCATGCTCATTAACCAATTGGAAATGCTGTTCGAGGCATTGATTGGCCTCATCAATACCGCCATTGACGACAAGTCACCTTACACAGGTGGCCATTGCAAACGTGTACCAACGTTGACAATGATGCTCGCTGAAGCGGCCGCCGCTGTGACCGAGGGCCCGCTCGCGGACTTCAAATTGACGGATAAGGACCGGTATGAGCTAAAGATTGCCGGCCTTCTTCACGATTGTGGAAAGATTACGACGCCCGTCCATGTGGTGGATAAGGCCACGAAGCTCGAGACGATTTTTGATCGAGTACATTTTGTCGCACAAAGATTCGAAATTTTGAAACGCGACGCCGAAATCAAGTTGCTGCGTGAAAAGCTGGCAGCGGTGGAACACGGGGGCGACGCTTCCGTTGCCCGGGCAGAGCGCGATTACGAGGCGACCATTCGCCAGCTCGATGATGACCGGGACTTCATTCGGCGTGTAAACATCGGTGGTGAGCGTATGAGTGCGGAGGATCAGGAGCGTGTGACAAAAATTGCCGGATATTCGATTTCCAGCGAAGATGGTGTCAAAGCGTCGTTCCTATCCGAAGACGAGCGCAACAACTTGAATATTCCATACGGGACGCTGACCCAGCCGGAGCGTGAAATCATCAACCACCATATCGAGGCGACCATCAAGATGCTCGAAGCGCTGCCGTGGCCTAAGCATCTCAAAAATGTCCCGGAGTTCGCCGGCGGACATCACGAACGCATGGATGGCAAAGGTTACCCGAAGGGCCTCACGCGCAATCAAATGAGCATTCAGGCGCGCATCATGGGCATTGCGGACATCTTTGAAGCGCTGACTGCAAAGGATCGGCCCTACAAGCCGGGAAAAACGCTCTCAGAGTCGCTGGAAATCTTGCGCAAGTTTAAACAGAACGGCCACGTTGACCCGGACCTATTCGACGTTTTTGTGCGTGAGAAGGTGTATCTGCAATATGCGCATCAATTTCTGGATGCCGCGCAGATTGACGAGACGGACTGCTCCGCCATCTAGGTAGTAACGCGCTACTGAAAAGTACCAAGGTTTATCCAATCCTTTGCATTCAAAACTTGCGGTGCCTTTCTCCCAGACCGCGATGGCTCTCATATCCACATCAAGTGGGCCGAAATCATGAATCAATAAGGTAAACCCCGGCTTAGCCGAGGGTTTACCTCATTTAATTGAAGGGTCGATGTCTGCCGGAAACGAAATCAATTAAAGGGTTCGGGGAAGCCCATTCTGGGTGCGCTTCAAAACATGTCGCTGTGGCCGACATGTCGGGTAGTGAAAGATAACCCGATATCGCACTGGTGGACAACAATAGACATGTGCTGTTACCAACGTCAAAACCGTGAAATGCATAACGCCTTCAAGTTTTCGTCAACGGTATCGCCGCTCATCATGTTGCCGATCAGCCGCGCAGTAACCGCCGCCAGCTTCACACCCAAATGTTGATAGCCAAACGCGACGTAAATCTCCCGCCCGTCGGGTGCTTTGCCAATCACTGGCAGATGATCAGGCAGCGATGGGCGAAAGCCCATCCATGTTGTTGCGCTTGACACATCAGTATTTGGGAGCAGCTCGTATAGATGTTTATGCAGCAACTCGAAGCGACGCGCATCTTGGGGTAGCTTTAGGCCGCCAAACTCGACTGTGCCGGTCATACGTAAACCACACAACATTGGTGTCATGACGACTTTGCGCTCATACGTGGCGTTGGGAATGGTGAACGCAGGTTTGGCCTGTGGCAGGGTGATTTGATAGCCGCGTTCAGTGTCGAGCGGAACTCTGTAGCCAAGCTGCGCGGCAAGAGGGGCAGACCACGCTCCCGCCGCAAGTAGTACGCGTTTTGCCGAGACCTTACTGCCGTCGCTGTCTAATGCCGTAAATCAGTCGGAGTGTTGCGCGATGTGTGTGATGTTGCAACGCGAAAACTGCCCGCCTGCCCTTGTGAATGCCGCGAACAGCGCGTGACAAACCGCGAGCGGGTCTTCCACGTGGCCAGTGCCGTGGTAGTGATACGCGCCCCGTATGGGGGCCTCGATATCGGGCGCAAGCTTTCGTACCTGATCGGCGTTCAGCCAATCGGCATGCACACCATGATTGGCGAGATCATCGATTTCACGCTTGGCAGATACAAGCGAAGCCGCTCGTTCGACGATGACCAAGTGCCCATCCATATGCAGCAAGTGCGAGGCATTGGCGTCTCGCAGCAAATCGGTCAGATCCGCCGCCGCGGTCGTTTGCAATGCTGACGGTGCGGCGACACCTCGTGCGTAGGCGGATGGCCGCGATGCCCAGAGAAATCGTACCAGCCAGGGCGCAATGCCAAACAGATACTGCGGCCGGACCCGCAGCGCGCCTACAGCATCCATCAACATCGATAATGCCCCACTGACCACTTGCGGCGAGGCGAGGGGATGGATCTGCTCAGTGGCAATATGGCCGGCATTGCCGAACGACGCGCCGTAGCCCGGCGCATCACGATCAATTAATGCAACCTTTAAGCCGTCAAGCTGCAATCGCAGCGCGCAGGCCAGCCCGATGATGCCCGCGCCGATGACAACGATATCGGCTGAAGTTGAATGCGGGTTTGAGGTCAAGCAGGAAAATGTGGCTTGGTCGAAATCGCGTGTTTGACGATGCGCTCGGCTTCCGCTAATTCATCACCCACCAGCACCATCCGCGGCGCACGAACGGCGGCTCTACCCATGCCGACGTGTTCTTGCACCAGCTTGATGAGTTGCACAAATTTTGGCACGGTATCGAGCTTCAACAACGGCAAGAACCAGTGATACAGCGGCTCGAGCTCTTTCCATTTGCCAGCCAGCGCCATTTCGAACAACACCACCGATTCGCGTGGATAGGCGTTGACCAAACCCGCAACCCAGCCGGTGGCACCCGCGGCAATACCTTCGACAATGATGTCGTCCACACCGACCAAGATATGCAGTCGTGTGCCGATGAGTGACTTGATCGCGGCGATACGGCGAATATCGGCGCTCGATTCTTTGATTGCTACCAGGTTCGTGTACTCACCCGCCAACTCGGCCACTTGTGGCGGCAGAAAATCGGTCTTGTAGGCGATTGGGTTGTTGTAGAGCATGCACGGTAAGTCGGTCGCGGCGATGACTTGTGAGACGTGGTATTTCATCTCGCGCCATTCGCTGGTGTAAACGTAGGGCGGCAGCACCATTAGGCCGCCGCAGCCAACCTCTTTGGCCATTTTGGCGAAGGCGACCGCCTCGCTGGTGGCAAGCGCCGCGACGCCGGGAACCACGGCCGCGCCTGCTTTGCCGGACGCTCTCACGGCCGCCACCACCGTTTGCAGAATGGCTTTCTTTTCATCAAACGTGAGTGTTGCGGTCTCTCCCAACGAACCCAGCGGCACAATCCCGCTGCTCCCGGCCTCCATCATCAGACCAACGTGTTTAGCAAGGAAGGCGTGATCAACACTGCCGTTAGCGTTGAATGGGGTGGTGATGGCGGGAAGGACGCCGTTCCAGAATGGTTTGCTCATGAAGGACTCGCTGATGGGAAGAACGGTTAACGGATGCCGAAGGCGAATGGGTCACTCGGGTCTAGCAATAACGTGCCTTCGCCGCTCATGTGTGCGCGGCCGCTGATGATGGGAATGACGCCCTCAGCGGTACGACGAAAGCTCGCTTCAAAATGGCTTCCAACAATGCTTTCTTGTTGCCAATGTTGGCCTTCGAGCAATTTGCCGTCGTCGGCTAAACACGCAACCTTGGCGCTGGTGCCGGTGCCGCATGGCGAACGGTCGTATTCACTTCCCGGGCAGAGTACAAAGTTGCGGCTGTCGAATTTCGCCGTGGACGGCGCGCCGAACACCTCGATGTGATCGATAAGTGCACCGTCCTTGCCGGTAATGCCTTGTTTGCCTAGCGCGTCACGAATGGCACGGGCGAAACCGAGAAGGTCAGGGATATGTGAGCGGCCAAACGGGCGGTCCTTCGCATCGACCAAGAAAAACCAATTGCCGCCCCAGGCAATATCGCCCGTTACCTCGCCATAACCTTCCACAGCAACCTTCATCGCCTTTTGGTGGCGGTACGCGGGGACGTTTTCGATAGTCACCATGCCGTCTTCTGCCAGTGTGCAGGCGACGGTGCCGACGGGTGTGTCGAGCCGGTGCAGGCCTGGCGCGATGCGTCCGAGGTAGTGCAGGGTGGCGATGACACCGATGGTGCCGTGACCACACATGCCAAGGTAACCGACGTTGTTAAAGAAAATGACCGATGCGACCGAGCCGGCTTCGACCGGAGGGAGCAATAACGCGCCGACGGTGATTTCGGAAGCGCGCGGTTCTGTGCAAACAGCGGCTCGGAAAGTGTCATGTTGCGAGCGTAAAGCCGCGAGCTTTTCGGCGAGTGTCTGCTGCGGCAGATCGGGGAATCCATCCAACACCACACGGGTGGGTTCGCCGCCGGTGTGCGAATCAATAATGCGTATTTTTTGCATGTGCTGATTTTGCAGGGATTCAGATGTTTCAGGGGAAGTCGACAAAAAGGTCCACCGTTTAGATGCACTGAAAATGCAAAGTCGCCGATATACGGCCATCTTCAAGCATTTTTGCTTGGAAACGTCCGTGGATTGGCGAGTTTACCGATTTGTAACTGCACAAGATAAATGTGCGGGCAGGCCGCAAGTTGCGCGGCTGACGCATAATGAGTCCATCAAAGTTGCGAGCAGGAGTAGTGAATGCCGAGCCCGGTATTAGAAGGCAGTGAACGCGGATGGATTATCCCCATCGGCGGAGCGGAAGAAAAAGAGAACGAGCCGGAAATTTTGCGGCGCTTTGTCGAGCTCTGCGGGCAAGGTCAGGCGGACAAAGCCGATATCGTCGTGATCCCGACGGCCAGCCGACTCGCTGATACCGGCTCCCGCTACGAGCAGATTTTTTCGGAATTAGGCGCAGGACACGTCGAGGCAATGGATTTTGATACGCGCCGCGACTGTGACGAATCTGGCCGCATTGAGCGTATCGAGCGCGCCACTGGCGTCTTCTTCACGGGCGGCAATCAGCTTCGTTTATCCACGTTACTGGGCGGCACGTTGGTCGCCAAAACGCTGCGCAAACGTAATGCTTCCGGTATGCACATCGCCGGCACCAGCGCGGGTGCGGCGTTTATTTCTGAACACATGATCGCCTTTGGTGAAGAAGGCGCCTCACCGATCGCCGGTGCAGTGCGTCTGGCGCCAGGCTTGGGGCTGACCAACCGCTTCATCATTGACCAGCACTTCCGCCAACGTGATCGTATCGGCCGCCTGCTCGCGGCACTGGCATTTAATCCGTTTGCGGTCGGCATCGGCTTGGACGAAGACACGGCGGCGTTCATCGGGCCTGACAATACACTTGAAGTCGAAGGCTCTGGTGCGGTGACGGTGATCGACGCGAGCGACATGCAGTTTTCGTCCATGGATCAGGTCGCCGAGGGTAAACCGGTGTGTATGTTGGGCTTGCGGCTGCATATTTTGGTGGCGGGTTCGACATTTAACCTGCATACCCGCGAAGCCAGTGCCAATACGTTGATACGTCGTAAGGAATAGATCACCCGTCGCAGCCGAGGGTCAACCGGTGCCAACCGCCACGCAACCAAACACCGCCTCACCAACCATTTAACGAAGGGCTCGTTTATGCGCATTCTGGATCGTTCGGTTTATGTGGGGCCCTCCATCTACGCCCACTTTCCGGTCATTAAGCTTGAGCTTGATTTGGGTGCCCTCGAAGCGTGGCCGACGGCAAAGCTGGGCGATGCCTACGTGGATGCGCTGGTTGCCGCATTGCCTAACCTGAAAGAACACGGGTGCTCTTATGGTGAGCCGGGCGGCTTCATCCGCCGCATGCGCGAAGACGAAGGCACATGGCTTGGCCATGTGCTGGAACACGTCGCCATTGAGTTACAAAACGTCGCCGGTGAGGATGTCACCTTCGGCAAGACGCGTAGCGCTGGGCGTGATGGCGTTTACACCGTGGTTTACGAGTACGCACAACGCGACGAAGGCATCGAAGCCGGTGAGTTGGCGCTGAAGTTACTTTGTTCGTTGTTACCGAAAAACCTACAACCCGCCGACTCCGTCCCAGACGACTGGGATTGGCCAACCGCGCGTGACGAGTACATCCGGTTTGCCCAACGTCGCGCGTTGGGCCCGTCCACCGCGTCACTCGTCCATGCGGCGGAAAAACGCGACATTCCCTGGCTGCGATTAAACGAACAATCACTGGTGCAGCTGGGCTATGGCAAGTATCAGCAGCGGATTCAAGCGACGGTAACCGGTCGCACCAGCCACATTGCAGTGGAGTTAGCTTCCGACAAAGAAGAAACCAACAAGCTCCTCGCAAACCTCGGCCTGCCCGTACCGAAACAGTCGTTGGTGTACTCGGCTGATTCTGCCGTGCGCGCGGCGCGACGCATGGGTTATCCGGTGGTCACCAAGCCTTACAACGGCAACCACGGACGCGGCATTACGATTCACTTAACAAACGAAGAGGAAGTGCGGGCGGGTTTTGCGGCGGCAAACGAACATTCGCGCTCAGTCATCGTTGAGTCGTTTATGACCGGCGACGATCATCGTTTGCTGGTGGTGAATGGTGAATTGGTCGCTGCAACTAAACGTACACCCGGGCACGTGGTCGGCGACGGCAAACACACCATCCGACAATTGGTTGATGTGGTGAACCTCGACCCACGGCGAGGCGTGGGCCACGAGAAGGTATTGACGCGACTAGAACTCGACGCGCAAGCCGAAATGATGATGACCCGGCAAGAAGTGAACGCCGAGACCATTCCTGAAGCGGGCAAGGTTATCTACCTGCGATCCACCGCCAATCTTTCCACGGGCGGCACCGCAACTGATGTGACCGACATCATTCATCCTGACAATCGCGACATGGCGATACGGGCAATCCGCGCCGTTGGTCTCGACGTCGGTGGCGTGGACTTTCTTTCGACCAACATTGCGGAGAGTTACAAGACTCACGGTGGTGGCATTTGTGAAGTGAATGCAGCACCGGGCTTTCGGATGCACGTCGCGCCTTCTGAAGGTACGCCACGCGATGTTGCCGGACCGGTCATCGATATGTTGTTCCCGCCGGGTACTCCATCACGTGTGCCAATTGCGTGTATCACTGGCACCAACGGCAAAACGTCAACATCGCGCATTTTGGCGCACATCACCAAGATGGCAGGATTCACACCGGGCCTCACCACCACCGACGGCGTGTACATCGACGGGCAGCGAACTGTTGAAGGCGATATGACGGGCCCGGTCGCCACCCGTATGGTGCTGTCGGATCCACAAATCGATATGGCGGTGTTGGAAATTGCGCGAGGCGGGTTGTTACGCGCAGGTATGGGGGTGCCATGGGTCAACGTTGGTGCGGTGTTGAATGTGCAATCAGACCACCTCGGCATGAAAGGCATCGATACCCTTGAACAGCTGGCGGAGGTTAAACGCATCGTAGTAGAGGTCGCACGCGACTGTGCGGTGTTGAATGCCGACGACACCAATGTGTTCAAGATGTCGGCATACACCGAAGCCAAGAATATCTGTTACGTGACTACCAACCAAACTCATGCGTTGGTGCGTGAACACGTTCGCGCCGGTGGCAGGGCTTGTGCACTTGAAGACGGCGTCAACGGGCAGATGATCACGTTGTACGAGAAGGGCGCGCACATTCCGCTGATCTGGACCCACTTGATCCCGGCAACGCTTGAGGGGCGCGCGATGCACAACGTGCAAAACGCAATGTTTGCCGCAGCCATTGCCTTCTCGATGGGCATCAAACTCGATGCCATCCGCACCGGGTTGCGTACCTTTGATACCACCTTCTTCCAAGCCCCCGGCCGGATGAACGTGTATGACGAACATCCGTTCAAGGTGATCTTTGACTACGGTCACAACGCGCATGCGGTTGCCGCGATGTGTGATTTGGCGCAGCGATTAGATGTGCAGGGGCGTCGCATTATTGTGCTGTCAGCACCGGGCGACCGGCGCGACGAAGATATCACTGCGATTGCCGAAACAGCGGCCGGAAAATTCGATCATTACATCTGTCGGCGCGACGATGGATTGCGCGGCCGGGAGCCAGATGAAATCCCGCATATGCTGGCGAAGGTCCTAAAGGCCAAGGGTGTGACTGACAAACAGATCGAGATCATTCCGGACGAACAGGCGTCAATTGATCACGCACTTCGCATGGGACGGCACGGCGACTTGATTCTGATTTTTGCCGACGCGCTAACTCGGTCATGGAAGCAAGTGATTAAGTTCAAACCGGAAGGCGCGCAAGATAAAGTCGCAAAGGTCACGACTGCCGATTCCAAACCGAAACCCATGAACATGTCGGATGGCGCCGACGATATGGTTGATTTGTCGACCTTGGCCTCCAGCGGGCTGATCCTGGATGAACGCGGCGTGCGTTTTCAACGCGAAACTGACGACTGATGATGTTACCCACCAATGGTATTTGAAGAACGCGAGTCAGCCTATTTCGAGGATTCTCGCCGTCTCACCGGGCCCAACTTTTTTTTCGCCCCAACCGGCGCACTCTTAGAGGCCAAGGGGCCGGCGGCGCGGAACCCCGCCGCACATCAGCGATGGCAGCATCATGTTGAAACGTTGGCCAACGCGCTTGGTTGGTCCCGCCCGGTTTGTGTGGCCAGACTGCATAACCAAACGACCTCGTTGGCGCTATCGGCGCCGATAGACCAATTGTTTACCGCGACTGAGGTGAACGAATGGGCTTGGGAAACGACCACTGCTGAGCTGAATCCCGCACTAGTTGTGTCGAACGCGTTTGGTGACGTGCAAGACGATATCGGCGACTTCTCGACTGCGTTAAAACGACTCAAGGCAAAAGCGCAGGCGGAACAAAACGATCTGTTGCGCGTGCTGCTGACCAAGGCAGCGGATCATCACTTCGACAGCTTTTTGGACGACGAGACGTGGTCGATTGGCGGCGGCAAAGGCAACCACGCCTGGCCGGTTGGGATGTTGCCTTCGCCTGACGCATTCGAAACGCTCCGATCGCAAGTACACAACATTCCGACAGCCTTGGTAACCGGCTCGAATGGCAAGACAACAACGGTACGCTTGATCGCTGCGATGGCGGCTGCCAACCACTGGTGCGCGGGATACTCATCAACCGAAGGCGTGTATGTGGGCGGCGAAGAAAACTTATTCGGCGACTACTCCGGGCCGGCGGGTGCACGAGCGGTACAACGGGATCGGCGCGTTGATTGTGCAGTACTCGAAACGGCGCGTGGCGGCATGTTGCGCCGTGGTCTTGCGGTCTCACGTGCAGACGTTGCGGTCGTGACCAACATAAGTGCCGATCACTTTGGAGAATATGGCGTCGATAGTCTTGCCGATCTTGCAGCAGCCAAACTCATCGTGGCTCGAGCGGTAGAGCGCGGCGGTACGCTGGTCTTGAATGCGGATGACGCCATCTTGATGGGCGCTGCTGTCCACTCAAATCAGAAGAAGGCGTTTTTTGGTCTGGATTGGCACCACCCAAGTGTAGTTGCGCAGCGAGAAGCAGGGCAGACCGTTTGCGCCGTACGAGATGGTTGTCTGTTGCTCGCGCATGCTGGGAACACGATAGATTTTGGCGCGGTTGCCGGTATGCCGTTAACCGCGGAAGGAACGGCGCGCTACAACATTGCGAACATCGCGGCGGCGGTATTGGCTGCAACAGGGTTGGGCATTTCAGAGTCCGCGATTCGCCATGTACTCGCGACGTTTGGCACGACTCGGCATGACAATCCGGGCCGCCTCGAGCGTTGGACGATTGACGGCGTGGAAATCATTCTCGACTATGCGCACAACCCGGCCGGTCTATCGGGCGTGTTGCAGATTGCCCGTGCGTTGCAGCGGAAGACCGGGGGTAGGTTGGGTTTATTGCTCGGCCAAGCGGGCAATCGCGAGGACGCGGATGTTCACGCGCTGGCAAAAATGGCGGCAGGCTTTAGTCCGGACCTCATCATCCTAAAAGACATCGACGGAATGCTGAGAGGTCGGCTGCCTGGAGAAATACCGGCCATGCTAGAGGCGACGCTACTTGCCGCGAATGTGGAGCGGAGCCGTATACACACCGTGCTTCCTGAAGCAGATGCGGCCAAACAGCTGGTACGTTGGGCCAGGTCAGGCGATGTGGTGGTGCTGCCGCTGCATGGTGTTGCACCGCGAGTGGCGATTCGACATTGGTTGGATGCCGGCGCAAAGGACTAGCGCCGCGTCATTTACCACGCAGTTTTTGAATCGCAAACACGACCGCTAGACAAACTGCGCCGGCAATCACGCCAAACACGCCATCCAAAAGTGTCGGCACGACCGCATCGAGAAACAATCCGATGTAGGGAATTCCGCCTGACACCAAGCCCACCGTGCTAAACAGATGCTGGAGTGCCGGCCAGCCGTGCACCAAGATGCTGCCGCCGACCAAGAACATTGCGGCGGTTCCCGCCACCGACAGTAGCTTCATCAGCCAAGGTGCAGCCTGCAGAATCCGCTTGCCGAACCAGCGAATAAACGCAGCGAGACTTCCGAATCCTTCGCGCTTCATCATGTGCAGTCCGGCGTCGTCGAGTTTGACGATGCCCGCGACCAATCCATAAACGCCGATGGTCATGGCGATTGCCACGACCGTTAACACCGTCACCTTTTGCATAAAGGGTGCGGAGGCCGCCGTGCCTAGTGTGATGACGATGATCTCAGCAGACAGGATGAAGTCGGTGCGAATCGCGCCTTTGATTTTTTCTTTTTCAATTGCCACCAAATCGACCTCGGGATTCACAAGTGCGGCGGTTAACGCCTGTCGATGTGCCTCGGTATCTTCGGCCGGGTGTAGGAACTTGTGCGCGAGTTTCTCGACACCTTCGTAACAAAGAAACGCACCACCCAACATCAAAAGTGGTGTGATTGCCCAGGGTGCAACGACGCTGATGGCAAGCGCCGCGGGAACGAGGATGGCTTTATTCACCATCGAGCCTTTGGCAACAGCCCAGACGACCGGTAGCTCCCGTTCGGCCTTGACGCCTGCGACTTGCTGGGCGTTCAGGGCAAGGTCATCACCAAGTACACCCGCCGTCTTCTTTGCGGCGACCTTGGTGAGAACCGCGACATCGTCGAGGATCGCGGCGATATCGTCAATTAGTAAGAGGAGGCTGGATCCGGCCATTTGCATGTAACTCGGTGGAGGGTTCGGGGGCGCGCCTGCATACTTTGCTGCGCAATGGGTGCAGGTGAATTGTATGTGAGCCTCGAAGCGTCGTGTCGATAATGGTCTGCACAATTGGTTGCAATTGCCGAGTGTGGGGCTTTTCGGCTAAACTAGTGGTCTACAGGCGCATAGCTCAGCTGGTTAGAGCACCACCTTGACATGGTGGGGGTCGTTGGTTCGAGTCCAATTGCGCCTACCAATTCTGATGACGAGACGATTATGGTTATGAGACCGCTGACTACGCTGGAAGGGATGTTTCGCTAGCCGCGCGGCGTGGTGTTGTCTTGTTCATTCAAAAAAAGCGCGGCACTAGCCGCGCTTTTTGTTTTTTGGCGCTGCGGTCGTAGGTTGTGTCAGCACTTTTTTGTTTTCCAGTTTCAGATTTGAAGAGGTTCCACATGGTTTCGATCACACTCCCAGATAAATCCGTCCGACAGTTTGAGGCACCGGTTACGGTAGCCGAAGTCGCTGCCAGTATCGGCGCCGGGTTGGCCAAAGCCGCCTTGGCCGGCAAAGTCGACGGCAAGGTCGTCGATACCAGCTATCTGATTGAACGGGATGCGGCGCTTGCGATCGTGACAGATAAGGATGCGGATGGGCTCGAAGTCATTCGGCACTCAACCGCCCATTTGCTGGCCTACGCGGTGAAAGAACTTTTCCCCGAGGCGCAGGTGACGATCGGCCCGGTGATCGAAAACGGCTTCTACTATGACTTTTCGTACAAGCGCCCGTTCACACCGGAAGATCTCGTTGCCGTCGAAAAGAAGATGTCGGAGCTGGCCAAGAAGGACGAGAAGGTTACGCGCAAAGTGCTGCCACGAGACGAAGCCGTGGCTTATTTCAAAGGCATCGGCGAGGCTTACAAAGCCGAAATCATCGAGTCCATTCCCGCCGACCAGGATGTTTCACTGTATACCGAGGGTAACTTCACCGATCTTTGCCGCGGTCCACACGTGCCGTCGACTGGCAAGTTAAAGGTCTTCAAAGTCATGAAGGTCGCCGGGGCTTACTGGCGCGGGGACTCCAAAAACGAGATGTTGCAACGCATCTACGGTACCGCTTGGGCCAAGAAGGAAGACCAAGAGCAGTATTTGCACATGCTCGAAGAGGCGGAGAAGCGCGATCACCGCAAACTCGGCAAGTTGCTTGACCTCTTCCACATGCAAGAAGAAGCACCGGGAATGGTATTTTGGCATCCCAAGGGCTGGTCTGTTTGGCAGCAGGTCGAGCAATACATGCGCCGGGTCTATCAAGACAACGGGTATCAAGAAATTCGTTGCCCGCAGATTCTCAACCGCTCGCTATGGGAAAAGACCGGTCACTGGGATAACTACCAAGACAACATGTTCACGACCGAGTCCGAGAAGCACCAGTACGGCATTAAGCCGATGAACTGTCCCGGTCACGTACTGGTATTCAACTCGGACCTGCGCTCCTATCGTGATTTGCCGTTGCGTTACGGTGAATTCGGCTCCTGCCACCGCAATGAACCTTCCGGCGCGTTGCACGGCATCATGCGGGTTCGCGGCTTTGTACAGGATGACGGCCATATTTTCTGTACCGAAGACCAAATCCAGCAGGAATGTACGGACTTTAACCGGTTGGCACTTTCAGTCTATAAAGACTTTGGATTCAAAGACATAGCGATCAAGATTGCCTTGCGCCCGGACAAACGTGTTGGCTCGGATGAAACCTGGGATCGCGCCGAAAATGCGCTGCGGAATGCCTTAACGACCTGTGGCGTAACTTGGGAAGAGTTGCCGGGTGAGGGCGCTTTCTACGGTCCAAAGATCGAATACCACCTCAAAGACTCCATCGGTCGCTCGTGGCAGTGCGGCACCATGCAGGTCGACTACAACACGGCAGGGCGTCTCGGTGGCGAGTACGTCGATGGACACAGCAACCGGGTTGCCCCGGTAATGCTCCACCGGGCTATCGTCGGCTCGCTTGAGCGGTTTATCGGGATTCTCATCGAAAACCACGCAGGTGCCTTGCCGGTTTGGTTGGCGCCTGTTCAAGTGGTGGCGATGGATGTCACCGAACATCAGGCTGCGTACGTTTCGGAGGTGGTCGCAGGCCTAAAAGCCGCCGGAATCCGCGTCCAGTCCGATTTGCGGAATGAGAAAATTTCCTATAAAATACGGGAACATAGCTTGCAAAAAGTACCCTATCAGCTGATTTTGGGCGATAAAGAAATGCAGGCCAAGACCGTGACTGCACGGCTCCGGGATGGCAAAGGCGGTGGTGAAAATCTCCCCCCAATGTCACTTGAAGACTTCGTATCTCGCGTAAAAGAGGAAGTGGCGGCAAAACACTAGCCGTCATCAGTCGTCTCTTGCGTAAAGTTTTTAGCCCTTGAGGCGGCCTTCGCAGGTTGCCCAAGATTGTCGTTAATGTTTAGGAGAGTTCTATCGCTACCGAAAAAGAAGTTCGAATCAACTCGGAAATTAGAGGTATTCCGGAGGTTCGATTGCTTGGCCCCGAAGGCGAGCAAATTGGCATTGTGAGTCTGATGGACGCACAACAGCGTGCCGAAACAGCAGAGTTGGATTTGGTGGAGATCGCGCCTACCGCGAAACCACCGGTTTGCCGGATCATGGATTACGGCAAATTTAAGTACCACGAAGCTAAAAAAGCGCACGAAGCCAAACTGAAGCAGAAACAGATTCAGGTCAAGGAAGTGAAATTCCGTCCGGGTACTGATGATGGTGACTACAACATCAAGGTCCGCAACTTGAAACGGTTTCTGGAAGACGGCGATAAAACAAAAATCACGTTACGTTTCAGAGGACGTGAAATGGCGCACCAGGAGTTGGGTTTACAGCTGCTGAAACGCGTCGAAGCAGATTTGGCGGAACTGGGGCAGGTTGAACAGTTCCCGAAAATGGAAGGCCGTCAGATGGTGATGATGGTCGGACCACGGAAGAAAACGTAGTTTTTCGGTTTTAAGAGGAGCGTCTCCTCGGTATTACAAAGACGCACGGCAGTACCAATAAGCCGACTTCAGGTTCAAAGCGTGGAATGGTTCCACCACCTGCTGCGGTAAGGCAACTTAGGAAACATCATGCCAAAAATGAAAACAAAGAGCGGAGCCGCCAAGCGCTTTAAAGCGCGTGGATCAGGTTCGATCAAACGCTCGCAGGCGTTTAAACGCCACATCCTCACCAAGAAGACGACGAAGTCCAAGCGTCAATTGCGTGGGACAACAGAAATTCATGCAACTAACATGGGCCACGTCCGCGCGATGTTGCCCTACGCGTAAGGGAGTCCGCCATGCCTAGAGTTAAACGTGGTGTCACCGCCCGCGCCCGTCATAAGAAAGTCCTAGACCAAGCCAAGGGTTTCCGCGGCCGCCGTTCTACCGTCTTCCGTATCGCCAAAGAAGCGGTAATGAAGGCAGGACAATATGCTTATCGCGACCGTCGCAACAAAAAACGCGTATTCCGTTCGTTGTGGATTGCCCGTATCAACGCCGCAGTGCGTGATGGCGGCATGACCTACTCGGCATTCATGAACGGCCTGAAAAAAGCCTCTATTGAAGTCGATCGCAAAGTCTTGGCTGACTTGGCGGTGATGGACAAACCCGCATTTGCGCGATTTATCGAGCAAGCCAAAGCCGGGCTTGCCGCGTAATCGCAAAGTAACGCAACGCAAAAGGCCCGCAACAGCGGGCCTTTTTGTTTATGTTCCTGCCGTCTGACTATTTGTTCGCCGTCCTGCAAGCCGCGTATCAAGAAAGAAATCATGACCCTCGACGAAATCCTCGCTGATGCCAACGCAACACTGAGCCAAGTGGGCTCTTTACCGGAACTCGAACAAACCAAAGCTAAGTTCCTCGGCAAAACGGGTTCGCTGACCGAGCAACTCAAGGCGTTGGGCAAGTTGCCGCCGGAAGAAAAGAAAGAAGCGGGCGCGGCAATCAACGCGGTGAAGGGCCAGGTTGAGGCACTGCTTAACGCGGCCAAGTCGCGCATCCTAGATGCAGAGCTAAATGCCAAACTCGCGGCCGAGGCAATCGACGTCACCTTGCCTGGTCGGTCCATCGGACTGGGCGGTTTGCATCCGGTATCTCGGACACAAGAACGAATCGAGGCGTTGTTCGCCACCATGGGGTTCAGCGTGGCCGATGGACCAGAGATTGAAAATGACTACTTCAATTTTCAGGCGCTGAACACGCCTGAGAATCATCCTGCACGTTCGATGCAGGACACGTTTTACATCGAAGGATCAAAGAATCTCCTTCGTACCCAGACCTCACCGGTGCAAATCCGGCACATGCAGTCGCATAAACCGCCGATCCGAATCATCTGCCCCGGCCGAGTGTATCGCTGCGACCACGATGCAACACACTCCCCGATGTTTCATCAAGTCGAAGGCCTGTGGGTAGAAGAGGGCATCAGTTTGGCTGACCTCAAAGGCACGCTGACCCAATTCCTGAGCGCATTTTTTGAACGCGACGACATGCAGATTCGTTTCCGTCCGTCCTACTTTCCGTTTGTTGAACCAGGCGTCGAGGTAGATATGGAATGGGAGAACAAGGGCGGAAAGATCAAGTGGCTGGAGATTGGTGGCGCAGGTGTTGTGCACCCGCAGGTGCTGCGCAACGGTGGCATCGATCCGGAACAGTATTCGGGCTTCGCGTTTGGCATGGGCCTCGATCGGCTCGCCATGTTGAAGTACGGTGTTAACGACTTACGGTTGTTCTTCGAGAACGACTTGAAGTTTCTTTCCCAATTTCGCTAAGAGTTAACGACATGAAAGTCTCCGTAAATTGGTTGAAAGAATTGGTTGCCGTGGATCTCACGGTAGAAGAGATCGCGCACAAATTGACGATGGCAGGTCTCGAAGTTGAGGAAGTCACGCCAGTAGCGGCTGCGTTTCACGACGTTGTCGTGGCCGAGATTAAATCAGTTGCCCCGCACCCCAACGCCAGCAAGCTTCGTGTAACGCAAGTAGACGCTGGCACTGGTGAACTACTACAAATTGTTTGTGGTGCCCCCAACGTCGCGGCTGGTATGCGTGTGCCCTGCGCAAAGGTCGGAGCCAAACTGCCCGGCCTCCCGATCGAAAAACTCGTTTTGCGCGGTGTGGAATCCAACGGCATGCTTTGTTCTGCAAGCGAACTGGGACTACCCGAGGAACTCGACGGCCTACTGCCACTCGCGTCCGATGCACCAATCGGTAAAGACATCCGCGAGTATCTGGATCTAAATGATGTTGTGCTGACATTGAAGATGACGCCTAATCGTGGCGATTGTTTGTCGATGATCGGCATCGCACGCGACCTCGCCGCGATAACCGGCGCACCGCTTCGCCTGCCAAAGATTGAAGCCGTGACATCGACCGGTACCGCACAACGAGCGGTGACAATTTCTGCGCCACAGGCGTGTGGACATTACCTAGGGCGGGTCATCACATCGATTAATGCCCGAGCCGCCACGCCGGAGTGGATGAAACGGCGTCTTGAGCGCGCGGGTTTTCGCTGCATTTCGCCATTGGTCGATATCACCAACTATCTGACGTTGGAACGTGGGCGTCCCATGCACGCGTTCGACAACGACAAACTCAGCGGCTCGGTCAATGTGCGTTTTCCAAACGCCGGCGAGGAAATGAACCTGCTCAACGAGCAACACGTGGTGCTTGCACCCGATATGTTGCTGATCACCAACCAGACCGGGCCGGTTGCAATGGGTGGTGTAATGGGCGGGCTCGAGTCTTCGGTAACGGACGCCACGACCAGCATCTTCTTTGAAGCCGCCTACTTTGATCCCGATGTGATCAAAGGAAAAACGCGCGATCTCGGTATCAACTCCGACGCGGCGTATCGTTTTGAGCGTGGCGTTGATCCGACTTCCGCGCGAGACGGCATTGAATACGCCACCAAACTCGCCGTAGAGATTTGCGGTACTGCCGACACTACGATTGGACCGATCACTGAAGCCATTGGTCAGATGCCGGCACGGCAGGCCGTCAGCGTACGGTCCGCTCGCGTCTGCCGTCTCATCGGCATGCCAATCCCTGCGGGGCAAATGAAGGCGATTCTGGAGCGGCTTGAATGCAAGGTCACCGGTGGAGACGACGTGTTTGCAGTGACGCCACCAAGCTATCGTTTCGACCTGAACCATGAGGAAGACTTCGCCGAAGAAATCGCGCGCATCAATGGTTATGAAAACGTACCGGCGACGCCGCCCCGCGCCACCGTGCCGATCACGTCGATCCCCGAGGCTAGGCGCAGTCGCAGCGTATTGCGTCACGCAGCTGCGGCAATGGGCTACCAGGAGGTCATTAACTACAGCTTCGTACCTGAGGAGCGCGAAACGGGTTTGATGGGCAACTCATCGCCAGTTCGCGTGGCAAATCCTATTTCGGCACACATGGCCGTCATGCGAACCGGTTTGCTGGGGGGGCTCATCGAATCCCTGCAGTACAACCTCAATCGCGGTGAGCTACGTGCCAAGCTATTTGAAATTGGCCGATGCTTTACGGGTTCGGAAGCAGACTTGGCAAACCAGCCGGAGCGCATAGCCGGACTGGCCTACGGCGCAAGGTTCCCAGAGCAGTGGGGCGAGGAAAAGGGCGCAAAAACCGACTTCTTCGCAATCAAAGGTGATGTTGAGACACTTGTGGCAAGCCACTCATGCCATTTCGTGCCTCTCGTTCACTCAGCACTACACCCGGGACGTAGTGCCAGCATCCAAATCGACGGAAGGCCGGTCGGCTGGGTAGGGGAGTTGCACCCCCGCTGGCAGCAGCATTTCGACTTACCCCTAGCGCCGCTTGCCTTCGAACTCGACATTACCGCGATTTCGACTGGCGCGGAACTTCGGTTTCAGCCGATCTCAAAAATGCAGGCAGTTCGTCGGGATGTGGCAGTTTTGGTTGATGATGCCGTGCCGGTACAAGCCATGATTGACCGTTTTCTGGCACTCAAAATACCCAATTTAGTCGAACTTGCATTGTTTGACGTGTACCGCGGCCAAAACCTAGATTCTGGGAAAAAAAGCCTTGCCTTCCGCATAGTTATGCAAGATACTGAGAAAACTTTAACAGATGTGCAATGCGACACAGTGGTTGCGAATTTTGTTGATGTAATGTCTCAAGAATTCGGCGCAAGTCTCAGAAAATAAAGAGAACATTCAGATGACATTGACAAAAGCGGAGCTTGCCGACTTGATGTTCGAAAAAGTTGGATTAAACAAGCGCGAAGCCAAGGACATGGTTGAGTCTTTTTTCGAAGAAATCCGTATGGCGCTCGAACGAGGAGACAGTGTCAAGCTGTCTGGTTTTGGTAATTTTCAGCTCCGCAATAAGCCGCAACGCCCGGGTCGCAACCCGAAGACCGGTGAAGAAATTCCGATCACGGCGCGCCGAGTTGTGACATTTCATGCCAGCCAAAAATTGAAGACCCTCGTGGAGAAGTCCTTTAATGGAAACGCTGCCCTCCAATAGCCTCCCAACAATCCCCGCGAAGCGCTACTTCACCATCGGCGAAGTCAGCGACCTGTGCGGCGTGAAGCCGCACGTGCTGCGGTATTGGGAGCAAGAATTTACCCAATTGAAACCACTGAAGCGTCGAGGCAACCGACGCTACTATCAGCACCACGAAGTGCTCTTGATTCGCCGCATTCGCGAATTACTTTATGAGCACGGCTTTACCATCAATGGCGCACGCAGTCGGATTGATGCTGCCGAAGCGCCGGTCACTGCGCCGAAGTCCGCTTTATCGCATTCGTCAACGCGGATACTGGGAATGCGCGAAGTCCGCAGTGAGCTAAAGAGCATCCTGTCGATGCTTGGAACCCCCTAGTTTGTATAGTCTTGGACAGTCGGAGCGTGGCGCAGCCTGGTAGCGCACTTGCATGGGGTGCAAGGGGTCGCAAGTTCGAATCTTGTCGCTCCGACCAAACAAACCAAAACGCCAGTCAGCTTGCTGACTGGCGTTTGTTTCTTTTGCCCCTCGCAAGTCATGCACGGCCCTGCCAAGCTAGCCCGAGTATTTCACCGAAGTTGTAGACAGAAATGGGCGGTGACCCATATCGCTTCAATGGTGGAGGTATCGAATGGAGGTATCGAATCAACACAAAAAAGAGGAGCAGCGCCGCCGCCAAATTGCACCGAACTGGGTTTGTTTGCCACCTGCACGAGTTGCCAGTGCTTCAATGCCAACCAGTTCCATCCTACTCTCGGCACTGGCCTACACCTTGGTCGAACGGCTACGAACGCTCACCCTCGGTGTTTGTCAACAAAATTGTCCGCTTTTCTAAACGGCCATCGCTACTTTTTCTGGCGTTCTCAGATGCTCCCTTGGCGGATTCGGCCACACCTCTTTGATGCGCTCCCAGTTGCGCGTCTGCCCTGACTTCCATCGCCCCGGCGTGCTGCACTTGGCTTCTTCGTAAACCGCTTTGCGTTTGTGCAAAATCTCTTTGTTCTGGCCCGTATGTCTTTGCTCAGGCGTCACAAAGTGAATCCCGCTGTGGAGGCGCTGTGTGTTGTACCAAGTCACAAATGCCTGCACCCACGCCCTAGCTTGTTCCAAATCTTCAAACCGCTTGCGCGGATACGCTGGCGTGAACTTGAGCGCGCGAAACAAGGCCTCCGAGTACGGGTTGTCATCGCTCACGCTGGGCCTGCTGAACGAAGGCACTACGCCCAGCTTTTGCAGCGTTGCCAGCATCGACGCCGCTTTCATCGGGCTGCCGTTTTCCGAGTGCAGCGCGAGTTGATCTTGTCTAACGCGTTGGCTCAGGCAGGCTTTGCCAATCAACGTCGAAGCCTTTTCAGCCGACTCCTCCCAATGTACCTCCCAGCCCACAATCATCCGGCCCTCAAAGGTACACCCTTAGCCGATTCGCAGATTCATACCTTACGCAATCAATTGCTGAAACCGGCTGCGGTCATCATCAAGAATACGCGTCGTATCCGGCTCTACTTTGCGAGTCACTGGCCGAGTGCGTCGATCTTGCAGACGGCGCTGCATGCGTTGAACAGCGGATAGCTGCAGCAAGAGCGGCTGGCCGCCGCGACGTCAAAAATCAGGCTCGCCTCCCATGTCGGGGAGGGGTCGCTTGGCTGTGCATCCGGCGCGGCAGAATCTACCACTGCCTTTTCGCTCTCGAACAAACGAAAGCTCCTGTTTAGGACGTCTTGTGGAGAGGCTCAAAAATCCGGACGCCATGGATTGGCGTGTTGAGGTTGCGAGTTAGATTTTCTCCTGCTTTAATGTGTTTATAAAGGCTGCGTTGAAATC